>CAYJLS010000015.1:0-37336 GCA_964371065.1 uncultured Anaerolineaceae bacterium | reverse complement strand
TTCCTTCGCGGCCTTCGCATCTTCGCGGTGAGATTGCCTTTTTGCAGTGGACTCTATACTTGAAATATGAAGTTTTCGTGGAATCCTCGCAAAGCGGACAGCAATCTTCGCAAACATAGAATCGCCTTCGATGAAGCCATTACCGTTTTCAACGATTCACTTGCATTCATCTTTGAAGATACGGCGCATTCGGAAGAGGAGCATCGCGAAATCATTATCGGCTTGTCTGCCTTGCGTAGGCTCATCCTGGTATGTTTTGTAGAACGATTTGACGATACGATCAGAATTATCAGCGCACGCCGCGCGACGAAAGATGAAATCAAAGACTATGAAAAAAACGCCCGTACCAAAACCTCGTAAAACCGCTGAAATGGCAAAAGAATATCGCTTCGATTACAGCAAAGCCAAGCCCAACCGCTTTGCGAGTCGAATGAAAGACGCGCCTCTGGTAGTGATGATTGACCCCGATGTAGCGAAAGTGTTCAGCACCGCGGAGCAGGTCAATAAAGCATTACGCGCTTTGATATCCGCCATCCCTGAAAAATAAATTCATAATGTGGAAAAAATTCGCCCCGCAGCGTGGATGAAAACCCGAGCCGCGGGGTTGTTTTATCGCAAGATTTCAAATACAGTCAGACAGTAACTCATTTACGCAAAAGGAGAAATTCACCATGAAATTACTTCGCTTTTTCGGCAAATAACTCATCCTCGGTTCGCTGATCGCCATCCTGAGCATCATGACGGCCCTGGTCAGTTGGCAGGGATCCATCGCCGACTCAAAACAGAACGAAAATGAGATCCTCGGGATGAAGAAACTGAACGACGGCAATGCCGAATACCTCAGCGCCAACCAGTTCATCGTCTACGATTACAATTTGTATGATAGTTGGTACGTCAACGACGATGAAACCAAAGCCGCGTATTTCGAGGAAAATTACTCCGACCAACTGGTGGCGTCCATCGAGGCCAATCCCGATGACCCGTTCAACGATGAATATTACAGCGCCATGTATGCCACGGCGGATGAACTGTTCAACGAAGCCGATGCCAGCTTCGAGACCGCCAGTCAATGGGACAATCGCGGCGACGATCTTCAACTCGCCATGCTCCTGATGGCGCTTGGGCTGGCCTTCGCCGCCTGGGGCTCCCTTCTCAAGGAAGAAAGCAATTTGCGTATTCTCTTTGCCCTCGCTTCGTTCATCGTTCTCGTGGTGGGAGTGTTGAACTATCTCACTGTGCCTGTGGTGGGATGAGGAAAAAGATGAAAGTGGAAAGATGAAAGATGAAGAGACGCGGCCGTCAATGCCGCGTCTCTTTTTTATTTTTGGCAACTTGCGGTATAATGGCGGAAATTCCGAATTTCCGATTTTCTGGAGAAACTAATGACCACTTTGCAAATCCGCGATAAAGGAACGATTACGCTCCCTGCCGAATTTCGTAAAAGATACGGGCTGGATAAAGGCGAGATTCTCACCATGGTCGACATGGGGAATGGAGCCGTCATGCTTGTGCCCAAACACAGTGAAGTAGATCGTTTGGCAAATAGCATCGACCGACGATTGAAAGAAGACAACGTCACTTTCGAAGACTTGCTAAAAACACTGGATGAAGAACGAGAACGCTACTACGAAGAGCATTATGCCAAAAATTAAGATCTTCTTTGATAGTAGCGCTTTTTTCGCGGGTGTAGTTTCAGCTATCGGCGCAGCTAGGGCATTGTTGAAACTTGCCGAGGCTGAGATCATTGAAATCGCCATTAGCGAACAGGTAATCGTTGAAACAGAAAAGGCGATTATCAAAAAATCCCCTTTTTCACTGCCAGATTTTCGAAACTTCGTAATCAAGACGCACCCGACGATTTTTAGAGTGACAAAGCAGGAAGCGGATAAAGCCCTCTACATGATTTCCGACCCCACCGACGCCCCCATCCTTGCCGCCGCGATCAAAGCCAAAGTAGACTTCCTCGCCACTCACAACCGTAAACATTTCCTGGATGACCCGCTCGTTTCCGAAAAATCAGGGCTGAGAATCGGCACGCCCGGCGATGCTTTGGCTTGGATCCGTGAGAAACTTAAACCCAACCAATAATACACATCAGCAAGAAGAGTGGAGAAAACCATGGCCACCATCCGCATTCGCAAAGGCGGGAAAATCACCCTCCCCGCTGAATACCGCAAAAAATACGGGGTGAAAGAGGGCGATGTGTTCAACATTGTCGGAATGAAAAACGGCTTCCTGTTGTCTCCCGCTCAACCTCTGCGCGTTGAAAAACCCGCCGCACAGGCTCGCCAAAAAACGACTCAGAATAAGCAAACAACCGAATAAGCCAAAGCGGACTTCCCATCCTCAACCAAAAGAGACGCGTTCCCCTCCGCGTCTCTTTTTCATTTCACATATGCCCACCGCAAATCATCCCCTCTTGACGGAACACGCAACACGAATCACCTATCTCCTATCCCGCATTCCCAATTACCAATTACCACTTACCAACCTACCCCCTGCTCCTCCCCAGCATCTCATCACTGATCTCATCCAACTTCAAACTAATCACCTGACTCGACGAATCGCGTCCCATCGTCACGCCGTAGATCACGTCCGCGGCCTGGACGGTGTTGCGGTTGTGCGTGATGACCACGAACTGCGTGTCGCGACTCAACTCGCGTAGCAGGTCACGGAAGCGTCCCACGTTGGCTTCGTCGAGCATGGCATCCACCTCGTCCATCACACAGACGGGCGTGGGCGAAACTTTCAGCAGTGCGAAGACCAGCGCAATCGCCGTCAGCGAACGCTCGCCGCCGGAGAGCAACGCCAGTCCCTGCTCGCGGCGACCCGGCAGTTTGGCTTCGATCTCGATGCCGGTCTCCACTAAATTATCGGGGTCGGTCAACGTCAGCCGCGCCGAGCCGCCGCCGAACAACTTGATGAAAATATTGCGGAACTCATTTGCCACCGCTTCGAACGTCTTGTGGAACTCGCGCTGGGTCAGGTCATCCAATTCGGAGATCACCTGGCGCAGGTCCGCCTCGGCTTTGTGTAAGTCCTCCACCTGTTCCTTCATGAATTTATAACGCTGTGACTCGGCCTGGTATTCCTGCTGCGCCTCGGGATTCACCGCGCCCATGCGCCGCAACTGTTGGCGCGCCCGCGTCATCTGCTCCTCCAACTCCAGCGGGAGCGACGTGACCACAGGCAGTTGCTCCACCATGCCGTCCAGCGGCAACGGCACCGGCCCCGAAACATTCTCGCGATAATCGAATTCCACCAAACCGAAATCGTCTTCGATGCGCTGGCGCAATGTGGTCAGCATCTCCTGCCGCCGCGTCAATTCCAACTGCACCTGTCCCAGCGCGCGCTCGGCATTGGTCATCCCGCGTTGCGCCTCGCTATCCTGCAATTGATACGCCTTCTCCTGCCCTTCGGCGCTCTCCAAATCTTTTTCAGCGGGATCAATCTGGACGCGCAACACTTCGATCTGGCCGCCCAATTCGGATTCCTGCGCGCGCAACGACTCCTTCTCCGCGTCCAACCCGACGATGGCTTGCGCGGCCTCCTCGATCTTTTTCGCCACCTCAGACTTTTGTCCGCCCAAACGCTCCGCCGTGCCAGTGCGTTCATACCGGCGGTTCAACGCCTCGGCCAGCGCGCCCTTCGAGACGGCCACGCGCGCCGTCCAATAGGTCACCTGCTCCTGGACTTCCTCCAGCGACAGCGCGGCCAATGCGGACGTCAACTCGCGGATGGATTCCTGCCCCGCCACCGCCTGCGCCTCCATCTCGGACCTCGAGCCGGCCGCGCGCCTCCGATCGTTTTCCGCCGCCGCGACCTCTTCCGCTAAACTCTCCACCTGACTCTTCGCGAACTCGAACTGCCGCCGCGCGGACTCTGCTTCGAGCGCGGATTTCTGCTCCGCCTCGCGCGCGGCTTCCAGACGCGTCCGCGCCTGGCGCGCCGCGGCTTCGGCTTGCGCCTGCTCCCTGCGCGCAGACTCCACATCCGCGCCCAATTGGCGGAGCGAGTTCTCCAACGCGGACAACACGTCCGCCACAGAGGCCAGGGAGGCCTGAGCCTCGCGTCGTTGGCGCGGCCGCCCCAAAGTCCCGGAGCGAGGCGCTTTCCCAGCCAGGATCAAACCGTCCGCACGGAAGACCTCGCCCGAGAGTGTCACCACGCGCGCGTGCGCGGGGAGTCCCGTAACCAGCCTGCGCGCCGCGGCGCGGTTTTTTACAACCAGTGTATTCCCCAACAACAACTGTGTCGCACCGCGCAAGTCATCGGAGACATGCAACAGCGAGGCGGCCACGCCGAGACAATCGGGATCATCCGACGCGGAAAGTTGCGCGACACTGTGATTTCCATCCAGCGCGAGGATCGCCGCGCGCCCTTCGCCCTGCTCCAATAAATTCATGGCATCTTCAATGGATTCGGATGAGACCAAAATCGCATCGAGCGAATCGCCCAGTGCGGCGGTGATGGCGGTTTCGAGTTCCGCGGGGACATCCAGCGCCGCGCTCAGCGCGCCGCGAGAGGTGAGGCGCGATTGGCGCGCCGCATCCAGCAGGAGGCGCGCACCCTCGGCGTAACCGGTGAGCGAGGCCTCGGCCTGTTCGATGACTTCGAGTTGGGCTTGCAGGCGGGCGTGTTCCGCGGCACGCGCATCGCGTTGCTGCCTTCTGAGGCGCAACTCTTCATCAATTTTTTCTGCGTTCTGCTTTCCGCTTTCCGCCTTCTGCTCTGTTTCTTTTAAATCCGCTTCTGCGCGTTCGCGTTTCTTGCGCGAGTCTTCCAAGAGCGCTTCCGCTTTTTTGAGCGCGGCCTCGGCGGCTTGGATCGCGCCACGCGTGGATTCCAGTTTTTGGTTTTGCGCTTCGATGCGCGTCTTGAGTTCGTCCAGCCGCGCCTGTGTCTCGGCGCGCTGCGCGTGCAAGGCATTGACCTGCGCCCGCGCCTCGTTGAGTTTTTGTTCCGCCGCAGTGCGCTCCGCCCCCCGCGCCTGCAACGCGGACTGGGCCGCGGCCAGCTGCGATTTGGCTTCCTCGTTCTCCCCCTGCTGGCGGACGACTTCCTGCTCCACTTCAAAGATGCGTTCCTGCGCGAGGGTTTCCTCGCCGGTGGCGCGTTCCTGCTCGGCGAACAGGGATTGCTGGCTGGCCGTCAGCGCGCGGCGGCGCTCATCCAGAACAGCCAGTTCGCGGCTGATGGTTTCCTTGCGATTATGGAGTTCCGCGGACTGGCGATGCCAGGCATTGAGTTGGGCGCGCAATCCCGAAAGCCGCTCGCGGAATCCGCCAAACTCGGCCTGCACGCGCGCATAGGCTTCGCGCGACTTGCGCGTCCGAGATTCCTGTCCGCGCAGGGTGGTGTGGACTTCGTTCAACTCGTTCTGGGCGCGGTGCCAGTGGTAACCGTACCAGTCGAGCAACAGCACTTTCAAATCGGCCTGGGCGCGTGAGAATTCGTTGGCGCGGCGCGCCTGGCGTTCCAGTGACTTGATGCGCGGCTCGAGTTCGGCCAGAATATCCAGCACCCTTTCAAGATTGCGCTGGGTCGTTTCGAGGCGTTTGAGCGCATCGTCGCGGCGCGTGCGATACAGGCCAATGCCGGCGGCCTCCTCGAAGAGACGGCGGCGCTCGTCGGCTTTGAGCGCCAGGGATGCGTCCACGAGTCCCTGGCCGAGGATAGTGTACGTGCGCTCGCTCAGACCCGAAGCGGCCAGCAGTTCGTTGATGTCGCGCAGGCGGACTTGCTGTCCGTTCAACAGATATTCGTTGTGACCGTCGCGGTAGGCGCGGCGCGTCAGCGCGACTTCGGAGAAGTCCACGGGAAGCCAGCCGTCCGCGTTATCGAAGGTAATCGTAGCAGAGGCCATGCCCGCTTTCGGACGCTGTTCCGAACCGGCGAAGATCATGTCCTCGGTCTTCTTGCCGCGCAAGAGTCCATAGGACTGTTCCCCGAGCACCCACCTCAGCGAATCGGCAATGTTCGACTTGCCCGAGCCGTTTGGCCCGACAATGGCAGTGATCCCCTCGCCGAATTGGAATTCCATGCGAGAGGCGAAGGTTTTGTATCCGTGCAGTTCGAGAGATTTGAGGCGAAGAGGCATGTAGGATTTACGATTTTAGATTTACGATTTTTGATTGGCGATTGGGTGGTTACGCAATACGAAATACGCAATAGGTTATTTCACTCCCAACTTCTCCAACGCGACCCGCGCCGCTTCCTGTTCGGCGGTGGCTTTGCTGGGACCGCGTCCGCGTCCGAGGGCTTCACCGTTCAAGCGGACTTCGATCTCGAAGGTACGCGAGTGCTCGGGGCCGATCTTCTCCACTAGCGCGTAGGCGGGAGCGCCGAGTTTCTGTCCCTGCGTCCACTCCTGTAAACGGGACTTGGCGTCCGACAGATCGGGCTGGGCAAAGATCTGCTCGCGCGTGGACTCGAGCAGAGGCTCGATAAATTGCGCCGCGGTCTGGACGTCGGTTTCAAGGTACAGCGCGCCGATGAAGGCTTCGAACGCGCCGCACAACAGGTTGTCGCGGTCGCGTCCGCCCGAAGCCAGTTCCCCGCGTCCGAGACGGAGGGCAGGTCCAAAGTCCAGGCAGCGGGCGAAGGCGGCCAACGAATCTGTGCGGACGAGCGCGGAGCGCAGTCGGGTCAACTCGCCTTCCGCCATTTCGGGGAAGTGGTTGTAGACCCACGCGCCCACCACAAAATCCAGCACGGCGTCGCCCAGGAATTCGAGGCGCTCGTTGTCCTCCACTGCGGAGGCGTGCTCGTTGACGTACGAGCGGTGCGTGAACGAGCGGGCGAACAGGGACAAATTTTTAACAGGCAGGCCGAGGCGTTCAACCAGCGCCCGGACGGAGCGAAATTCCACTCCACGATCGGGATGAAGACTCAAGGGTACCTCCCGGGAACTCAGGGAGCGCCAGACCCATCATCGCTCCCCTCTCCATTTTTGAAAAAAATGGGGAGGGGCCGGGGGTGGGGTCTCGCGGTCCATCAGTTCCAAATTAAATGTGCGCCGATTGTAATGCCTCTTGGTTGAATTGGCAAACGCCCCCAGGTACACAGGTAAACGGAACACGCAACACGGATCACACGTTTCATCTTTCATCCTTCATCCTTGCGCATCCGTGTTCCATCGGGTATGCTTGCCGCGTCCGGGCAGGCCCGGCGCGGCGAAGCCCTGCGAATCCCGCCAGGGCCGAAAGGCAGCAACGGTAAGGAGGAGTCTTCGGGTGCCGCCGGTCGCCTGTCCGGGCATTTCCTTTTCCCACCACCTGTGGCACAATACAACCATGAAACACTGGCTTTGGATTTTTCTCGCGGCCGCGCTTGGCATCGGCCTGGGTCTGTTCTACGGCTGGGTGGTTGACCCGGTTGATTTCGTGGACCTGACTCCCGACACCCTGCGCACCGATTATCGCGCCGACTACATCTTGATGGTGGCCGAGGCGTATCAGGCAGACAAGGACGCCGACCTGGCCGCGCGCCGGCTGGCCATCTTCGGCAGTGACCCGCCCGCCGGGATCGCCGCGCAGGCGCTTCAATTCGGACCTTCGGCCGGATTCTCACCATCCGAGATGACCGCGCTCGAGGAACTGGTCGCGGCCCTGCGCGCCTGGCAACCCTCCTCGGGAGCCGCGCCATGAACGGGAAACGCTTCCCCTGGGAAATCATCCTCGCGCTCCTCGTCGGCCTGGCGCTTGGGTTGGCATCCGCATGGATATTCTTTCCGGTGAAAGTGGTGGACTCGGTCCCGTCTGCCCTGCGCGCGGATTTCAAAGACCAGTACCGCGCCGTCATCGCCGCGGCCTTCGCGGCGGATGGCGACCTGACGCGCGCCCAATCCCGCCTCAACCTCCTGGGCGACGCGGACGCGTACGAAGCCCTGTCCGCGCAGGCGCAACGCACGCTCTCCAGCGGCGACGCCCTGCAATCTTTCCAACTGGCGCAACTGGCCTCCGCCCTGCGCGGACGCGTCCCCAGCGTTGTGCCGTCCACGCCGACCAGGTTCGCCGCGCAAACCTCCCTGCCTGCCGCGTCATCCCCGTCCGCCAACCCGGCCGATACCGCCCTTCCCAGCGACACAGAAATTCCCCTGCCCTTCTACACCGCCACCCCGCATCCCACGCGGACGCCCGTCCCGCCGCCCGGCGCGCCCTTCGATTTGGCCGCGCAGGAAACCGTCTGCGACGAATCCCTGGCCGAGGGACTGCTCCAGGTCCTCACCATGACCGTGGCGCGGCGGCAGATCCCCGGCATCGAACTCATCCTTTCGTGGGCGGGCGGCGAGGAACACTTCTTTACCGGATTCAAACCCGAACTGGGCAACGGCTACGCGGACGCGATCATGTCCCCCGGCGTGACGTACAACCTGCGCGCCGCGGATGGCGGCGCGCAGGTCACAGAATTGACGCCGCCCACTTGCCAGAAAACGAACGGGGAAACCTACTTCGGCGGCCTGAAAATCACCCTTCAAAGACCATAGGCAGAATTTCTTATTTTCTCTACCGCATAAATTCAGTAAATCACAGGTTTTACCGTCATTGCGAGGAGGGTGCTCGCCTGCCCCGATGCTCTTACGGGGTCCCGGCGAAGCAATCTTCTCGTCTGGCAGGGGATTGCTTCGCACACCTGCCCTGGCGGGCGGTGCCAGGGAAGAACGCTCGCAATGACGGGATGTGAAGGGTTGTTAGAATCAAATTTGTGATTTACTGAAATTCTCAACGCGAATATCGCGAATGGACGAATGCTAAAGCACGATGTGCTAAAATACGATGTGTCGCGAATTTTTTAAGAATTTATTCGCGGAATTCGCTTATTCGCGTCATTCGCGTTTCAAAAAAAATTCTACGAAAAAAATGCGCGCTAGCGAATTTCTCATATAAAACGGACTCGTCCTGGCAATGGACGAGTCCGTTTTATGTTTGGAGCGAAGCGTTCGATGTTTACGGAATAATATTGGCGTTCGCCACATCCTGTCCGAGACGGATCTCCACATCCACCGGCGAGGACGGGTCAGGCTCAAACTTAATCTGCGAAGTGCCAGAGGCGCCGTTCAAGCCAAACAGGTAGAGCAGAAAACGCATCGTATAAAGTTTCGGGGAATACAACACAATCACCGTGCGGTCATACGGACCGCCGCTGGTCAGTTCCGTCACGTTCAATCCCAGTCCCTGCAAATATGTTGCCGTCCGCTGGTCAAAGTCCGAAGCATAAGTCCCGTTATTGACGCGGATGCGAGCACCTTCCTGTTTCGAAAGATCAAGGGTGACATTAGGATTGGTTGGATCTTTATCAGCCATCGGACCCACCGCGCCGCCGCCGAAGATATCGTCGCGCAGGATGCGGATATCGTCGGGCTTGGGCTTGAAGACGCTGGCATTCTGCCCATCCAGGGTGGTATTGTTCATGGTAATCATGTCATAGTTGATCACGCCAGTCTTGATGTTCTCGCGCGGGATGCCCTGCAGCAAGGCCGCCAGGCGCACGCCGTCCTCCAGGGACAGGCTGGTGTGGATACCGGCCGACATCTGGGTATACAGGCTGGGCGCCTGCTTGAGAAATGTCGGGAAATAGTCCGGGCTGAACACCTTGTCCATGATGGCAAAGATCACATCCTGCTGGCGCTGGGCGCGGTCCACATCCCCGCCCTCGGTGTGACGCGTGCGCGCGTAGGCCAGCGCCTTCCACCCAACCAGGTGGCGATACCCTTTCGTGACCACTACATGATCCATGCCAGTTCCCACCGGGTCCAGCACCAGGCGCTCCTTCACATTCACGTCAACCCCGCCGATGGTGTCAATCATCTGGATAAAGGTGTTGAAATCCACCTGCGCGTAATAATTGACCGGCACACCCAGGAACTGCTCCACCGTCTTCATCGCCAGGCCGGGACCGCCGCCGGGTAGTTTGGCGCCTGCGCCGATGGAATACGCGGTATTGATGCGGCCATAGCCGGAGCCGGGAATGTTCACCCACATATCGCGCGGGATTGACAACATGCCGGCCGTCTTGGAAACGGGATCAATCGTGAACAGGATCATCGTATCCGAGCGCGGCGCGCCGACGTTGGCCTGCCAATCGCGGGCGTCAATGCCGATGAACAGCACGTTCACGCGGCTGCCGCCATCCCAGGTGGGCGGAGGAACATCGGGTGGGGCGACCACTTCCGGAGTCACAGCAACATCCGTGGCGATGGGCGTGCCTTGCGGGTTGAAGACCGGGCCGCTGTTCGTCCCCGCGCCGCAGGAAGCGGGCGCCATGCCGGGCAGGTTGGTGATCGTCCAGCAGGCAAAGAAGCCGCGCGTAAAAATCAGCGTGGCAACGCCCAAACCGATGGCGATGACCCAGAAAATGATGCCTCCCAGCGAGGGGCGTTTAAAATTCATTTTGGGCAGTTTGATTTTTGGCAGGGTTATTTTCTTCATAAATTTTCTCAGGGTTTCAGGTAGACCATGTTCACGCCCAGCCGTTCCAGGCCGGCCTCCGCCCAGTAGTGGATCATGGCGGAATCTTCGGACAGCGATTCGATCATGGGACGGATGGCGCGCGGGTCGGCAATTTCGGATAACGCGCGCATGGCGTGGATACGAGCCGACTTCGGCGCATCTTTCAGGACCTCGAGCAGGCTCCCCACCGCAGGCTCCCCAACCGCGACCAACGCCCGGGCAGACAGTTCGGCGGTGAGGCTGTCCGCATCGGACAGCGCGCGGACCAGGAGCGGGATCGCGGCTTCGGATGGGTGGGCGCACAGCCCCAGCGCCGCGCACTGACGGACTTCGGGGGCCGCGTCCGCCAGGGGAAGCAGGAGCAGGCCCGGGTCCAGGGAGGGAAGCGAGGCGAGGGTGCGCGTCGCCCACCAGCGGATGTCCGCGTCGGGTGAGTCCAGCAGTCCGCGCAGGGAAGGGATGATCGTCTCACCCAGCGCTACGAGGGAGGGAACCGCGGCTTCGGCGCGCGCTTCGTCACCGCTGGCCAGGTCGGCCAGCAGGTCTGCCAGCGCAGGCACTATTTCCCCACAGGGGGTGGGACGGGCAGGCTCTCGACCGGGGTGCTGACCCACTTGTCGCCCTCGTCAATCAGCATGACGGGGATGTCGTCGAGGATCGGGTATTTGCGTCCGCATTCCTTGCAGACCAGCCAGGCATCTTTGTGGAGCGTGAGCAGGCCGTTCTTTTCGCGCACGCAGTTCGGGCAACGCAGGATTTCGAGCAGTTCTTTACTGAGCATGTTTACTCCATTTGTTTCGTTCACAACAAGCGGCTATTTTACCATGCCGATACGACTAAAGTCGTTACTACATGGAAACCGAAAGCCATGTAGTGACGACTTTAGTCGTCCATGTGGTTACGTGTTCGGCGGAAGGCAAAGGTTATTCTTTTTGGCCTTCTTCTCCACGTCATCCGTGCCCGGCCCATACTGGCAGACCGCCTGCCAGGGTTCATAATGGGTGGTAAAGGTGTCGGTGAAATAGACCGCGCCGTTCTTCCAAACCGTGCGGACAATGGTGGCGTCCGCGCCGTCGGCGGCCCAGTCCACCTGCTTGATCTGCCCGGCTTTCAAATCGGGGTTGACTTCAAATAGCGGCGCGGGCGCGGCGACAATGTTGCGCGGCCCGCTGGCATCGGAAGTGACTGTGCGGCCATCCGAGGTGGAATAGAATTTCCAGGTGAGCGATTGCGAACTCGGGTTGAAATACGTTTCCATCAACAGCCAGTAGGGCGTGTCGTTGACGAATTGGAAGTCCACCAGCGGGAAGTAAACCGTGGCGTCCAGGCCTGCCAGCAGGGGGTCGCGTCCGCTGATGGTCTGCTCATAATAAGAAACGCGATAAGCATGCGAATACCGTTCCACAATGGGGAAGCCAGCAAAGAACGCGGTACGGAACAGGGTGGTGCTGACCTGGCACACGCCGCCGCCCACGCCTTTGATGGTGCGCCCGCCGTAGATGATCCAGGCCTCGGTGAAGCCGTTATCGAGGCTCACATCGCCAAGCGCCTCGCCCATCGAAAAGGTCGCGCCGGGGGCGACAAAAATCCCGTGGAAGCGCGCCGCCGCAATCTCGATGTTTTGCATGCGTTCGGCATTCGAGCCGCGGAAATACGAAGTCTGCGAACTGACCAATTCGCGGATGCCCAGCGATTCCGCGGTGGCGGTATCCGGGACGCCGGGTTGTTCCTCTTTCACCGCCAACGCAACGGCATGTTCGCCGCGCAGAAGCGCATCGTTCATGGCCGCGATGGTCGCGGGGACATCCGTGGCGCGGCCAATGGCAGAATTCTCGATCAGCGCCAGTTGCTTGGTGTTGTCGTCGAAATAGAATTTCGCGTCTTTGGACTTGCGATCCACCTGGCCCGCGATGGGGATCAGCAACTGGGCGAACGCGCCGCTTTCGAGTCCCACGCGGATTTCGGCCTGTCCGCCGTTATCGACGCGCTTCACGGTCAACATGCCCGCCACGACAGCCGGTTCGAAAACCCACGGACCGGGATCGCCCTGCGCGGCATTCGCGAGGGACAATTGCAACGGCGCGGACAGGATCTGGCGCGCGGTATCCGCCTGCGCGGACACGTCCATGATGAGCGGCGGGGATTCGATCACCACCAGCGGCACTTCCACATCGCGGAAGGCCTGCAATTGCGCGCTCAGGAAAACGAGAGTGGTGTCCACATCCACGTGGCGGCCCACCTGGCCGGATTGCGCGACGACATTCGTCCCCTCGATTTTCAGGCTGGCTTCCACCGCCGGGCGGTTGATGCCCGCGGCCAGATTGTTGACGTACGCGTATGCCAGCCGCTGGTCGAAGATGATGACCGGGGCCACGTCCGCGCCGCGTTTGCGAGCGCGCAACTGATTCGATAAAGCGGCAAACGGGTTGGCATTCCGCCCGAGGCGATAGGCCGCCTGCGCGCTGGAGGAGGCGTCGAAGACCATGCCCAATTCCACGGGCGAGGCCAGCCAGACGTTCCCGCCATCGCGAAACACGATTTTCCCGCTGATCGGGAAGGACAGCGTCTGGTTAAGTTTGAGGGCCGCATCCGACGGGGCCAAGCCCGACAAATCCACGCCCGCCACCGTCACGCCGGGGAAGATGCGTCCCGCGTAAAGCAGTTGATAGCCCAGCGTCCAGGCGATGACCACGGCAAGGAACGCGCCGAATCCCAAAGTCAACGCCGCCAATATTTGTGCGACGCGCGGGAAGGAATGCGGGTAGGGTCGGGAATAGGCTGTCATGCGGGGAATTATACCTGCTTGGGTGAGAGATGCCTTAATGACGAAGGAGGGGAAGAACTGGTTCCATACATCGAAGATTTCTGGAGCGTCAATCCCGAAGGGATGCCATGACCCGCCAACCATGCCACCCCTTCGGGGTTATGAATAAACGAATGCCCGATCTAGAATCAGATCACCCCTTCGGGGTTGCGTAAATTGCTGCGATTTTTCAACCCGATTATTTTTCGAGATCCTTCCAAACATCTTCAACTGTATCAAACGTTTTGGTATTTTTTCGATTCACCGCGTCTTCAATTGCCTGTTTTGTTTCGGTATTCGGCACATGGCCTTTGGAAGAAAAAACGTGTTGAGGCATTCTCAACGGAATCAGCATGGGTGTTTTGGATTTGTATTCCTCATACGCCTCCCCGAACTCGCGCAGTAATTTTCGTTCTTCAAAGTACGCGCCGATGAGGATGTAAATCGTCGCGGCGATATTAAGCGTAAACGAGTTAACCGTCACTTGCGGGGAGAGCCACAGGAAGAGCAGTCCCGCCGTGTAAAGCGGATGGCGGACGAGGTGATACAGTCCGCCCGTGACGAATTTGGCGGGTTTCTCCTGCTCGATGAGTTGGCGCAGACCAACAAAGTAGAGCGTGTCCGTTTGCAGAACGCCGACGAGGAGGAGCACGGCCGCGACTCCCTGTCCCAGGATCATCGCGTAGGAAAGGGGCGCGGGGACGGAATACAGCGGCGCGTCGGGCAGGACCGCGACCAGGTAAAGGATGGGTAGGAAACTGAGGAGCGAGAAGAGGTTGTAGAAAAGGCGATAGCCGCGCATCAGAGACTCGCCGAGCAAATTGGTGAGGAAGGATTTGAAGGCGAGAGAGGCGAGGAGGGAGTGAATCAATCCCCAGAGGAGGAGGGAGAGGAGAATGTAGAGGATGCTCATGTAATGGCTCAGTCGAGCAAATTGGCAATTTGCGCTACAAAATTTGGTCCAGCAGGTTGGACTGCTGGACGAGGAAGAAACTTACACAATCAGAAACCCGTTTTCTCCACTCCGCTTCGCTTCGGGGGTAATAAAGAAAACGGGTTTCTGACGATCACTCCGCGCCAAAGGCGGGAAGTTCCATCTTTTGCCCGCCCACCTCGACGAGATAGTAGGGAGACCACGCGACGCCAAACAGGTTGACATAGATGTCGGTCTTCTTCGGGTTGAGGGTGATCTCGGTGATCTGGTTGACCACGTCACCCCAGCGCGCATTGACTTCCTCGGTGATGCGGTCGCGTTCCCTTTCGAGTTCGGTCAATTGCTTCTTGTATTCGGCAATGGCCTGGAGAGATTCTTCCACATCCGCCTTGGCATTCTGGGACAGGCGTTGTTTGGTGAACTGCGTCGTAACGCTCTTTTTGCGGCCAAAGCCAATCAAGCCCGCGCCCAGTTCCAGCAGATTGGCGCCCGCTTCTATTTTTCGGTTCTGAAGATCGGACTCATCCTGCTGAAGTTCGCGTTCCTCGCGCGTCAGTTTGTCCTGCAGGGACGCGATCTGGCGATCCACCTTGCCCGCCTGTTTTTCGATCTCGACATCGCGGGCTTGGCTGGCGGCTTCGGAACAGGCTTTCATGAAATCAGCCTGCGACACGTCCGGCCCGCCGTAGACTTTGAGCGCGTCATTGGCGCGCGCTTTGACGGTGGTGGAGCGGTAGACCCAGTCGGTGAAATCCTTTTGCAGGGCGGCGACCAGTTTGGCATCGCCAAGGGACGCGTCGAGCACATCGAAGCGGGCGCCGGGCGCGGGAGAGGTCTCCACTTTGTCGAGAGCGCCGCTGTAGACGAAGTCATCCCAGCGCAGGGAACTGCGCCGCTCAGGATTTTCAACCAGCGCGGTGCGCGTCACTTCCGCGTCCACGCCATATTTGCGGTCAAGGAAACGCACCTGGGCGGAGGCGGCCAGCGCGGAACGGTACAGGACGCCCACCTGTTGCGCGTCGGCGGGCATGGTCTTGCCGGCGGCGCGGAAGGATTCGGTGAGGCTGAAGTTCATCGGGATGAAGTATTCCGCAACAGCCGAGGGGACGGAGGGACGAGTCAAACTACCATTTTCGATTGACGATTTACGATTGACGATTGGTGATTGGTAATTGGTAATTGGGGGAGTCGACGCGGAGGCCGCGGAAACGGAAACAGGCTGAACGTCCGCGAGAGAAGCGGCTCTTCGTCCACTGACAACGGATGACGGATGACTGATAACCGGATTTGCGCCGACCAATTCGTTCAGGGCGGGAATCTGGACGCGGGTCAACGGGCCGGCGAGATAGTTCATCGCAAAACGGGTTTGGAAAACGATGGGCTCTTTTTCGTGAACGTTGTGCAGAACGAACGCTCGTTTGCCTAGTTCTGAGATAAGTTTATCTAGTTTGCTGCGAGTACCACTACCGGCAGCGCCTTCAAGACCGTCGAGCAGGCGCTGTTTGTCCTGGTCGGTTTGCAGTTTGCCGATGATCCATGTGCCGGTGTTCGACATGCCCTTGTAATCTACGTCCACCGGGTTTTGCGTGGCGAGCAACATGCCCACGCCAAAGGCGCGCGCCTGTTTCAACATGCGGAGCATGGTCTGCTTGGATGGTGGGTTGGCGGTAGGCGGCATGTAGCCGAAAATTTCATCCATGTAGACGAGGGCGCGCAGGCTGGTGGAGCCGGCCTGGGTTCGCATCCAGGTTTCGACCGCGGAGAGGAGCAATGTGACGAAGAACATGCGCTCGGTGTCGCTCAGGTGCGCGATGTAAAAAACGCTGTGGCGCGGGCGGCCATCCTCGGCGAAGAGGAGCGAGGGGATGTCGAGATTCCACCCCTCACGCCAAATCTCAAAGCCGGGTGCAGCCAAGATGTTGTTGAGTACGATTGCCAAATCCATGCGAGCTTTGGCAGGGAAAAAGGATTCGAGCGAAAACGCGCCAAGTTTATCAAAGGGCGGACTCTGGGTTTGAAGGATAAGTTCGGTAAAATCCAGTTCCCGATTCTTTGACCAAGCCATCTCAAAAATATTTGAAAGAAGGATGTGCTCGCGTGAACGAAGTGGGTCAAGGTTATCCATACCAACAAGGCCGAGAATAGCGGTTACCGTGCTGGCAATGCGTTCGCGCAAAATTTCGCGATTACCTTCCCATTCAATAGGCGCGGCCAGCGACGACAACACGCTGACGGGAATGCCGGCGTCGGAGCCGGGTGTGTAGACGGCGAACTCGGCCGCGTTCTTGAGCGCCAGCAGGCGCTCGCGGTCAATGCCCCATTCGCCGAGTCCCTTCTTCCACATTTCGGCGGTTTCCTTCGCGGCGGAGTCCAAGGTCTTGCCTTCGCGGCGCACCACATCCGCATCCAGCCAGGGCTGGAAATCCTGCGGCGCGAGTTCGGGGAAATGCAGGAGCAGGTTGGTCAGGTCGCCCTTCGGGTCAATAATGATGGCGGGGATATTCTGGAGGGCGGCTTCTTCGAGAATGCCGATGCACAGGCCAGTCTTGCCCGAGCCGGTCATGCCGGTAACAAGCCCGTGCGTGGTCAGGTCTGCGGGATCGTAGAGCAGGGCTTTGTTCGCCAGTTTGCCTTTGGCGGCATCGAACAGGCGGCCGAGGAAAAACTTGCCTTGAGTGTCGAGCATAAGAGCCTCCGCGTAAAGATGGCCGTATGATAACGGGTTTAACCACAGATGAAAAGGATAAAAGGGATGGCGGCTCTCTTTTTTACCCGCGTATAAAAAAGCGGCGCATCCCGAACGGATGCGCCGCAAATTTCAATCACCGTTGTCTGGCAGATCATCCCCGCCGGAGTCGCTGTCGTTATTGGAATCATCGTTGTCATTGGAATCATCGAGGTTACCAGAATCATCGTTCTTGTCATCATTGGAATCGCCATCCGAAGAATCAGAAGTTTCATCCGAGCCACTGCCGCCGCTGTTCCCCAAAATCACCTTCGTCGCCACAAACACGCCGTTGGCATCCACATAGCCTTCGATGGTGACGGTCGCGCCGGGTGCGGGCGTGCCGATAATCTCCGCGCCGCTCACGTTCACCATTTGGCCGTCAATGATCCAGACATCCCCGCTGATGGATTGAATGACGCCTTCCACTTTGGACTTTTCGCCCGACTCGGAATCCTCGCCCGAATCATTCGCTTCATTATTTGACGACGCGCGGGGTTCCGTTTCCTGACGCGATTCGCCTTCCTCGGACTCGTTCTCGTTCTCTTTCTCGGGTTTGGGTGTCGGGATGGGCGTCCCCGCCGGGACAGTGTTAATACTGTGCGCCTCCACAGAGCCAGCCAGTGTCGTCATGCCATAAACCGTCACCGCCGTCCCAACGGTAACAGGTTCGCCCGGCAGGACTGTCTGCGCGGTGATTGCCACCGGGATGCCGGAGACGGTCCACTGGCTGTCGGTTTGCGCGGTGACGTAGCCGGAGAAGGAGATCGGTTCGATGCGGCCTTCGGCGAGCAGTTCGCCGATCTCTCCCAGGCGCTCGGTTTCGTATTCCATTTCAAGGTTTACGCGCTGAACTTTCTCAAATGTAAATAACAGGCGCACATCTTCCCACGTGCGTTTGATGGGGTAGAGGCTGTCGCCGGGCAGGGTGGCCGAGGAGGCGCGCACGAGTCCCGTGCTACTGATGAAAATGAGCAGTAACAGGAAGGCGGCCACCAGCGGACGGAATTGCACCAGCCAGGAACGGCGCGGGGCGCGTTTGGCCTCGCGCATTTCGGCGGCGCGCTGGAGCAGGCGGGCGCGGCCGCGGCGTTGGATTCCCTCGGGGAGCGGCGACCCGCCCAGGGTCCGCGCATGAAGCGCAGCCTCCAGGACCGGGCGCAGGTCGGCGGCCAGCGCGGGGAAACGCGCCAGCGCGGCGTCAATCGTCTCGCCTTGTTCGAGGGCTTGCAGGCAAGTCTCCAAAGCGTCAAATAATCGTTCACTCATGAGGCCACCTCCCCAATCCCGCGCTGGAGGGAGGCCAGGGCGCGGAATTGCAGGGCTTTCACGGCGTTGACATTTTTCTTCAAAATGGCGGCGGTTTCCTCAATGGAATAGTTCTCACCGAAGCGCAGGGTCAGGACGTGTTGTTGTTCAGGGGTCAGTTGCTTCATTGCATCCTGAAGCAAGCGGTTGCGGTCGCGGCGCTCCAACTCGTCAACCGGCAAGGCCAGCGGGTCGAGCACGTTTTCGCTGAGGCTCTCGGTCGGACGGCGATAGGAACGGCGCATGTGGTCGGTGACGATGTGCGAGGCGGTGCCAAGCAACCAGGATTTGAGGTTGGTCTGCGGGCCTCGTCCGCGCTGGGAGGCTTCCAACAGGCGCACGAATACGTCGCTGGAGATATCTTCCGCCGCGTTCTCGTCGCCAATGCGATAGCGGACGTAGCGATATACATCCTGATAGTAGCGGTCATAGACCGCGCCGATGGCCTGCGGATTGAGGTCACGCAGGCCATCCAGTTCGCGTTGTTCCGGTGATATGGTCATGAGTTGGCTGGCATACCCAAAAGTGGGCCAAAAGGTTGAAATGAGGACATTCGATGTGTTCATGAGTATATCATCAGACGGCGGGGGTGTCGCAAAATAGGACTGGTGGGTGGTTGATTGCCCTCGAAGAGACGGGGATTCGTCGTGAAGTTTGAAGTTGCAAAGTAAAGAGGCGCCATCCGGGCTGGATGAGAGCGCCGGGCGGGGTAATTTCGTGCTGTTTGTCTGATTATTAGTCGAAATGGGGGATGGAAAGTTACGGCTGTTGGGCCGTGTCAAACACGCGCCCGAACTCGGCCAGGAACAATTCCGCGATTTCCGGGCTGAATAGGATGACCAGGTTCTCATCGTTGCGGTCTTCGGCGGAAGCAGTGAAGTTATACGAGCCGGCGATGACGATGGAACGGTCTATGATGATGACCTTGTGGTGCATCTGCCCCGAATTACCGTCGCGGCGCACATCCAGCCCGGACTGGGCGAACAGGTCGAACTCGGTGCCTTGATTGGATTTCACCTGCGCGTCTTCCATGACGCCCGAAACGGTGACGCCCGCGTCGGCGCGGTCACGCATAACCTGCGCGAGGTCATCGGAGGTGAAGGAAAAAGCCAGGAAGTAGATGCTCTCCTGCGCGCCCTGCAAGAGTTCCAGCAGGCGCGCCGCGACGCTGTCGTCGGGGGAGAAATAGGTCTCGACGCGCAGGCCATCCACGGTCACAGAGGGATTCGGCGTGGCGGCGCGCGTGTCGGGGCCGAACAGGTCGTCTGTGTACATCTCCTCGAATTCGGTCGTGTAGTTTTCCGCCACTTTGACCGAGCGGATGTGGACGAGGTTGTTGTTATCCTCGTACGCGCCGCTGACGGTGTAGTTCAGCGAGCCCGTCCAGACCTCGGAGCGGTCTATGACGATGAATTTATCGTGCATCAGGCCTTCGCGGCGGTCGCCCAGCACGGGGATGCCGCCTTCGATCAGCGCCTGCGGCACGGAGCGTTCGCGGTTGTCGCTTTCCATGACGACGCGCACCGCCACGCCGCGGTCGCGGGCGCGCAGAAGCGCATTGGCCACCTCGCGCAGGCTGAGGCTATAGATGGCCACGTCCACGCTCAGGCGCGCCGAGTCAATGGAAGCAATGAGGGCCTGCTCGATGCCGCCTGATTCCTGGCTGGAGGCGGGATTGGTGGGATCGGTGAAGTAAATCTCGAAGAACGGTCCCTGATAACCATATCCCACGTGGACGGGGATGGGCTGGACAAAAGGCGCGGGGGTGTCGGTGACGGGCAGTTCGGTTTCGGGCGGGCGCGTGACTGGCAATTCTGTGCCCGTCACGGGGACGGGCGCGCAGGCAGAGAGAAGCAGGCTAAAGCAAAAAACAAAAATCAAAATGCGCTTGGGCATGGGAACTCCTTGGGATTGGTTGGCGCAATTATACAGGAGACGGTTGTATAATCCCATCATGGAAACTCTATCCTTGAAAACTCACCTGCTCCGCGACGAGACCGACATCCTCCGCATTCGCGCGTTCCTCAAACAACTTCCGCACGAATCAAATATGGGAGATTTTGAAGAACAGATCCAACTGCCCGCCGTCCGTGTGACCACGCGTCTCTGGCAAGGCGCGGGCGAATTGGTTGCCTGCGCCTACGTGGACGGGGGAAACAATCTTTCGTTTGATATCGCAGACGAATGTCGCTCAGAACAACTCGAGCAAGAAATTATAGATTGGGGGCTGGCCTGCATGAGACAGCGCAACGCCCAAACAGGCAAAGAGCTAACCCTGGACGCGTCCTGTAGCGCAGACGACTTGGAGCAACTCCGCTTCCTTGAAAAGTTTGGCTTCGTGCGCGAAGCGATCCGCTCCCTGAAATATTCGCGCTCGCTCATCGAACCGATTGATGAATTCCCCTTCCCGCCAGGGTTTTCCCTACGAAGCACGACAGGCGAAAACGAAGTGGACGCGCTCGTTGACCTGCACCGCGCCGCCTTCGGGACCGACAACATGACAGTCGAGGAGCGTCTCGCCATCATGCGCGCGCCGCAATACGTCCCCGACCTCGACTTCGTCGCCGTCGCGTCAAATGGTGACCTGTCCGCGTTTTGCATCTGTGGATTTGACGAGAGCGATGAACAAATCGGTTTCACCGATCCCATTGGCACACATCCAAACTATCAGAGACTCGGCTTGGGCAAAGCCATCGTCAGCGCGGGATTACGCGCCATTCAGTCTCGCGGGGCAACTGTCGCTGAACTTGGCACGAGCAGTACGAACATCCCCATGCAAAAATTAGCCGAACGCCTGGGCTTCACCTGCATTTCGGAAAACCTGTGGTTCTCGAAAAAAGTTTCCTGAAAAAGACTCGCAAGCCCCGCTGATATACCCCAGCCGTGTTTGCATTTCATTCATGCTCTTGCGTTGGGTGGCAGTCAGGTTTTAAACCCCTACGCCAGTCTTTTCACTTCGGTATTGGAGTAGGTCCGCGTCTCACTTCTGCACGGGGCGCAGGATGGGCATGGGCGCTTCATCGCGGAGGATGAAGAAACCTTCCGGCAGGGGAATGGGGTGAAGCGCTTCCCCGGTCGTCAACGCGTCCACGCGGACGTAATACAGCGACAGCGTGCTTGCCTCGGCCAGGCGGATATCCTGAAAGGCAAAAATGACAAAAGTTCCATCCGGGCTGAAGGTGGCGTCCCGATAACAGCAGGTGTTTTCAATGGGAAAAATCTTTTCGTATTTATGCGTGAAAGTATTATAGAAAATCAGTTCCCCGAACCCGCCCTTGAACACGTCGCTGTTGAAGAAGAATAGCAGGTCGCCGTCCCAGTCAAAATCCACGATGGTGTTCTTGAATGGAAAACGGCCGATGGGAAAATCGTCCAATGCCCTGGGGTCTGCTTCACTGCATTGTTGAATGTCCAGCACGCGGATGGCGTCTGCGCGCTGGTTGCCAGACGGGACAATGATCTTGATGGCAAGCCTTTGTCCATCGTCGGACCACAAGGCATCCTTCACCCCAAACTCGTCATAAAAAAGGCAACCTTTCAAATCCAGCAGGTCGCTTCGTTTCCTGACGTTTTTCATTGACTCCAGGTCGAATGGCACCACAAACAATTCACGCGCCAGGCTGATGGCAGCTTGTTTGCCGTCCGGCGAGACGTGGAAGGATTCAAAATACTCGGCAGACACAAAACTGGTGACAATCTCCTCGCGCTGGGTTTCGATATCCACCGTTTTCAAGGTCATGCCCGAGACGTAGAGAAGCGTCCCATCCGGGAGCCATTCCAGGTTGAACTTTTTGGCGCCATCTATGGTCAACGCATGTAAGTCGCTCCCATCCACATTCATCACCCAGATATCGTTATCGCGCAGGAAGGCGATCTGGTCCGCGCCGCCGATGACGGGCAGGGAGGGAGCAGGCGTGTCGGTGGGCGAGGGGGAGACTGCGGGCGTCGCGGAAAGCGCGGCGGGCGTTTGACTGGGAGAGGGCAGGGGTGAGGGTGTCGTTGAGGCCGGCGCGACCGCCGTGACCGTGACCGAGGGCGATGCGGTCGCGGCGGGGAAAAGTTTGTCCCGGAACAGGAGCAATCCGCCCCCCGCCAGGACAATCAGGAATAACGGCGCCAGCCAGGCCAGCGGGGCCAGCCGATTTTTCTTTGCAAAAACCGTTTTGGCTTCCGGCGCGGCCTGCGCGGTTGCGGCATGTGAAGCCGCCTGCATCGTGCTGGGAGGCAGGGGCTTTCCGGCCCGGATCGGCGTTTCCCCGCGCAGGAAGGCCTGCATGGTTTCCAGCATTTCACTGGCCGTGGAAAAGCGATCGTTGCGGTCCTTGGCCATGGCGGTAGCGACAATCGTTTCGATCCAGGCCGGCAGGTCGGGTTTCACATTCAGGATATGCGGCACCGGCTCGGTGACGTGTTTGATGGCCAGTCCCATGGGCGTATCCGCCTGGTAGGGTTGCTTGCCGGTCAACATTTCGTACAGGATGACGCCCAGCGCGTAAACGTCCGCGCGGCCGTCCACATCCGACCCCAACGCCTGTTCGGGCGCCATGTAGGCGGGCGTACCGATGACGGCGCTGCCGGTCACGTTGGTAGATTCGGCCTGCGTCAATTTGGCAATGCCGAAATCGGAAATATAGGGAACATTCTGGTTGTCGAACAGGATGTTGCTGGGCTTCAGGTCGCGGTGAACGATGCCTTTGGCATGAGCCTCATCCACCCCCGGCGCGACCTGCCCCAGAAGGCGCACGGCTTCCTCCACACGATACACCCGCTCGCGAATGCGCTCTGAAAGCGAGCCTCCGCCCATAAAACGCATGACAAAATAGAGCTGGTTGTTTTCCTCGCCCACATCGTAGACCGGCACGATCGAAGGATGTTCGAGGCGGGCGATGATCTTGGCCTCGCGCTGGAAACGCAGACGGAATTGCGGGTCGGCGTGAAGCATTTCGGGCGGCAACACCTTGACCGCCACCTCGCGTTCGAAGCGCGGATCGTAGCCGCGATAGACGGTCGCCATCCCGCCGCGTCCCAGTTCGGATTTGATTTCGTAATAGCCGATTTTTTCAGGTTGCATTGCCCAAGTATAACCATCCCAAAGTTTGCGCGCAAGCGTTTGGGCATGGCAAGTTCATTCATTTTGATAAGCGCGTATTTTTTTGACGGGCTTCCAGTTATAATTTCCTGCGTGACCACCTCCGCCAACAAACAAATCGCCCGCGCGGCTTGACGATAATATCGCCCAATGATATTATCGCTTTTGTGATCGAGTCCTTTGCATCCGAAGAAACCAAAAAGATATTTCATCACGAAGTGTCCCGAAAATTGCCTGTGGACATTCAACGCACCGCGCGCCGCAAATTGATCTACCTCGACGATGCGGAAACCCTGCTGGATGTTCGGGCTGTCCCAGGCAACAAACTCGAACAACTAAAAGGCAACCGCGCAGGCCAATTCAGCATTCGAATCAACGAGCAATGGCGCATCTGCTTTGATTGGGTTGCCAACAACGCCAGAAATGTTGAAATAGTGGATTACCATAAAAAATGAACAAACTCCTCTCCCCCATCCATCCCGGCGAAGTCCTCCTCGAAGACTTCATGAAACCACTGGAACTCACCCAGTATCGTCTCGCACAGGATATCGGCGTGTCAGCCATCCGCATCAGCCAGATCATTCGCGGTGAACGCTCCATCACGGTAGATACGGCCATGCGGTTGGCGCGATACTTCGGCACCAGTGCGGCGGTTTGGTTGCGTTTGCAAGTGCGTTATGATCTCGAAATCGCAGAAGCCAACCTGGGCAAACGCATCGAGCGGGAAGTCAAAATCTTCCACCAACCTGTCGCTTCCTGATTCCTCCGTGACTTCCTCATCCGCCAACAAACAAATCGCCCGCGCGGCGGGGACGGTGGTGTTTGCCATCCTCCTCGGGCAGATCGCGGGACTCATGCGCGGCATCCTTGTCGCGCATGCCTTCATTATCCGTGATTGGCAATATGTCCGTGAGAAGTAAATATTCGATCATGCGCCAGTTCCCCCGTTGATCCGACCCCATTTGCCTGCCATCACTTCCGCAGATGATAGGGGACGTCAATGATGACGCGCCGGAGACCATTTTGATTGCGGCGGTAAACCAGCGCGGCTTTAAGCAGCCAGGCGGTTTGGTTGTGCAGGAGCGTCTGCCACCATTTGGCCGGGACAAACTCCGGCAGGAGCACAGCCGCTAATTGCCCGTCATTATGTTGGCTGTCGGTCTCATCCAAAAAATCCAGCAGGGGTTGGATGATCGAGCGATACGGAGACGAAACGACCGCCAGAGGGATGTCCGGCCACCAGCGATTCCATTTTTCGCGTACCGCCTCCGACTCCCCCGGTTCGAGTTCCACGTAAACGGCGGTCACCTCGCTGGAAAGCGCGCGGGCGTAATCCACCGCGTCCACGATGCCGCGATGGACGCCGGAGATCGGGATGACAATACGCGGCGCGGGTACAGGCTTCAACGAGGGCGGCAGTCCATGCAATGAGAGTTCCTGCCCAACGTTCTGGTAATGGGTGCGGATGCGATGAAAGATGAAAACCAGCAGGGGGATAATCAGGACGGTAATCCAGGCGCCTTCCCTAAACTTGCTGATCCCAACCACCAGCAGCGTTACCGCAGTTGCCGTTGCGCCAATCCCGTTGATGGCGGATTTAAACAACCAGCCTGCGCCGCGTATCTTCTGCCAGTGCCGCACCATCCCAGCCTGCGAGAGGGTGAAAGCCAGAAAGACACCCACTGCAAAAAGCGGTATCAGGGAATGACTATCCCCGCCGAATAACACGATCAACGCGGCAGTCGCCAGGGCCAGGGAAAGAATCCCATTGGCGAAGACCAGCCGGTCGCCCAGGCCGGTCAACTGGCGCGGAAGGAATCCGTCTTTGGCAAGGATGGCCGCCAGGCGCGGGAAGCCTGCAAAACTTGTATTAGCCGCGACTGCCAAAATCAACATTGTGCTGGCCTGGATGAGGAAATACCCCACGCCACCGCCAAGCAGGCGCCGCGCCAATGCCGAAAGGATCGTTTCCTGCGGCCCGGCTACGACACCCAGAAATTGTGTCAGTCCAATACTGCCCACGAAAAGCACACCCATCAGGACAGCCATGACGATCAGGGTCCGCCCGGCATTTTTTGCCTCCGGCCGCTCAAAGGACGGAACGCCATTGCTCATGGCTTCGATACCGGTCAGGGCCGTGCAACCGGCTGAGAAGGTATGCAGGATCAGAAACAGAGTCACCGGTTGAGACACTGGAAGCGCCTCCGCCACCGGCGGAAGCGGCTGGCCTGTCCACAAGCGGAAGAAGCCATATGCCAGCATGGGCAGGTAAACCAGCAAGAACAGGTAGACCGGTATTGACATGAGCGTCCCGGTCTCGCGCAGGCCGCGCAGGTTGGCCAGCGTGATCATGGACAGCAATACCAGCGCGATCACGACGCGATACGGCCAAAGCGATGGAAAGGCCGAAGCAATGGCCTCCACTCCCGCCGTCAGGCTCACCGCGGCAGTGAGCAGGTAGTCAATCAACAACGCCGCGCCTGCCACCAAACCGGGCAGGGTCCCAAGGTTCTCCCGCGCCACCACGTAGGAACCGCCGCCGGACGGATAGCCCTGAATGGTCTGGTAATATGAAAGGGCGACGATCACCAGCAGGCCGGTAATGGCCAGCCCGATCGGCCAACCCAGCGCGAGGCCTGCACTGCCGGCCACCACCAACCCAAGATAGATCTCCTGGTTGGCATAGGCAATGGAAGAAAGCGCGTCCGGCGAAAAAGCGGCCAGGGCGCGGATTTTATTCAGTCTGGTTTCGAAAAGTTGGCGGGTGGGAAGCGGCGGACCGATCAGAAAATCTTTTAGCCGTGTAAGCATAGGTTGAAGTATACCCCTGACAAAAAGATTTGTGGCAGTGGTTTTTCGAGGGGGATCGCGAAGACATCCAGCAGCAGCATGTATAATCCCCGCTGTGACCCCCTCCTCAGCCAACAAACAAATCGCCCGCATAAAAAGGTTGTGATAAACAATGAAAACTCTCAAAATCCAAACCCTCGAAAAAGGCTGGCATGACAGGGATGCCATCCTCCTGAACGCCGCGTTTCAAACGCTTGTGGATTTCATGGAAAAAGAACATCCAGACAAAACCGTAGATTGGAGCTGGGACGAAACTCACTCAAAGGCGTGGAAGGAAATCAAGAGCCTCTACAAATGGTGGAAAAAGACGCGGCCTGCCAGAGTGGATCCCCTTGATGACAAAACGATAAAAGTACCGCCGTACAAATTCGAGTTGATTCCAGGGACGAATTCACGAAAGGTGATTCAGCCTGACAAGAAAAAATACGCCGACTATTACAAAGCGATGAAAAAATCTTCCAAACTGGAACAAAAGTGGTTCGAAGAAGATCAGCGAAACCTGCATCGGCTAATCGAGATCAGGCCGTTCCTGTGGACGTGAATCGGGCCTTCCCTTGCCGCTGATATAATCCCCGCTGTGACAACCTCATCCGCCAACAAACAAATCGCCCGCGCGGCGGGGACGGTGATGTTCGCCATCATCCTCGGCCAGCTCGCGGGACTGGCGCGCGGCATCCTCGTGGCGCGCGCCTTCGGCGCCTCGCCCGAACTCAGCGCCTTCTTCTACGGCAACCGCGTCTCCGAGACGCTCTTCCTGCTCGTGGCAGGCGGAGCGCTCGGCTCGGCCTTCATCCCGACCTTTGCAGGCTTCCTCGTAAAAGGGGACCGGGACTCTGCGTGGAAACTGGCCGCCTCCCTCGCCCGCCTCGTCACCCTGACCCTCAGCCTGCTGGCCGTACTCGCGGCTTTGTTCGCCCCCCAAATCGTTCGCTACGCGCTCGCCCCGGGCTTTGCGGCCAACCCCGAACTTTTCTCCCTCACCATTAATCTCCTCCGCATCCAACTCGTCTCCGTGGTGCTGTTCGGACTGGGGGGACTGGTAGTGGGAATCCTCAACGCGCACCAGGTCTTCCTCGTCCCCGCGCTGACGCCAGCCATGTATCAACTCGGCATCATCTTCGGGACAATTTTCCTCGCCCCAACGATGGGAGTTTACGGCCTCGCCTGGGGCGTCGTGATTGGCGCGGGTTTTTATCTCCTGCTCCAACTCCCCTCTCTCTTCAAACTAAACACTGCTCACTGGTCACTGCGAAGTCCCCGAAGGGGGATCACTGATGACTGGTCACTCGGTCTTCACGACCCCTCTGTCCGCCACGTGCTCCTGCTCATGGGACCGCGCTTGCTGGGAGTGGCGGTGGTGCAGGTCAACTTCTGGGTCAATGCGGCGCTGGCCTCGCAAATGACCTCCGATAGTATGGCGGCGCTGAGTTACGGCTTCTCGCTGATGATCATGGCGCAGGCGGCCATCGCGCAGTCCGTGGCCATCGCGGCCATGCCGACCTTCTCCGCGCAACATGCGCTCGGCCAGCAGGATGAACTACGCGGTTCCCTGGCCGCCGCCCTGCGCGGGATAATCTTCCTGGCGCTCCCCGCCTCGCTGGGACTGATGCTGTTGCGCGAGCCGCTGGTCGCGGCGTTGTATCAGCGCGGCGAATTCACGGCGAGTTCCACAGAACTGGTGGCGTGGGCCTTGCTCTGGTACGCGGCGGGACTGGTGGGCCACTCGATCATGGAAGTGTTGACGCGCGCCTTTTACGCGCAACACGACACGAAGACCCCCGTTCTCATCGGCGCGGTTGCCATGAGTTTGAATGTCGTTTTTTCGCTGGCGTTCTCGGCGTGGTTCGCGCGCATCGGATGGCTGCCCCTCGGCGGACTGGCGCTGGCGAACTCTCTCGCCACCGCGCTCGAAGCGGCCGCGCTGTTTATCGTCATGCAGAAACGACTGGGCGGAATCCAGGGCGCGCACATTGGGCGGGGCTTCGCGCAGGCCGCGCTGGCCGCGCTCGGGATGAGTCTCACGCTCGGGTGGTGGATCCCGCTCGCGGGGAGTCTGAATCGCTGGGTGGTCGCGCTGGGAGGCGTCGCGGTCGGGGGAGTCGTCTACGGGCTGGTCATGCTCGCCCTGCGCGTCCCGGAGGTCCAGGCTGTCATCCAATTTGTAACGCGCAGGTTCAAACGATAATCCCCCATTAGTTAATTTCTCAACGCGAATGCCGCCAATGAGCGAATAATGCAAATCCCTTGCTTTTATTCACGAAATTCAGTAGATCACAGATTTGACCGTCATTGCGAGGAGGGCGCTCTCCCCGACGAAGCAATCCCCTGTCCAACGAGGGGATTGCTTCGCAAAGAACGCTCGCAATGACGTTGGCTTACTACGGCACGTAGGGAGGCAAGTCCAGCACGGCGTAACCGCTTTCGGTTTTGACTACTCGGAATAGGAAACTGCTAAACGACGGGCCTTCGGTCTCGCCACAACACGGCCCCTGATGAAAGAGCGTGCCGTCGGGGTTGCTGAACTCGACGTTGAACTGGTAAGCGCCGCTCGCATCCAGGCCGTGATAGGTGACGGTGCGCGGGGACATGCAGACCAGGCCATTTTGCGCGCAGGCGCGTTCGAGCAGCGCGGGCAAGTCGTTTGGAATGTCGGGATTCCAGGTTTGCAGGAGTTCGGTGTCGCCGCCGTAAAGTTTCGCGCCGAGGATGAAATCGCCCGCGTGGAGCGCGGTGAGGTAATCGCGCAAAGCCTGTTCTGCCTCGGCTGTTTCGGGCGGGGCTTGCAGGTTGAAGACGGCTTGCGCCGCCAGTTCGGAAGCAAATTGCGAGATGAGGCCGATGGTCTGCTCGTCCGCCGGTTGAGCGCCATTGCCCGCGAAGAACAGCGAAATGGTCATCGCGTCGGCCACAGCAGGATCGGATTGAATATAGTCAATCGGCTGGAGAGTTTGCAACCAGCCATCCAGTTGTTCGCGCTGGGTATCGGTCAGGCGCAGGGTGGTTTCGATGTCGCCCTTGCAATTGGCAATTGTCGCCGAACCCGATTCGTAGACGACCACCTTATCGCAAAAACCGGCGAAGCCGCCTATGCGTTCCCATGTCAAAACGAAAACGGGGAGTAAGGAAATTTCAGTCGCCGCGTTCGGACTGGGTTGCGGCATGTCCGCCTCCGTCGCGGGGACGGGCGCGCAGGCCGCGAGCAGGAGGATGGGGATCAGAATCATGGTTAATGGAAGCATGGAAAGGCGGAACGGTTTCATCGGTTGCTCCTTGTCCAACTCAAAACGATCTCTGCCCGTGCAATGTTCCCGAAAAATGGCTTCGAGAAAAATTGAGGCAAGTCTGCGTACCGGATTACACGGAACGCATGGAATTTCACGGATTTATTTTAAACAGGACTTTCGCTCGGAGTACAAAGTCTCAAAACGATAAAGTCCCCTGCAATGTTCCTATTTCCAAATCAGCCAGTTGACCGTCGCCACGGCCAGCGCCAGCAGGATGCCGCCTGTCACTTCCAGCGGCGTGTGGCCCAGCACTTCGCGCAGTTCGTTCTCGTCCCATATATGGCCGCGCAGCAACTCGTCGAACAATAAATTGATGCGCTCGGCGTGCATGCCCGCCTGGCGACGCACGCCCGCCGCGTCGTAGATCACGATCATGGTCAAGGCTACTGCCAGCGCAAACAGGGGGGAATCGAAACCATAGAACAGGCCGACGCCATGCGTCACGCCCACCACCAGCGCGGAGTGCGAACTGGGCATCCCGCCCGCGCTCAACAGGATGCTCCACTTCCATTCGCGCGTGCGAAAATATTCCATCGGCAGTTTGAGTCCCTGCGCCAGCAACCAGGCCGCCAGCCCGCCGATCAGCACCTTGTTTTGCAACAGTCCCGCCAGGTTCATTCCTCCTCCGCGAAGGAAGTCAACTCGTCCCCCGCCAACTGGCGCACCTTTAAATCGGCGGCTTCGAGCAATTCGGCGCAACGCTTCATCAGCGCCTGTCCGCGCTCAAACAGTGCAATGGCTTCCTCCAATTTTTGAGTCCCTTCCTCCAGCGAGGCGACGATGGACTCCAATTCCTGCATGGCCTCTTCGTAGGACAACGATTCAACGGGTTTGGGTGTTTTTGGCATAAGACCTCTGACGATTTGCGATTTACGATTTACGATTTACGATTTACGATTGGCGATCTTCGCATCGAACTGACCGTCGGAAACGCGGATTTTGATTTCCTCGCCCGCCTTGACTTGCCCGACTTTGCGGACGAGACTCCCGTCCGCCGGCCGCGTGACGACCGCGTAGCCGCGCGCGAGCACCTGGAACGGATTCAGCGCCTCGAGGCGTTTTCCCAGCCCCTCGAGTTGGCTCGCTTCGAGCGCGAGACGATGGGACTGCGCGGCCAACAGACGCCGCGCCCACTCGTCCGCGCGTTGGCGCTCGGATTGCAGCCTGCGCGCGGGGGAATAAAACCTGAGGCGGGATTCGATATTCGAGCATTCGATGCGTCCGCGTTCGAGCAGGGCCGCCATCGCCATTTGCGCGCGCTGGTTGAGATCGCTCATGCCCGATGCCAGGTCGAACAGCGTGACAGGCGTCGCCAGTTCCGCGGCGGCGGTGGGAGTGGGCGCGCGCAGGTCGGCGGCGAAATCCGTCAGGGTGAAATCGGTCTCGTGTCCCACCCCGCTGATGACGGGCGCGTCGCTGGCCGCGACCGCGCGCACGACGCGCTCATCGTTGAAGGCCCACAAGTCTTCGATGGAACCGCCGCCGCGCGCGATGAGAATGACATCTGGTAAGTGGGTATTGAGTAATTGGATTGCTTTGACCAGCGCGGGCGGCGCGTCCGCACCCTGGACGGGCGAGGGTGCCAGGATGACTTCCACGAGTGGCAGGCGGCGGCGCAGGGTGTTGAGCATGTCGCGTAGCGCCGCGCCCGTCGCGGAGGTCACGATGCCGATGCGCCGCGGCAGTTGTGGGATGTCCCGTTTGCGCGCCGGGTCGAAGAGTCCCTCGGCTTCGAGCAGGGCTTTCAGCCGTAGGAACTCCGCGTACAACGCGCCCTCGCCGATGGGTCGGAGCGCGTCCGCATAGAGTTGGTACTGCCCGCCCGCTTCGTAGATGCCGATGCGTCCATGCGCCTCCACTTCCATCCCGTCCCGAAGCGGAAGTTTCAGCCGCGCCGCGTCCAACTTCCACATCACGCCACGCAGGGAGGCGCCCGCGTCTTTCAGGGTGAAATACAAATGTCCCGAGGCGGGACGCGACACGTTGGACAGTTCACCGCGCACCCACACATCCTGCAAGGCCGGGTCGGATTCGATCACCTGGCGCAGGTGCTGGGTGAGGCGGCTCACCGTCCACTGGACGGAGGCAAAGAGGGTCGGTTGGGTCACGGGTGCGAGGATACTCCAAGGGAGAGGTTGAGTCAACATCCATTCGATTCGTCATTGCGAGAAGGCGCTTTTCCGTCGAAGCAATCTCCAGGCGTGCGAGGAGATTGCTTCGTCGGCATCCTTCGACTACGCTACGCTCCGCTCAGGACACCGCCTCGCAATGACGCGGAACGAAAACTCTGCTAAAATCGCCCCATGAAACGCATGTCCACCCCCTGGCGCAAAGCCTACATCGAAGGCTACGAAAAAGAAGACGGGTGCATTTTCTGCAACGCACTGGCGAAAAAGGAAGACAGCCACAAAAACCTGGTCGTGCATCGCGGACAGCGCGCCTTCGTCATCGTCAACCTGTACCCCTATACCAACGGACACATCATGATCGCGCCGATGGCGCACCAGCCCTCATTGGAACTGCTCGACCCCGAGACGCGCGCCGAGATGATGGAACTGACTTCGCAGGCAATGGTGCTCCTGAAAAAAGTTTACCGTCCGCAAGCCTTCAACGTCGGCGCGAACATCGGCAAGGCGGCGGGCGCGGGCGTGCCGGACCACGTCCACCTGCACATCGTCCCGCGCTGGACGGGCGACTCGAATTTCATGTCCGTCCTCGGCGAGACGCGCGTCCTGCCGGAGACAATCGAGGAGACGTATCGGAGGATTAGGGAGGGGTGGGAATAAATAGGTGAATGAGAGGGGAAGGTGGCTGAAATGTGGGCATTTGACGAGCGGTCTCGCGCAGGATATAATCATTTCAGAAAAGGGCATAAATGTACACTTTACTGAAACCTGTATTCGTGCGGGAGGAGCTATTGCATAGGGGAGTGGTCATCTTCACGCCGCTAGACTTCCAGCGCATCTTTAACGCCAACCGGCTCAGGACCAAATACTTTCTGGAAGAATATACCCGCGGCGGGTTGTTCCTGCGCCTCAAGAACGGACTGTATGCGTTGAAGACCGACCCACCGCCCGAGGAGGAGATCGCCAATCGTCTCTATCGCCCCTCTTACCTCTCGTTCGAATATGTTCTGGCCGCGTACAATATCCTGCCGGAGATGCCCTACTCGGTCACTTCGGCCACCACCAAACCCACGCGCGCCTTTGCCATTGGAGAGAGGACGTTTTCTTACTTGACCATCAAGCGCGCCGCATTTGCGGGCTATGCGCCGGCCCGGCGCGCCGGGCGCACTGTGCTGATCGCCGACCCGGAGAAGGCGCTGGTTGACTATCTCTATTTCGTCTCCCTGGGCCGCAAACCCGGAAACGACCGCCTCAACACCAACGGCCTGGACGGGCAGAAGACGCTGGGCTATGCCAGCCTGTATCAAAGGGCAGGTTTGGATCAATTGGTCAGGGAGAACCTGTGATCGCCGCCGAGGCCATCAGGGCATTGGCCGCCAAACTCCAGACCACGGAACTCAACGTGCGGCGGGAGTATTGCCAGCATCTGTTCCTGTCCCATTTCTATCAGCAGCCGCTCACAAACCAGGTTTATTTCAAGGGCGGCACGGCGCTGAGGGTGATCTACAACAGCCCGCGCTTCTCGGAGGACTTGGACTTTAGCGCCTCCCTGGCGAATATCCATGCCCTGGAGGATGCTGTTGTGGGCGCGCTGGCCGGGATTGTCCGGGAGAATGTGGAGGTGGACATTGCCGAGGCCAAGACCACCAGCGGCGGTTACCTGGCCATCATCACCTTCCACAGCGACGACACGCCGATCGCTGTGCAACTTGAGATTTCACTGAGAGAAGGTGAGAAGCGGGGAGAAGCCGTCACCATCGTCTCCGATTTCATTCCCGCCTACACCATCTTGGCCCTGTCCAAAGACCAACTCATTGACGAGAAGATACGGGCGCTCTTGTCCAGGAAGAAGGCGCGGGATTTCTACGATCTGTACTTCCTGCTGCGGGCGAACCTGCTGCCGCCTGGCAAGAGAGACACCTTGCCCCTGGCATTGGAAACGGTCAGGAGCTCCAAGATAGATTTCGAGCAGGAGCTGAAGGAATTTCTTCCCAGAAGCCATTGGGCCATTATTCGCGGCTTTCCGGCTGCTTTGGAAAGGGAAATCGAACGGTTCGTGTGAAGGGGCTCCGGCACTCGAGACCTTCCCCGCAGGCGTCAATCCGCTCACCAGACCTCAGGTTCCTGGTAATACAGGAGAATCCCATGCACCCCTACCTCCTCCCTCTCATTTCCCTCTTCGAGAAAAATGCAAATCCTGCCCATGCCGCGCCGATGACGAAATACCTGCGCGACCAGTTCGAGCATCTGGGAATCAAAACACCCGAACGCCGGGAGTTGCAGAAGCAGTTCTTCGCGGAACACGGACTCCCTCCCGTCGCCGAGCTCGACTCCATCGTGCGCGATCTCTGGACGCTGCTCCAGCGGGAATATCAATACACCGCCATCGGCCTGGTGGGGCGGCTCGCGGAGCAAATCCCGTCCGACTTTATCAAGACCATCGAATACCTCATTGTCACCAAATCGTGGTGGGACACGGTGGATTCGCTGGCGGGGGAAATCGTCGGAATCCATTTTCGACGCTTTCCAAAGGTGCGCGAAAAATATCTCGCCAAGTGGCGCAAGTCCGATAACTTCTGGTTGCGGCGCACTTGCTTCCTGTTCCAACTCGGCTACAAAAAAGAGACCGACTTTCCCCTGCTGTGCGACCTCATCCGCGAAAATCTCGGCTCGAAGGAATTCTTCATCAACAAGGCCATCGGCTGGGCGTTGCGGCAGTACGCGCGGACGGATCCGCAGGCGGTGAAAAAATTCGTGAAGGCCGCGCCGCTCCACCCGTTGAGTCGACGCGAGGCGATGAAGCATTTGGAATAGTATTACAGCGCAAAGTCAGACAACTTTCCGTCCGCGAGCCGTCCCGCAGGGATAGAGTGGTCAGCGGATGGTTTAAGCGGATAAGCGGATGAACCTGAGTTCGAGAAGCGCCACTGACCCATTCGTCCCCCTATCCGCTTATCCGTTTCCCAATCCGTTGACCACCTTTGCGCGCGCCAACAACATTGCGCCGTAATGATAGCCCTGTTCCGTCATTGCGAGAGCGGTGATTTTCCGCTTGAAGCAATCTCCTTCATTGAGTGGGGATTGCTTCGTCGCTCCTTGCAGTCGCTCCTCGCAATGACGGATATCACAAGGGAAATTACATTTGTTACTTTGTCCATAAACCAACGCGGGGCTATAATTGATTGAAAACAGGCAGTAGAACAAATTGCCAATTTGTTCAACAAACACAACAGGAGAAACCATGAGTGAGAATGAAGCAGTCATCCTAAGCGCCGTCCGAACGCCGAGCGGAAAATTCCAGGGGAGTCTCTCGAGCTTCCCCGCGCCGAAGCTGGGCGCAATCGTCATCAAGGCCGCGGTCGAACGTGCGGGGCTGAAGAATCCCGCCGACATCGCCGAGGTCTTCATGGGCAACGTCGTCTCCGCGGGGCTGGGACAGGCGCCCGCGCGCCAGGCCGCCATCAGCGCGGGATTGCCGTCCTTGGTCGGCGCGACGGGCATCAGCAAGGTCTGCGGCTCGGGGATGAAAGCCGCCATGCTGGCGGCCGCGTCCATCAAGGCGGGGGACGGGGAGTTGTTCGTCGCGGGCGGGTTCGAGTCCATGAGCCGCGCCCCCTACCTCGTCAACGGGCGAAGCGGGGAACTGCGTTTCGGTCACATGCAACTCACCGATGCCCTGCTGAACGACGGGCTGTGGTGCGCGCTGGAAAATTGGAGCATGGGCGACGCGGCCGAGTTCATCGCCAAAGAATACGAAGTCACGCGCGAAGCGATGGACAAGTTGGCCTACGAGAGTCACCAGAAAGCCATCGCCGCCAGCGATAGCGGAAAGTTCAAGGCCGAGATTGCCCCAGTGGAACTCAAGAGCAAAAAAGGCGTGACAATTTTCGACACGGACGAATCGCCGCGCCGCGACACGACGCTGGAGGGACTGGCCGCGCTCAAACCTGCCTTCCAAAAAGACGGCAAGGTGACCGCGGGCAACGCCCCCGGCCTGAACGATGGGGCGGCCGCGACCGTCATCGCAAGCCGCGCCTACGCGGACAAAAACAAACTCCAGCCGCTGGCGCGCATCGCGGGTTACGCCCAATATGCGGACGAACCGAAGTACCTCTTCCGCGCGCCCGCTCTCGCCATCCCGCTCCTGCTCAAAAAGATCGGATGGAAACTGGCGGATGTGGACCTGATCGAACTCAACGAAGCCTTCGCCGCGCAAGTCCTCGCGGACGGCTACGCCCTCGCCGACCAGGGCTGGGACTGGAACAAGGTCAACGTCAACGGCGGCGCGATCGCGCTCGGTCATCCCATCGGCGCAAGCGGCGCGCGGTTGCTCGCCACATTGATCTACGCGCTGAAAGATCGTGGACTGAAACGCGGGATTGCCTCGCTGTGTTTGGGCGGTAGTGAAGCCGTGGCGATGGCGGTCGAAGTTGAGTAGTTTGGTAGTTGGATAGTTTTGATATACTCCAAACGGCTGAGAATCTTACTTTTGGAAAAGCCCGCACCAGACTGTTTACAGGTGTTTTTGATCGTTTTCGGCATTTTGAAAAGTTAAGAACCTGCCCGTTTGGAGTATAGTTACCGTCATTGCAAGGCGGCGGTCGAGTAGGGCGAGTGCTGTTCCTGCCCATATCGAGACCCCGCCCGAAGCAATCTCCTCGCTATGTTAGGGATTGTTTCGTTGCACACCTACCCTCCCGAAGGACATCGGGACGATGTGGCGGGCGGTGCCAGGGAAGAGCGCTCTTCGCAATGACGAAAACAACGAGGAGAAAAACGATGGAAATAAAAAATATCTTTGTTGTCGGTGCTGGAACCATGGGCAACGGCATCGCGCAGGTCGCGGCGACAACGGGTTACACCGTCACCTGTATGGATGTTGTTCCTGCCGCGCTCGAAAAGGCGAAGGCCGTCATCGGGAAGTCCACGGCGAAACTGCTCGAAAAAGGGACGATCACTGCCGAGCAGAAAGTCAACGCGGACAAGATCCAATTCGTCAGCAACATGGACACGATGGGCGAAGCTGACTTGGTCATCGAGGCCGCCACCGAGAACCCCGACCTGAAATTCAAGATATTCAAAGACATGGAGGCCAACGCTCGTGAAGGCGTGATCCTGGCGACCAACACCTCGTCCATTTCCATCACCAAGATCGCCGCCGCCACGAAACGACCCGACAAAGTTATAGGCATGCACTTCATGAACCCCGTCCCGTTGATGAAACTGGTGGAGATCATTCGCGGCCTCGCCACCACGGACGAAACCACCAAGACCGTCGTTGACCTCTGCAAGGCGATGGGCAAGGAACCTGTCGAGGCCAACGACTCACCGGGATTCATCTCCAACCGCGTCCTGTGCCCGATGATCAACGAAGCCATCTTCGCCTTGCAGGAAAATGTCGGCACGCCCGAAGCGATTGACTCGGTGATGAAACTCGGCATGAACCACCCGATGGGTCCGCTTGCCCTCGCCGACCTGATTGGCCTGGACGTGGTGCTGTTCGTGATGGAAGTCCTGCAACGCGACCTGGGCGAGGATAAGTACCGCCCCGCGTATCTATTGCGGAAGATGGTTGACGCCGGGTATTTGGGACGCAAGACGGGACGAGGGTTTTACAAGTACCAGTGACCAGTTTTCTAGCCACCTGACACTTTGTTCAAAAAGCACACCGTTGGTCGAGTAGGCGGTGCTCTTCCGCCGTACACTTGCACCGCACTGCGTTCCCTGGCACCGCCCGCCAGGGCAGGTGTGGTGCAGTGCAGGTGT
>CAYJLS010000014.1:10588-41224 GCA_964371065.1 uncultured Anaerolineaceae bacterium | reverse complement strand
AGCGCCTCGGGCAGGTCGCGGACGAGGAGGCTGGTCGGCAAAACGACAAGGTGGGTTTCGGGCAGGAGCGAGGCTTTGAGCGTCTCGCCCGCGTCGAGCAGGAGGACTGTCCCCGTGTTGGCGATGCCTGCCGCGCAACCTGTCAGCCCGAATTTGAGGGAGGGATCAGGTTCGCGGATGGCGGTAAATTCGGACGGAAGATTCTGCGCGCCGATGTCATCCACGAAGACTTGTGTTGCCTCACGCTGGCGGAGGAAGTCGGTTAGTTTGGCGGGGAGGTCACGCGCGTCGCAGGGGATCACGGTCCCGCCGAGGGCGGTCAGTTCGGCGGTGAATTGGGATTGGTAATTGGTAACTGGTGATTGGTAATTTTGTGGCACGGACTCCAAAGCGTTGCCCTGAGCCTGTCGAAGGGTCTCCAGACTTTGGATTGTGATTCCAAAATCTGGAGATTTTGGAGTCCGAACCTGCTTATGGAATCTCTTCCGAAACGACTTTGCTGCTGGCCGCGGAAAATCTTTGCTGAAGCCCCAGCCGGTCCAGGCGGGGAGGCGCATCCACGCGGAGAGCGGGAAGACGAGTCGCGCTGCGAGGGACGCGAAGGTTTGGGAGGCCGCGAACCCGCGCGGGGTCCGCGCGAGGCGGGCGTACATCCGCAAACCAAATCTAAGAAATGTGGGGAGCGCTTTTCCAGACTGATCACTGATTACTGATAACTGATCACTGGCCGCGCCCGCGCGGACGCGCGTCAACAAGCGCGGCAGGTCAATATCCACGGGGCAGGCGTCTTTGCACGCGCCGCACAAGGACGAGGCTTGCGCGAGTTGAACGTAGTTTTCGCCGAGCAGTCCGGGCGAGACGACCGAGCCGATCGGGCCGGGGTAGGGCGCAATGGAATTGTCCGCGCCGATGTAGGCGTGGCCGCCGAGTTCGCGGAAGACAGGACAGGCGTTGAGGCACGCGCCGCAACGGATGCAGTAGAGCGATTCTTTGAGGGGGGAATTTCGCAGATGTGTGCGGCCATTGTCCACGAGGATGACGTGACGTTGCTGGCCGGGGCGCGGCGCGCGCAGGAGTTGGGTGTAGACGCTGAGTTTTTGCCCGGTGGCCGAGCGCGGCAGGAGCGAGAGGAAGAGGGCGAGATCGTCAAGCATGGGCGCGAGGCGCTCCATGCCCATCAGCGCGATGTGGACGCGCGGCAGGGTCGTGACCATGCGCCCGTTGCCCTCATTGGTGACGATGGTCAGCGCGCCGTTTTCGACCACGCCAAAGTTGACGCCGCTGATGCCGATATCCGCGGTGAGGAAGACTTCGCGCAGAACGGCGCGGGCGGTGTCCGTGAGAGTCGGGATGTCTTCGGTGTAGGGGATACCGAGTTTTTCGTGGAAGAGTTCGCCGACTTGTTTGCGATTGAGATGCACGGCGGGCGTGATGATGTGTGCGGGACGTTCGCCGCGCAACTGGACGATGTATTCTCCGAGGTCGGTCTCGACGACGCGATGCCCCGCGGCTTCGAGCGCGTGGTTCAGCCCGATCTCCTCGGAGACCATGGATTTGGATTTGGCGATGAGGGCGTTATGCCCCGTATTGCGTATTGCGTGTTGCGTAATGTCGAGAACGATGCGATTCGCTTCCGCGGCATCTTTGGCGCGGTGGACGGTGACGCCGTTATCGGCGAGGCGCGCGGTGAACTGGTCGAGGTACTCGTCGAGGCGCTCGATCACGTCCGCGCGGACAGCGTGGGCGCGCTGGCGACGCGTCTCCCAATCGGGCAGGGACGCCAGCGCCGCGGCGCGAACCTTGAGTCTGCGCTCGGTGTTGGCGTCCAGCGCGGCTTGCAGGGATGGGTTCGAGATGGAGGCGCGAATTCTTTTTCTGAAAGATGTTAGTGTCATATGGCCTGGTTGGCGAGATTGATTTTAACCGCTTCCGGGGCGTTTTCAGATGTCACTCGCCGGTTGACTTTTCGATAAACCCACCAGAGACAGAACAGGAAAATTGGATTCGAGAAGTACATGATCGGGTATTGTCCGTTTGTGGTAAGCGGGCCCAGGATCAGGAAGAATGAAAGCGAACCGATGATCAGCGCCAGTTTATGACGATCATCCCAGGATTGGCCCGCGCCGCTCCAGCGGACGACCAGCCAGAAGAGGAACAGGTCATACAAGGCCAACAGGATCATGGTTACGATAAAGGGCGGGTTGTTATTTTCCGCGGTGGCATACAGCAGATAGAACTGGCCGAAGGCGCCGAGGAAACCAGTCCACCAGAAACGGCGCGGACGCGGAACGTTGACAGCGCGCGGCGCGATTATGGTTGAGGGGATGCGCCAGGCGGCCAGCGTCAGGGCGGCAATCGCCAGCCAGCACATCCCCAGCCAGGCGTCCGGCGCGTCGTACGGGTTCAGCAGCGCGCCAATCGTCAGGGAGGCGGCGAATGCCAGGATATTCCAGTTCATGCCGCGAGGTCCGATCCAACTCTCGCCGCGCTTGTCGGGGTAAAGCATTTCCACAAAGGCAATGCTGGCCGCGATACTGAGCAGGGCGTGGAAAATCGTCAGGTGTTCGCTCCAGATCCAGTTCACACCGAAGACGCGCCCATAGATACCGAGATTGCCCAAGTCCACCCAGTTGGGGTCGAAGAACGAGCGCACCATCAGCCCCTCCTCGTAAATCCCATAGGCCATGCCGAGCAGGAGCAGGCTGAACCAGCCTTTCTTCCAGTGGAGCACGAGTTCACGGATCAGGATCGCGCCGCTCCCGTAGAGCATCCCAAAGATGAGGACGATGAACGGGTTCAGATATTCATTCAACGGCGTGGAACCGGACAGGAGTTCGGCCAGGATGGGCGTGAGGAACCAGAGGGCAAGCGCGGGAGGAATTGCTTTTTTCATGGATACACCTCATTGATTGTAGAGAGTCATTATGTGTACCGCTGTGGATGCCGTTTTGTCGCGGGGTTATTCCACGCGCCAGTATGCGCTCCCGTCGCTTTCGCGCGCCATCAGCCCCGCACAAGCGGTGGGCAATCGTCGGGAAGCCGTGAGGAGGCATTCGGGTATAATACGCCCGCAAGACGATCCTATCTCTGGAGGTAGTTCGTGGACCAACCACAGTTTGCGTATTTCGAGGGCAAGATCGTCCCCTTTGGCGAGGCGAAGGTCAGCGTCGCGACCCACGCATTCAACTACGGCACGGCCGTGTTCGGCGGGATGCGCGGTTACTGGAACGAGGAGCAGAAGCGGCTCTTCGTTTTTCGTCCTTGGGATCATTTCCATCGTCTCCTGCACTCGGCGAAACTGCTGTGCATGGAAGTTCCCTACAAAGAGGAAAGTCTGATCCAGATCCTGTTGGACTTGTTGCGCGCCGAAGGCTGGCAACGCGACGTGTACATCCGCCCGATGTTTTACAAATCCGACACGGGCATCGGCGTGCGCCTGCACAACCTGAAAAACGACCTGACCATCTGGAGCGTGCCGTACGAAAAATATATCAAGAACGACACCAGCGCGCACGTGACCATCTCCTCCTGGCGGCGGATTGACGATAACGTCATCCCGGCGCGCGGCAAGGTCTCGGGCGCGTACGTCAACTCCGCGCTGGTGAAAACGGACGCGGCCCGCTCCGGCTTCGACGAGGCGCTCGTCCTCGACCAGAACGGTCACGTCTCGGAAGGCTCGGCCATGAATGTCTTCATGGTGCGCGACGGGGTGGTGATCACGCCCCCGGTGACGGAAAACATCCTCGAGGGCATCACGCGCCGCTCGGTGATGGAATTGCTCAAAAACGAGATGGGTTTGCAGGTGGTGGAACGCCCGATTGACCGCACCGAGACCACCATCTGCGACGAGTTCTTTATGACCGGCACCGCCGCGCAGGTGGTGGCCGTGACCAAGGTAGACCACCGTCCCATCGGCGCGGGAGTCATGGGCCCGGTGGTTTCCAAACTGCGCGATTTGTTCGAGGATATCGTGCGCGGCAGGAATAAAAAATACAGCCAGTGGATCACGGCGATATAACTTGCCAACCGGGGATTGCTTCTCAAAGGTCGCAATGACGGCTAAAAAAGCAGAGACCACCGCAAAGGTGGTCTCTGTTGTTTGTAGTGCGAGATAATATCTCGCATTACGATTACTTGTTTTCGCGGAACGTGACGAACACCATGTTCTTATCGCAACTGTTATAGGTGTTGATGTAGACATTCTCCGAAAGCGGCACACCGCCCTGGTCGCGCAGTTGCAGGTAGAGCGTCTTGGTGGAATCCAGCGGCGTGCTGCCGAGTTGGAACTCAAATCCCGAGGCCCCGTAATATTGAGGCGAAGTGCCTGAAACGGTAATATTGTTGATGGGTTTCCCGTCCAGCGTCCCAACCAGGAGCACTTGTACATAAATGTGGTGGGCATTATTTTTGTCCAGCACGATTCCGGCCACGCCCAGCCAGTTGCACCCGAATTCGGGGCGGTACTTACTGCTGGCAATGTATTCCACCTTGGCAAAATACGGCGCCTTGGGCGTGGCGCTCGGCTTAAGCGTGGCGCTTGGTTTGAGTGTGTTGGTGGCTGTGGCAAGCGAGAACGGCGTGGGCGTAAAGATCGGCGTAAACGTGGGAAGCGGCGTATCGGTGGGCGGGATGTAGGGCGTCGCGCTGGGCGTCCACGTGGCAGGCATGACGATCGGCGTGATGGTGGTGGTCGGCACGAGATCAAACCGGGACGGCGTGAACGGATTGATCGAAGTATTCGGGTTGAGGAACACCAGCAGGTAATACAGCCCAATGCAGGCTGTCATCAGCAATACGCCAATCGAGAGAATGTCCCATACCTGAAAGCCCGGCGCGGGTTTCCGGCGCGGGCGGTCAAAATCAATGTCTTTGAAATCGCTCATCTGAGTCACTCCACTACGGAGCCAGCACGATGCTGGCCTGTGCGCGTTGCTGGCTCACCCAGTCTGTCACGGCGCGTCCCTGCAAAACCAGCCGCGCGTCCGGCGAAAGCAGGTGCGGTCCGCGCTCCACGATGTAAATAATGTGGAACCCAACTGCGCTGGGGATCACTTCGCTGAACTGCCCGGGTTGCAGGGCGAACGCGGCCGCCTCGAGATTGGTATCCAGCAAATAGCCTTGCGGGAACCAGCCCAATTCGCCGTGCGTCTCTTGCAGAGAGGGCGGGTTGTATGTGGTTGCCAAGTCATCGAAACCTGCACCAGCTTTCAATTGCGCCAAAACACTTTGCGCTGTTGCGTCATTATAGAGCAGAATTTGGCGGGCGTGAACCTGCTCGACAGTACCAGGCACGCCCGCAATGATTTTGTCACGCATGAGCGCGGCTTCGGCGGAACGTTTCAGCGCGGCGCGGAACGACTCGTCGGTGTAACCGTGCGCGGACTGCCACGCGGACAACTTGTCCGCGCCGCCGAGCGAGGCGGCCAACGCCTCCACGCGTGACGTTAGGGCGGCTTCCGCGACGGACAGGCCTGTGGCGCGCGCGCCCTGCGCCAGCAACACCTGGCTGATGAGGTCGTCCAGCACAACCTGCGCCGCGTCCGCCTCGGACACGGTTTTTCCCAGCGCGGCCTGCGCGGACTTGTAACGCGCCAGCTCGGCCTCGTACTCCGCCAGCGGGATGATCTCTCCGTTAACGGTCGCGGCCGCGAGGACGGGGGTGGCAGTCGGCGGCTCGGGCGTAGCAGTCGCCAATTCGGGCGTGGGCGCGCGCGAGGTCCCGAAAGGAAGCGTGCAGGCGGTCAGGCCGAACGTCAGGAGCAGAATCGTCGTCGTGAGTTTTTGAGTCGATTGGGGAAACATTGTCCTGATTATAAATGAAAACCATGTAGTGACGATTTCAATCGTCAAACGACTAAAGTCGTTACTACGTAGTGACGATTTCAATCGTCAACGACTAAAGCCGTTACCACGTAGCGACGATTTCAATCGTCAACGACTAAAGTCGTTACCACGTAGTGACGATTTCAATCGTCAACGACTAAAGTCGTTACTACGTGGAACGCGGAGAACCATGTAGTGACGATTTCAATCGTCAAGAACGAACAAGGCCTCCGGGTGAAAATCCAGAGGCCTTGTTTACCTGTTTTACGTGTGTACCTGTATACCCGGTACTAGTAATCCATTCCGCCGCCGGGGGGCATGGCGGGACCGGATTTATCCTTCTCAGGCATATCGGTGATCAGGACTTCGGTGGTGAGGATCATCGAGGCGATGGAGGCCGCGTTTTCGAGCGCGCCGCGTACCACCTTGACCGGGTCAATCACGCCGTCCTTGATCATATCGGTGAACTGGTCGGTCAGGACGTTGTAGCCGATATTCTTGTTCTTGAGTTCCTTGGCCTTGCGGCGCACGCCGTCAATGATGACCGAGCCGTCCTTGCCCGCGTTATCGGACAGTTTGCGGATCGGGGCTTCGAGCGCCTTCTTGACGATGTTGATGCCGACCTGGGCTTCTTCAGTGTCGCCCTTGATCTTGTCGAGCGCATCCGCGGCGTTGATCAGCGAGATTTCGCCGCCGGGCACGATGCCTTCTTCCACAGCCGCGCGGGCCGCGGAGAGGGCGTCTTCGACGCGGTGCTTCTTTTCTTTCATCTCGGTCTCGGTCGCCGCGCCGACGCGGATGATGGCGACGCCGCCGGAGAGTTTGGCCAGGCGCTCCTGGAGTTTTTCCTTGTCGTAGTCGCTGGTGGACTTGTCAATCTCGACGCGGATCTCCCGGATGCGGCCTTCGATGTCGCTCTTCTTGCCTTTGCCGCCGATGAGGGTGGTGTTCTCTTTATCGGCAGAGACCTTCTCGGCGCGGCCAAGATCCTGCACGGTGACAGTTTCGAGTTTGCGGCCGGTCTCTTCGGAGATGACCGTGCCGCCGGTGAGCGCGGCAATATCCTGCAACATGGCCTTGCGGCGGTCGCCGAAGCCGGGGGCTTTGACGGCCAGCACGTTCAACATGCCGCGCAGTTTGTTCAGCACCAGGGTGGCCAGCGCTTCGCCGTCAATGTCTTCGGCGATGATGACCAGTTCGCGCTTGCCCAACTGGACGAGTTTTTCGAGGATGGGGACGATGTCTTGCGCGGCGGAAATCTTCTTCTCATTGATGAGGATGTAAGCGTCCGCGATGACGGCTTCCATGTGCTCGGTGTCGGTGATGAAGTAGGGTGAAATGTAACCGCGGTCGAATTGCATACCTTCGACGAATTCGGTCTCGAACTGCATGGACTTGGATTCTTCGACAGTGATAACGCCGTCTTTGCCGACCTTGTCCATCACGTCCGCGATCAGGTTGCCGATCTCGGTATCCGCGGCGGAGTTGGTGGCGACCGAGGCGATCTCGTCGCGGGTATCAATCTTGGTGGCCATCTTCTTGAGGGACTTGACGACTTCTTCGGTGGCCTGTTCGATGCCGTGTTTGAGCAACATCGGGTTGAAGCCAGCCGCGAGCGCCTTCAAGCCTTCGTTGACGATGGCGTGCGCGAGGACGGTGGAAGTGGTGGTGCCGTCACCGGCAATATCGTTGGTCTTCTGGGCGGCTTCCTTGAGCAGTTGCGCGCCCATGTTGGCGAACGGGTCTTCGAGTTCGATTTCCTTCGCGACGGAAACGCCGTCGTGTGTGATAGTGGGGGAGCCGAACTTGCGGTCCACAGCCACGTTGCGGCCCTTGGGGCCGAGGGTGGCAGAAACGGCGTTGGCGACGACGTCCATGCCTTCTTTAAGGCGACGACGCGCGTCTTCGGAAAAAGCGAGTTGTTTAGCAGCCATAGGAATTCCTCCAGGGAAAATTAATCTAGGATCGCGAGCAGATCGCTCTCGCGCAGGATGAGCAGTTTCTTGCCATCCATCTTGAACTCGGTGCCGCCGTACTTGGCATACAGCACTTTGTCGCCGACTTTGACATCCATGGGGATGCGCTCGCCGTCTTCGTCGCGTGCGCCGGGGCCAGCCGCCAGCACTTTACCCTGCTGGGGTTTTTCCTTGGCTGTTTCGGGCAGAACGATCCCGCCCGCCGTGATTTCTTCCTGTTCGATAGGTTGAACCACGATACGGTCGCCGAGGGGTTTAAGAGAAAGTTTCATACGTGACCTCCTGAAAGGTTTTTGAGGGGACTTTGAAATTAGCACTCTTAACCTACGAGTGCTAAATGCGTGCGAATGATACTTGCCTTTGAAAACAGCGTCAAGGGGAAAGGTGGAATATTTACAAAACTCTGACACGAGGAAAATTCTGAATTCAGAATTCTGAATTCGGAATTCGGAATTTTGCCCCCACAAGGCGGATGCTTTACGGAATCGCGGTAGCCGTTGGCGTCCCCGCTTCGGGCGTGACGGGGAGGCTGGTCGCGGCGGACCCGGACGGGGTCCCGATCGAGGCGCAGATGACACGTCCCTCCTGCACGATGCCCGTGATATCGCTATCGCCCGGAAAAGCCGCCGCGACCTCATCCAAAACAGCCAGGGCCTCGGCGCACTTATTGTCTTTCGGGCGGCTGAGGCCGGCCAGCGCTGATCCATAGATGTAGTAGTAAACGACGGTGTTTGGCGAGAGCGCGAGACCGGTCACTGCGGTGCCGGGGTCGTCTGTGTTACAGCCGCCGCGCGCCTCGCAGGATTTCGCCGCGGTGCAACCGCGCACCGCACACTCGAGCGCGGGGATGGAGCCTTCGTAGTTGCGCGATTTGAAGAAGACGATGCCCAACTGCCCGTAGGTATCAGCGTTGCCGGGATCGAAATCCAGCGCCTTTTGAACGTTGAGCGCGGCCGCAAAATAATCCGCGGAAGGCATTTGCGAGTAAGTCTTGGCAATCGAAAGATAGGGGGTTGGATCGCGCACTCCCAACTGTTCGTTAATCTGCGCGGCCTTATCGAAATATTCGAGCGACTTTTCGTATAAGACCATCGCCGACTCATCGTTGAGCGAACCAAACCCGAGGCGGCGATAGTTGGCGCCCGCGCGCAGGTAGAGGAAGGTCAGGTTGGGGGAGATGAGGATGGCTTTATCGTATTCTTCGATGGCCTGCTTGTAGTTGCCCATTGATTCGAGCACGTAGGCATACACGCGGTGGACATCCAACAGGCCGTCGGCATCTTCGCGTTCGAGGGCTTGCAGGATGTTTTGCTCGGCCTGGTTCCATTTCTGTTGATCCACGAGGATTTCGGCATAGAAGGCCAGCGCCAGGGTGTTCTGGTTATCCTTCTGTAAGGCGCTGACGGCTTCCGTCTCTGCTTCGGTGAGGTAGGCGGTGGCCTGTTTGTCGCCCACCAGCGAGGGATTGGCGTTCCAGTCCAGCACGAAGGCGCGCATGGCGTGGACGGTGGAATCGTCCGGGGCGAGTTTCACCGCCTCGTCAATGGAACCCAGCGCGTCGGTCAGGCGGGCGAGGCGCTGGGGGTCGGTGGTCAGCAGGGCGGAGGAATACGTCTGGATGCGCGCCAGTTTGGCCCAGATCTGCGCGTTGGTTGGGTCCACGCGCACGGCCTCGCGGTAGGCGGTGATGGCGTCGTCCAGGTTGCCCGCGATGAAGAGCGCGTCGCCTTCGAGCGCGTACGAGTCAACGGAGCGCGTGGGCGTGGGGGCGGGAGTAAAGGGTTTCTCGATCTCGCCCTGCAGCACTCCACGGATGAGCCAAACGCCCGCCAGGATCAGCGCCATCAGGATAAAGATGCGGTAGATGCTGGTGTGCGGCTTCTTGTAAAAAAGTTCGCGGCGGGGGTAAACATTCATGGTGTGGGAGCGGGTGTGACTGTCGTCTCGGCCAGTGTGGAGACGGGCGTGACGGACAGGTTCTTTTCACAAATACTGAAGACTTCCTTGGCGTTGCCGACCGCGTTCTCGTCCGCGGGGACGCGGCCGAGGATATTGTTGGCAATCGGCAGGGCCTCGCCGCAACGGTTGAGACGCGCCAGCGCCAGCGCGTATGTATAATAATATTCGGCCACGCGCGTATCGGGGGTGAGCGGAATGGACTCGATCACATCGCCTTCCGTTGTGCGCCCGCCGTTGATGGCCAGCCCCAGTTGGACGGCGGCCTCCGCCCAGTCGGCAGTGTGGTAAAGCATCACACCGTAATTGCCGCGCAGGCTGGCGTCTGCGGGCGCGTCCTTGACGGAAGATTCGGCGTATTGCGCGGCCTTGGCAAACTCACCGATGGCGGCGTATGTGCGCGAGATCAACAGGTCGGGCGTGGGGTCGGAGGGATTGAGCGCGTTGGCGCGCGTGAACTCCTCCACGGCCTTGTCGTAGACTTGCTGGGCGCGGTAATTGCGTCCCAGCGCCAGGTGCAGATCGGGGATGTTTTCGTTAATGGTGATGGCGGCCTGATACTCGGCAATGGCCTCTTCATAATTTGCGGTGGCCTCCAGCACGTAGCCGCGCGCCCGGTGGGACTCGATGGTGTTGGGTTCCAGTGAAAGCGCCACATTCGATTCTTCAATGGCTTTGGTGAGGGTGTCATCGAAGACGTTCTCGCCCGACATGTACATATCTACCAGGATTTCCGTATAAATGGCATGGGCGAAGCCGTTGTTGGGGTCCAAGTCGAGGGCGCGTTTAACGGCCGTCTGCGCGCCCAGGGTATCGCCCTGAAAATCCAGCGCCCAGGCGCGCACCGCGTGCGCCCGGGGATTGGTCGAGTTGAGCAGGAGCGCCGCCTCGGCGCTGGCCTGCGCCTCCTTGTACAGCCCGGCAAAGATCTGCATGCGCGCCATCGCCACGTACACCGCGTCATCGCTCGGGTTGGCGCGGACAGCCTGCCCGTAAAAGTCAATCGCCTGGAGCAGTTTGCCTTCGGCAAACATGGATTGCGCCTCGGCCACAAACGATTCGGGCGAACGCGTAGCGGTGGCCGTTGGCACGAACGGCGGCGGGACGGTCGGCACGATCACGCGGTCCACGTACACGCCCATCGCGATCAGGATCAACAGGACGGTCACAAAAAACCAGTTGACCTTGTAGCGCTTGCGGGTCATGCTCCATTTGGTCTTGCGTCTTAAATACATACAATCATCTTACCATCCAAAAAGAAGGAGCGTCAAGCCTACCCCCCTCGTTCCCCCCATTTTCGTTATCAAACTCTAATCTTTGATTCTCGGTGGCGGCCACAAAGTAAGCGACGATCTTCAAGTATCCATGAAGGAAGCTCACACCCCTTCGGGAATGAAAACGGAGTCCAACGACTCCAGTCGTTGCTTTTGCGCGCCAAAGTTTTGCGCGTCAAAGTCTGGCCCTTCCAGGGTGCTTCGCGAAGACTTTGGACTCCGACTTGCCGATGTCATTTGTGCTAAAATCCAGGCATGCAATTCGAGGTCTTCACCCTCCTGCCCGAAGTTTTCCCCCCTTACCTTGAATCCAGTATTCTTCAACGCGCCCGCCAAAACGGGCTGATTGACGTGCGCCTGCACAACATCCGTGACTGGGCGCGCGACAAACACCACACCACAGACGACACGCCCTACGGCGGCGGCGGCGGGATGGTGATGAAGCCCGAACCGCTCTTCGAGGCGGTCGAATCCATTCTTGGACCTCAGAGCGGATTGCCCGTCATTTTGCTTTCTCCGCAGGGACGCGTTTTCTCGCAAGCCATCGCCCGCGAGTTGTCCGCGCACGAACGCCTCGCCCTGGTCTGCGGACGCTACGAGGGCGTGGATGAGCGCATCCGCCAGCATCTCGTCACCGACGAAATCTCCATCGGCGATTACGTTTTGACCGGAGGTGAACTCCCCGCACTGATCCTCATCGACGCGGTCACGCGTCTCCTGCCCGGCGCGCTCGGCGACCCGACCGGCGCGGACGACGATTCACATGCCACAGGTTTGCTCGAATATCCGCACTACACGCGTCCGCCCGAATTTCGCGGCGAGCGCGTCCCCGATATTTTGCTCTCCGGCGACCACGCCAAGATCGCGAAGTGGCGGCGCGAGCAGTCGTTGTTACGCACATTGCAACGCCGTCCCGACCTGCTGGAAAAAGCGGAATTGACTGAGAAGGATTTGAGATTCTTGAAGAGTGTTGGATACGAATGACTCGTGTAGCGTGTAGCGTGTTCCGTTCCCCTGGTCACGAAACACGCAATACGCAATACGCAACACGTAACACGCAACAAACACCACACAACATTTTTTGGAGGACAAGATGAAATTCAACTACGGCAAGATCTTCCTGCTCGGGTTCGGGTTCTTCGGCGTCAGCGTCATCTGGACGGTGTACAACGCCTTCGTGCCGCTCTTCCTTGCCAACCGCTTCGGCCTCTCGCCGATCTTGATTGGCTTCTTTATGACCCTGGATAACATCGCCGCGCTCTTCATCCAACCGCCTGTCGGCGCGTGGTCCGACCGCCTGCGCACGCCCATTGGACGCCGTATGCCGTTCATCCTGATCGGCGCGCCCATCGGCGCACTGGTCTTTGGGCTGATCCCACTGGCCTCGGTCCTGCCGCTGTTCGTAGCCTGCACCAGCACACTGCTGCTCAGCATGGCCTTCTGGCGCACGCCCGTCGTGGCGCTCATGCCAGACATTACCCCGTCGCAGTTTCGCTCACAGGCCAACGGCATCATCAACCTGATGGGCGGCGTGGGCACGATCATCGCCTCCCTGGTGGGCAGCACACTGTACGAGATTAATGTCAACTTCCCGTTCTGGATGGGCTCCGGTCTGACCATCGCGGCGGCCCTGTTGGTCTTCCTCTTCATCAAAGAACCGAAGGAATATGGAGAGAGCGAGAAACAACCCAACATGTTCGAGAGCCTGCGCGAACTGATGAATGATGAAGATAAAAGCGGACTGCGAATCCTGTTCGCCATCTTCTTCTGGTTCCTGGCCTACACCGGCATCGAAGCCTTCCTGACTTTGTATGCCACCAAATACATTGGGCTCTCCGACGGAGACGCCGGCCGCCTGACGGGACATCTCGGCCTCTTCTTCGTTCTGTTCGCGCTGCCTGCCGGCATTCTCGGCAGCCGCATCGGGCGGCGCATCACGATCTCCGCGGGAATTATCGGCATGGCGGCCTTGATCTTCGGCCTGTTCATCCTGCCAGCCACAACACTCGCCGCGCAGGTCGCCAAACTGCCCGTGCTGGGTAACGTTCACGTGATCAGTTTGTTGCTCATGCCGGCCGGTATCGCCTGGGCAATGATCAACATCAACTCCCTGCCCATGGTTGTGGACATGACCAGCCTGGCGCGCGTCGGCACCTTTACCGGGCTGTATTACCTGTTCTCCACTTTCTCGGCCATCGTCGGCCCGAACTTTAACGGCCTGCTCGTCACCCTGAGCGGCGGCCGCTACAACACCATCATGGTCACCAGTCCGCTCTTCCTGATTGTCGCGCTGATCCTCATGCTGGGTGTCAAACGCGGAGAAGCGCAGGTGGGACAAGGGTGAAAGGTAAAAGATGAAGGATGAAAAAAAACGACTAAAGTCGTACCTACGTGGAGTCCATGTAGTGGCGACTTTAGTCGCTCTTCTGGCTGCGTGCAATCTTCCCATCGCGTCGGATTGCGCGCGGCCGGAGGTGTTCTGCGTCGGCCTCGTCACCGCTTTCGGCAAAGTGGACAACCACGGCCTCAACCAGTCCGCGTGGGAGGGCGTCCAACAGGCGTTGGCCGAGGGACTGATTGACCGGGCCGATTTCATCGAGACGATTGACGCGCGCGACCATGGCAAAAACATCGCCGCGCTGGCCGAAGGGAACTATGACCTGATCGTCACGGTCGGGAATTCCATGCGCAAAGCCACCCGGGAGGCGGCCACAGCCTACCCGGCCATCCATTTCATCGGCGTGGATCAGCCGCAGGAGACCAGGCGCGGCAACCTGGCGGGCTTGGTCTTCCCCGAAGACCAAGGCGGGTTTCTCGCGGGCGCGCTGGCCGCGCTGACCACCCAGACCGGCAAAGTGGCGGCGCTGTGCGAAGTGGAGAGCATCTCCTCCATGTGGCGCGATTGCGAGGGTTTCCGCGTCGGCGTCCATTATGCGGACCCCGACCTGCGGGCGCGTGTCAACTATAAGCCGGAAGGCGGGATTGGCGAACTGTTCAACGATCCGGCCTGGGGCGAAAAGCAGGCGCTCTTCGTGCTCGAAGGCGGCGCGGACATTTTGTTCGCGGCCGGCGGCGAGACGGCGCGCGCCGCGCTGGAAACCGCGGCCGGGCGCGGCGTCACCGTCATCGGCGCGGACGAGGATATGTTCTATCAGGTGAAAGCCGCCGACTTTGTGTTGAGCAGCGCGGTCAAGCAGGCCGGGCCGGGCGTATACGCGCTGATCCGCCTGGCGGTGGAGGGGCAGTTCCCCGCCGGGGATACGCGCGGCGCGTACGCCCTCGGGCCGTATCACAGCCTCGAGCGGCAGGTCCCCCCCACCGTCCGCGAAAGACTCGAACAAATCCGCCGCGGCCTGGCGGATGGTTCCATCCAAACCGGGGTTTCGGCAGAGCCTTAATTAGTTCATCCTTGCACAATAAATTGAGAGGCTGTATACTTGAATTGACAGGGGAACATGTTTCAAACAACTTCAAGGAGGTGGCTCGTCCACAAATTGACTGGCTTACAACCCAATTGTATTTCCAAACAACCATATTCACTTTCAAGATTTGAGAGGAGAAGCTCGAAATGAAGAAACTGTATGTTTTGTTAGTTGTGGCAATGCTGGCCGCGATGATTGTCCCGGCCGTAGCGGCCCAGGGCGATGCGCCGGACTGCACCCAGGCGGATGTTTTTTGTGTCGGCCTGGTGACCGATGTCGGAAAGGTTGACGACAAATCCTTTAACCAATCCGCATGGGAAGGTGTGAAACAGGCGGAGACAGACCTGGGCGCGTACGTCCAGTACATCGAGACCGCCGACTCGAAGGATTATGCCAAGAATATCGCCACCTTCGGGGATGCCGGTTACGATGTGATCGTTACCGTCGGTTTCGGTTTGGGTGAGGCCACGGCGGCCGCGGCTGTGCTGTACCCCGATATCAAGTTTATCGGCGTGGACCAGGACCAGTTTGCATGGGCGTTTGATGCAGACACCACCAACGATATCCCCAACCTCGTGGGACTCGTTTTTCCTGAGGATCAGGCTGGATTCCTGGTGGGCGCCCTGGCCGCACAGATGACCAAGACCGGCAAGATCGGCGGCGTGTTCGGCACCGATGCGGTTCCGCCCGTCTGGCGCTTCGGCGAAGGCTATCGCGCCGGCGCGTTGTACATCAACCCCAAGATCGAGCTCTTCATCGTGTACCACAGCGATGTCGGTTTCGACAAGACCTTCACCGACCCCGAATGGGGCGCGACGACCGCCAAGTCCATGATTGACAAGGGCGCGGACGTCATCTTCGGCGGCGGCGGCAAGACCGGCAACGGCGCGGTCGTGGCCGCGGTGGAAGCGGGCGTGTATGGCATCGGTGTGGACGCCGACCAGTACTACACCCTGCCCGAAGCCCAGGCGAAACTGCTCTCCTCGGCCATGAAACTCATCACGCCCGGCGTGTTCGACCTGATCAAGGCCATAACGGAAGGCGCCTTTGTTCCCGGCAACTTCAATGGCAAGACCAGCTATGCTCCGTATCATGATGTGGCAGCCGATGTGCCTGCTGCAGTAGATGCCAAGATGCAGGAAATCGATGCTGCCCTGCTCGACGGCTCGCTCAAGACCGGCGTTCCGCCCGTCAAACCGGCGGAGGCGCCCGCCGCCGCTCCCACCACCAACTGGACGCTGATCATCATCGTGGTTGTTGTCCTCGTGGTCGTGGCCGTGTTCTTTTACATGCGCCGCAAGAAGAAATAAACGGGACCGATTGAAGTAATGCACGCGCAGCGAAGGCGTTCTACGCCTTCGCTGTTTTTCTGTCTTATAATAGGACTAAGGGTATGTAAAATAATTACTTCCCTCACCCCCCCACTGTTTCCGTCATTGCGAGGAGGGTGTACTTCCCGACAAAGCAATCTCCGTCACGATCTGGGGATTGCTTCGCCACACCTGCCTTGGCGGGCGGTGCCAGGGACGAACGGCTCGCAACACTTGCACCGCACTGCGTTCGGTGCAGTGCAGGTGTGACGTTGCTATAGGAAGTTATTAAATTACAGACCTTAATATCCTTGCTGGACGGGAGCCTTCGATGAAGGACAAGTTTTCGATAAACGTTGTTTGGGGCTGGTTGCGCGCCGCGCTCGCCGTGCGCGCCATGCTCGTCCCGGTGTTGGCAGTGTTTACCGCCATGGTCGTGGGAGGCATCATCATTGCCATGGTGGGCGGGAATCCGTTCGACGCCTACCGGGGCTTATTTCAAGGCGCATTTGGTTCGGCGAAGGCCTGGAGCGAAACCGCCGTGTGGGCCACGCCCTATATTTTTGCCGGGCTGGCCGTGGCGGTTGCCTTTAAAGGCGGTCTGTTCAATATCGGCGCGGAGGGACAATTGGCCCTTGGCGCCGTTTTTTCCGCCTGGATCGGGTACTCCCTGCCCGATGCGCTGGGCTTCAACCTGCCAGCCATTATTCACATCCCGCTGGCGGTGGGCTTTGGCGTGCTGGCGGGGGCGCTCTGGGCAGCCATCCCCGGCGCGCTGAAAGCCTACTTGGGCGGGCACGAGGTCATCAACACCATCATGATGAACTACATCGCGCTCAACCTCACCAGTTTCCTGCTCAACGGCGCCATGAAGGATCCCAGTCCCACGAACGTCATCGCCCGTACGCCGGCGATCGCGATGAGCGCGCGCATCCCACGGCTGTTCGATGTAGAAGTCCTGCGTGTCCACTGGGGATTTATCCTGGCGCTGGTCGTCGCGGGGCTGGTCTGGTGGGTCTTGTGGAAGACCAAGGTCGGATTCGAGATCCGCACCGTTGGCGCCAACCCAGACGCGGCGCGCTACGCTGGCATCAATGTGGAAAAAATCATCGTATTGACGATGGCCTTTTCGGGTATGTTGGCCGGGCTGGCAGGTTCCGTTGAGGTCACCGCGTTGAACTACCGCCACGAACTGGGCTTTTCCATGGGCTATGGGTTCGACGCCATCGCCATCGCGTTGCTCGGCAGGACACACCCGCTGGGCATCGTGCTGGCGGCCATCCTCTTCGGCGGGATGCGCAACGGCGCGACGCGCATGCAATTCCTGACGCAAATCCCTACGGACATCATCTCCGTCATCCAGGCGCTGGTGCTGCTCTTCGTGGCGGCAGATGCCATTATCCGCTACATCTATCGCATCCGCGCTCGCGAAGAGCGCGTGGTGTTGACGCGCGGTTGGGGCGGGTAGGAGACAGCCATGGAAATGAGACGTTTCGGCTTCATCGCCGCCATCATTGTCGTGTTGTTCGGCGTGGTGGTGCTGATTGGCTCCAGCCAGTCCTCGCCCCTCGTCATTATCGGAAGCATGATCGCCACCACCATTGCGGTTGCCACGCCGTTGACGCTGGGCGCGCTCTCCGGCATTTACTGTGAACGCGCCGGCGTGGTCAACATTGGCATCGAGGGCATGATGCTGGGGGCCGCCTTCTTCGGCTGGCTGGCTTCCATTTACATGAATTCGATCTTCGGTTGGGCGGCCCTGCCCAGCCTGATTAGCGGCGTATTCTTCGCCATCTTCACCGGCGGTTTGTTCGCCCTTTTGCATGCCGTTCTGTCCATCACCTTCAAAGTGGACCAGATCATTGGAGGCACGGTGATCAACATCCTAGCCATCGGCATCACTGGCTTTTTAAACCGCCAGATGTTCTTCGAAAAAGGCAGTATCTTCGGCGGCAACGTCCCGCACGCGCCCGGCACATTGCCCTCCCTGTCAAATGTGGTTGATGGCATTTGCAACGGCGGCTGCGCCGAATTGGTCCATTCGATCTCCGGCACCATCATTGACCAGAAGCCCATCGCATTGCTGGCGATCCTGCTGGTCATCTTCACCCACTACGTGTTGTTCTACACCCGCTGGGGCCTGCGGACGCGCGCCGTGGGCGAACACCCCAGGGCCGCCGACACGGTCGGCATCAACGTCCAGCGCATGCGCTACGCCAACGTGATCATTGGCGGCTTGATGGCCGGGTTGGGCGGCGCCTACTTCACGCTCGAATCGGTGCCATCCTTCGAGCCGCTGATGACCAACGGGCGCGGCTTCATCGCGTTGGCCGCCATGATCTTCGGCAACTGGACGCCCTTTGGCGCCTGGGCGGCCGCACTGGTCTTCGGCGCCTCGCAGGCCATGCAGATCAACCTGCAGATCTTCCGCGAGTCGATCCCGCCGCAGCTGGCTGTCCTGCAGATCTCTTACGTTGTCGGGTTGACACCTTATATCCTCACCATGCTGATCCTGACGGGCATCGTCGGCAAGACCACCCCGCCCGCCGCAGACGGCATCCCTTATGAAAAGTAGCAGGCCGCCATGACTGAAACATTTATGTTGAGCGAAGCCAGCCCTGAGCCGCGTCGAAGGGTCGAAACAAACATTGTCCTTGAAGCCAAAGGCATCACCAAGAATTTCCCCGGTGTGCTGGCGAACGACAACGTCAACTTCGATTTACGCAAGGGCGAGATCCATGCCTTGCTCGGCGAGAACGGAGCGGGCAAGACCACGCTCATGAACATCATCTATGGCCTGTACCGCCCCGACTCCGGCGAGATGCTCGTTGACGGTAAGCCCGTCATCATCCACTCCGCGAAGGATTCCATCGCGCTCGGCATTGGAATGGTGCACCAGCACTTCATGCTCATCCCCGTTTTCACGGTGGCGGAGAACATCATGTTGGGCGACGAGACTGTTAAACGCGGCGTGCTGGACCGTAAGGGGGTCGCGGCGAAAGTGGCCGCGCTCTCCCATCAATATGGCCTCGACGTAGATCCCCTGGCGCTGGTGGGGCAGTTGCCCGTGGGACTCCAGCAACGCGTTGAAATCGTGAAGACGCTCTACCGCGATGCCCACATCCTGATCCTCGACGAACCGACCGCCGTCCTCACCCCGCAGGAGGCCGACGATCTCTTCCGCATCATGCGCGAACTGGCCGGGCGCGGCGTCTCGATCATTTTCATCACCCACAAGCTCAAGGAAGTGCTGGCCGTGGCCGACCGCATCACCGTCATGCGCGGCGGCCACGTGGTCAATACCGTCACGCCCGCGGAGACGGACGAGCCGCACCTGGCCTCCATGATGGTGGGACGGCAGGTCATCCTGACCGTGGAAAAAGGCGCCAGTGAACCGAAGGACAAAGTGCTGGAGGTGGAAGACTTCAAAGTCAACAGCCAGCGCGGATTGGAAACCGTACACGGCATTTCCTTTGACGTGCGCGGCGGCGAGATTTTGGGCATCGCCGGAGTGCAGGGCAACGGGCAGACCGAACTGGTCGAGGCGCTCACCGGTTTGCGCACGTCCACCGGCGGCGCGGTGCGCTTCGATGGGCAGGAAGTAACCGGCAGTACGCCCCGCGCCATGACCGAGATCGGACTGGCGCACATCCCCGAAGACCGCCAGCGTCACGGCCTGGTGCTTTCCTACACGGTGGCCGATAACATGGTGTTGTGCGATTATTATCACCCGCCCTTCGGAGTGCGCGGCATCATCCAGCAAACCGCCCTCGATGAAAACGCGCGCCGCTTGATCCAGGCCTACGACGTGCGCACGCCCTCGCCCTACGTACCCGCCTCCAAACTCTCCGGCGGCAACCAGCAAAAAGTGATCGTGGCGCGCGAACTCAGCCGCCCCGTCAAACTCGTCATTGCCAACCAGCCCACGCGCGGCCTCGACGTTGGCTCCATCGAATACATCCATAGCGTGATCGTCAAGATGCGCGACAACGGCGCGGCGGTGCTGCTCGTCTCCGCCGAACTGGACGAGATCATGGCGCTCTCCGACCGCATCGCGGTCATGTATCGCGGCCACATCGTCGCGATCGTCAACACCAAAGAGGCCACCCGCGAACAGATCGGTTTGTGGATGGCCGGCGCGCAAGTCGCGTCCGTTTAGCGAACATTTCTCTCGCCTCTTTCTGGACGGGAAGCCGGGTCGCGGCTCCCCGTCCTTTTGATTCTGCCCAAAGCCGCTCCCCCGCCCTGCATAGGACACATGTCGTAATGACAATCGGTGGGATTCGGATACAATAGGCCAACTCAAGAGGAGAGTGAGAAATGAAGAGAATCAACCGCATCCCCCTCGCGCTGGCCGCCCTATTGGCGGCCGCGCTGGCCTGCAACCTGCCCCAGGCCACACCCGTCGTGTCCGAACCGAACGCGGCCTTCACCGCCGCCGCCCAGTTGACCCAGTCCGCGCTGACGCTGAACGCGCCCACCGTCACCGGTATCGCCCCGCCGCCCCAAAACACCGTCATCCCCACCAACACCAGCATCCCGCCCACCATCGCGCCGCTTCCCACCAATACCAACCAGCCCACCGCCACGCAGATATGCGACAAGGCCCAATTCGTCAGCGACATCAGCATTCCAGACGGCACAATCCTGACACCGGGCTTCGCATTCACAAAAACCTGGCGGATCCAAAATACCGGTACCTGTTCGTGGACCCCTTCCTATACCGTCGTTTTCGATCACGGGGATCAGATGAGCGGGCCAAGCGCGCAGGCGTTGGTTGGCAATGTCAACCCCGGCCAATCGGTGGATATTTCCGTTAATTTAACCGCGCCCGCCGCCAACGGCAATTACAAAGGTTATTGGAAGTTGCGTAACGCCGCCGGTATGACCTTCACTAACTTCTATGCGGACATCAAAGTTTCCATCCCGTCGGCCAGCATTACCTTGCCCTACATGTCTGGCGAGAGCGGGCTGGTCGCCAGCAGTGGCGCGATCAATGCTCTGACCGTGGCCGCCGGGGACAGCCTGGGCAATCTAGGCATTGAAGCCTTCCTCAGCTTCGACATGTCGGGCATCCCGGCCGGTTCCACCATCCAAACCGCTTCGTTGACATTGATTGGCGGAGGCAGTGTGCGGGGAGACCCGTTTGGAACGCTGGGTTGCCTGCATGCCTACATCCACAACTATGGCGCCGTGGACGCGGGCGACTTCGTTGCCCCCGGAGCGGGCGGAGGTTTTGCCAAATGGTGCAACGCCGGTGAAACGGGAAGCGCATTGAGCAATGCCGCCCTTGTCACTGTGCTTCAGGGAGCGGTAGGCTCCTCGCGTTTTCAGTTCCGCCTGCAATTCAAAAATACGCTCACCGATGGGGATGGGAGCATTGATGACGTGCTGATCATTGCTCCGGTGACATTGACCATCACCTACACTGCGCCATAGCTTGCGCGGCACAAGCTAGAGTCACGAGCGCCCGGCATCCGCCGGGCGCTTCCATTAACGTATTCTCATTTCCGGGCGTTATAATCCATGCAGGCAGTTCCCCACAAGATCTGCCGAAAGGATAAGAATGAAACGAACCTTTGCCTTGATCTCCCTCCTGGTTGTGACCAGTTTCCTGCTCGGCGCGTGCGGACCTTCGGCGGACAATGAATCTGTGATTGCCACCGCCATTGTCCTGACGATGCGGGCGCAGGCCGCCTCCACACCCGACGCGCCTTCATCCCCCACGTCTCCAGTGGATCCAACGCTCGCCACCCTGACGCCCCCCGCCACCCCCACGACAGCCATTGCCTCCGGCTCGTACAAGGACTGCATGGTTGCCAGCCTCGTCTCCGAGAACCCGCCTGATAAATCCATCTTTAGTCCCGGACAGAAATTCCTGAAAACCTGGCACATCCAAAACAACAGCAATTGCGCCTGGAACACAGGTTACAAGCTTGTCTTCTGGGGCGGGGATCAGATGGGCAGCGCGTACAACTACAACTTTCCACAAGGTCTCCCCCCCGGCGAGAGCGCGGATGTGAGCATCCAGCTTGCCGCCCCCGAAACCGCGGGAACTTATAAGGGCGAGTGGAAACTCCAAACTCCGGACGGGCAGAATTTCGGCGTGGGGCAATATAGCGCACCTTTCTGGACCGAGATCGTGGTTGTTGCCGCCAATGAAACCCCCACCTATGGCGTCACGTCCGTGACCTACGATCTGGAGAGAAACCCACCCACCGGGTGTAACACCAACAACTGGTACTACGTGACTGCCCACGTCTCGTTCAGCGGCCCGATGCAGGAGGTCATTCTCCAGTTCCAACACAGTGACGGCTATAATTCCCGTAAATTCAAACTTGAAATTACAGGCGCCGTTACGATGGACTTCGAAGATCCAAATGGATGGAAGTTCTACATCGCCGACTCGCAGGGCCCAAAATGGATCCGCTTGATACAGATATCCCCAGAGTATGTGGAATATGACAAAGTGAATTTTACTTTCGAGTGCAAGTGAACCGCACCATGAGCCGAGGACAACCCCTCGGCTCATTTTATGTGAGTGTGACTAAAATCAGTTGGCAGCGAGTCCATCGTTCCTTGCAGTGTAATTGTTCAACCGGCCTTGCCGCAGGTTCGCTCGCAGATTCAAACGATATTTTTGTCATCAGAACATACGGTCAGCGGATAAGAAGCGGACACCTGCACCCACCGCAGGTGCGGTGTAAGCGGATGTGGTCAACGGATATAAAACGGACACCTGCACCCACCGCAGGTGCGGTGTAAACGGATGTGGCGACTCTTCACCTGTTGACCTCTCATCCGTTTATCCGCTTTCCCATCCGCTGACCGTATGTTGCCCCGCCCGGCGCGAGGCGGAACAGATCACGGCAAAGTTGCCTAAAGGCTGGCCAACTCGATTTAGTCACACTCATTTTATTTTCGGCGGTGGAACATTCCCTGCAAAAACATCGTTTTAACTGGTGAAATACTTCTTTTGGAGATTTAACCATGAAGACCCGTAAACCGAATCTTTTTCTTGCGCTCATCGTTGTGGTTCTTGTCCAGGCCGCCTGCAATTTTCCAAGTTCAGAAAAACCGAACCCTGCGGCCACGCTGAACGCGCTCTACACCCAGTCCGCGCAGACGCTGGAGGCCATGGCCACCCGGTCTGTGCAAACATCGGTTGCTACGCCTGCGGCCGCGACCGCGCCTGTTCCCACCGCCACCTTCGCGCCAGGCATCAATTCCCCCACATCCATCCCGCCCATCATCAATACCAGCCCGCCTGTCACCCGCTGTGATTGGGCTGATTTCGTTACCGATGTGACCTACCCCGACGGTTCCGTCATCGGACGCAGCGTCCCTTTTACCAAAGTCTGGCGGGTCAAGAATATCGGCACGTGCTCGTGGACCACCAATTACGCCATCGTCTTCGTGGACGGGGACGCGATGAGCGCGCCGGTCGCTGTCGGTTTGCCTGGCACGGTCAACCCGGGGCAGGCGATTGATATCTCCGTCAATCTCATTTCACCCGCCAAAGACGGCCGCTACAAGGGCTACTTTAAACTTCGCAACGCCTCCGGGGTATTGTTCGGGGTTGGAAATTCGGCCTCGACTGCCTTCTGGGTGGACGTGAAGGTTTCGGGCGAGAATTTCGTGGCCTACGATTTCGCGGCCAATTACTGTGACGCGGAATGGAACAACGGCCTCAAGATCCTGCCCTGCCCGGGCGTGGAGGGGGATAACGATGGCTATGTTGTCCGGCTGGACGCGGCAAAACTTGAAAATGGCAACCCGTCCGGGAGCGCGGGACTCGTCACGTTCCCGCGCGACGCGAACGACGGGTTCATCCGCGGCGTCTTCCCGCCGTTCAAAATCCAGGATGGGGACCGCTTCCGCACGATCGTCAACTGTCGCTATAATTCGGCTGGGTGCAACGTCATCTTCCGCCTCGACTACCAGATCGGGGACGGGGCGCTGATAAAACTCGGGCAGTGGAACGAGGCCTACGAGGGACAGTGGTACTCGCTGGATATTAACCTGAGCGCGCTGAAGGGTGAAAACGTCAAATTCATCCTGACGGTGTATGCCAACGGCTCATCCTTCAAAGACTTTGCCATCTGGATCGGCCCGCATATCCTGCGACCCGGCGCACCGCCGCCGACCTTTACGCCCACGTTTACCCCCACCTCCACGCTGACTGCGACTGCGACCGCGACTGCCACTTCCACAGCGACCGCGACCGCCACTGCCACTGAAACTCCCACGCCCGCGACTACCACCGCTCCTTAATCGGTAAATTCGCAGTAGCGCAAAACTCACATGAGTACGCAGGCGAGATGCCAGGTTTCTCCGACCCTTACAGGGCGCTCCGCAGGAAACCTGGGTTCTGCCGAGCGACTTTTGCGGTAGTGCGTAAATTCCACCCGCGTCCTACCTGTCGAATACGGCAGGCAGGACGCGGGTGATATAATTCCGCGCATCATTTTTGCCAGGAGAAATTAAATGGCTTACACACAAGTAAAAGTCCCCGCGGGCGGGGCGAAGATTACCATCCAGGATGGAAACCTGCAAACTCCCAACAACCCGATCATCCCATTCGTGGAAGGCGACGGCACCGGGCGCGACATCTGGCGCGCTTCGGTGCGCGTCTTCGACGCGGCGGTGGAAAAGGCTTACGGCGGCAAACGCAAGATCCATTGGATGGAGGTCTACGCGGGCGAGAAGGCTTTCAAGATGTTCCAGAGTTGGCTGCCCGATGAAACCGTGGAAGCCTTCAAGGAATTTTTGGTGGGCATCAAGGGCCCGCTGACCACGCCCATCGGCGGCGGCATTACTTCGTTGAACGTGGCATTGCGTAAGGCGCTCGACCTGTACGTTTGCCAGCGGCCGGTGCGCTATTACAACGGCGTACCTTCGCCGGTCAAACATCCTGAATATGTGGACATGGTCATCTTCCGCGAAAACACCGAGGATATTTATACCGGCATCGAGTTCCAACTTGGCACGGAAGGCAACAAAAAATTCAAGCAATTATTCAAGGAAAACTTCCCCAAAGAATACGCCAGGATGCGCTTCCCCGAAACGGCAGGCATCGGCATCAAGCCGGTCTCGTCGGAAGGCACGGAACGGCTGGTAAGCGCGGCCATCCGATGGGCGCTGACGAACAAACGCAAAATTTTGAGCCTGGTGCATAAGGGCAACATCATGAAGTTCACCGAAGGCGCATTCAAGGATTGGGGCTACGGCATCGCCAAGCGCGATTTCCGGGACGACATCGTGACCGAGCGCGAGACCTGGATTTTAGGCAACAAGGAAAAGAATCCGAATTTGAGCGTGGAGGAAAACGCCAGGGCGATTGACCCCGGCTACGACATGATGAGTCCCGCCCAGCAAAACGATATCAAGAAGGAAGTGGAAGAGGCGCTGGCGCTCTGGTCCACTCACGGCGATGGCAAGTGGAAATCGAAACTGCTGATCAAGGATACGATTGCCGACATCGTTTTCCAGCAGACCATCACGCGCGCGCGCGAATTCGATGTGCTGGCGACTCCCAACCTGAACGGCGATTACATCTCGGATGCGCTGGCGGCGCAGGTGGGCGGGATGGGCATCGCGCCCGGAGCCAACATCAACTACCTGACGGGTCACGCCATCTTCGAAGCGACTCACGGCACCGCGCCGAAGTACGCCGACCTGGATAAAGTGAATCCCGGCTCGGTCATTCTCTCCGGCGAGATGATGCTGCGCTACATGGGCTGGGGCGAAGCCGCCGACCTGGTGCTGAAAGGCATGGAAGGCGCGATCAACGCCAGGATCGTCACCTACGACCTGGCGCGCATGATGGACGGCGCCACCGAAGTTAAATGCTCCGAGTTCGGCGACGCGATCATCACGTACATGTGATGCGGCAATTTATCCTACAAAGAGGAGTGAGCCATGTCCACTTCCAAACAATCCAAAGGTTTCATCCAACTCGAATGGGTCTGCCCAAACTGTAACAGCCGCAACCCGGGGCCGAAGAAGACCTGCGAAAGTTGCGGCGCGCCGCAACCGGAGAACGTCCAGTTTTACGCGCCGGCGGAGGCGAAGATCATCCAGGATGAGAACGTGGCGAAGGCCGCCGGCGCGGGCGCGGACATCCATTGCGGGTTCTGCGGGACGCGCAACCCCGCGACGGCGACGGTCTGCGCGCAGTGCGGCGGCGACTTGAAGGAGGGCAAGGCGCGCCAGGCGGGACGCGAGATGCAACGTGAGGCCGCGCTCGTGGACGTGACATGCGCGAACTGCGGCGAGGTCAACCCGTCCACGCGCAGGATGTGCTCGAAGTGCGGCGCGCCGTTGCCGCGCGCCGAGTCCGCCGCGGCGCTTCGCGAAGCGCCGTCAGCCGCGAAAACGCCCGGGACGGCCGCGCCCGCCTCCCCGTCCGCGGCGAAGCGAAAATTCCCGTGGATCGCGGTCGGGGGAGTCGTCGCCTGCCTGGCGGTCGTCTGCATTGGGATGATCATGCTGTTTTCGCCGTCGAAGTCTGTGACCGCGAACGTGGACAGCGTGTACTGGCAGACGTCTGTGCCGGTGCAGGAAATGCAGGCGGTGAATTATTCGAACGAGACCGGCAGTCCGCCGTCGGACGCGTACAATGTGTCGTGCCGCACCGAGACGACGCAGGTGTGCGAGGACAAGACGATTGACAAAGGCAACGGTTATGCCGAGGTGGTGACGGAGTGCCGCGACGATAGTACGGATTATTGTTCGTACACGCTGGACGAGTGGAACACGATCCAGACGTACACGCTGGATGGAAGCGATTTTTCGCCGATGTATTCACAGCCGAACATTTCTTCGGGACAGCGGTTGGGGGATCAGGCTTTGGTGTTGGAAGTGCATTTCACTGGCAACGGTGAGACGTATATTTACAATCCCGATGGCGTGGATGAGTTCCAGTTATATGCGCTGGGGAGCGCGTGGACTCTGAAATTGAACGCGCTGGGCGGGGTGGTGAGTGTGGAGAGGTGAGGGAGAAGAAAAGATGAAGGATGAAAGATGAAAGATGAAAAATGAGGAGTGTGCGAATGTGTCATTGATGTGTAGCAGAATCGGCGCAGAGGTTTATGATGGTTGCGCTTCAAATTTCAGAAGAACTGGCCGGAACGATTAAAACAGAGGCTACGCTGCGCGGCGTTTCTGTGGAAGATTACCTGCGCTCTGCCATTCGACGTGAGCGCACACTGGCGGCGCGGCAGAAGATTGAAGAGGAACAGGAATGGTGGTTGAGCCTGCCACTCTCCGAGCGCGCAAAATATCAGTGGGAGTTCGTGGCAGTTCACAACCAGAAACTGGTGGATCACGATAAAGACAGGGATGTCTTGTATAAACGGATCTGGGAAAGATATGGAAAAACGCCAGTCCTGATCATGCCCGCCGAAGGCCCCAGAGATCCGAATTTATAGCCCAAGGCTGGTTCGTCAATGAAAACGGCTACCTATAGCAATGAATAGCCCAATCAGGAGTTTTCTCTTTATAATGACCGCATGAATATTTCTGTTGCAATCATTGGCGGCGGACCAGCGGGACTGATGGCCGCGGAGGTCATTCGAGCGCGGGGCGTAGCTGTGGATGTGTATGACGCCATGCCGTCTGTGGGACGCAAGTTTTTGATGGCAGGCAGGGGTGGGTTGAATCTCACGCATTCCGAACCGTTTGAGAAATTTGTGGCGCGCTATGGCAAGCGCCGCGCCCAGATCGAGCCGTTGCTTCGATCCTTTGGGCCGGATGAGTTGCGCGCGTGGGCGCGTGGACTGGGGATCGAATCGTTCGTCGGCACTTCGGGACGGGTCTTTCCGGTTGGGATGAAGACCAGTCCGCTCTTGCGGGCGTGGTTGAAGCGGCTGGACGAGGCGGGCGTGCAGTTCCACCTGAGTCACAAATGGCGCGGCTGGAACGCGGATCGTTCCCTGAAGTTCGAGACACCCGAGGGCGGGAAAAACATCCGGGCGGACGCGGCCGTGTTGGCGCTCGGCGGCGGGAGTTGGGCGCGACTCGGCTCGGACGGCGCGTGGGTCGGATTGCTGAATCAGGCCGGGGTCAAGGTGGAGGCGCTGAAGCCGTCCAACTGCGGATTTGACGTGGCGTGGAGTCCGCATTTCCGGGACCGGTTCGAGGGTCAGCCGATCAAGTCGGTGGTGTTGACGTTTGGGTCGTTTCGTCAGCAGGGTGAATTTATCCTGACGAAAAATGGCGTGCAGGGAAGTTTGATCTATGCGGCTTCGGCGTGGGTGCGCGATGAAATTTATGCGCGGGGGAATGCGATCATTCAGCTTGACCTGGCGCCTGATACAACCGAGGCGCAGTTGCTCGAAAAACTATCGAAGCCGCGCGGCTCGCGCACGCTGGCGAGTCATCTTGAAAAGACGGTGAATATCAAAGGGGTGAAGGCGGGACTGTTGCGCGAGTTTGTATCGAAGGATGAGTTCTCAAATATGGAACGGCTGGCAAGTTCCATCAAACATTTGCAAATCCCATTGATCGCCACGCGTCCGCTGGATGAAGCCATCAGCAGTGCGGGCGGCGTGACGTTCGAGTCGCTGGACGAGAATCTGATGATCCGTTCGTTGCCCGGAGTTTTCTGCGCCGGGGAAATGTTGGATTGGGAAGCGCCCACCGGAGGCTATTTGCTGACGGCGTGTTTTGCGAGCGGGCGCGCGGCAGGGTTGGGGGCGGCGAGATGGCTGGATGAAAGTGGTAAAATCGGAAACAGAGGTGTTGTATGATTGCGCTTCATATTCCGGAAGAATTGGCTGGAACAATAAAAGAGGAAGCGACGACTTGCGGGGTATCCATTGAGGAGTATTTGCGCTCTGCGATTAAACGCGAGCGGACGCTTGCCGGACGGCAAAAAATAGAACAGGATCAGGCTTGGTGGCTGGCTTTGCCATTAAGCAAGCGCGTTAAATATGAAGGGGAATTTATCGCCGTTCATAACCAAAAATTAATTGATCACGACAAGGAAGAAGCGGCTTTATACATGCGCGTCCGAAAAGCATACGGGAAAACGCCAGTGTTGGTAATGCCCGCCGAAGGTCCCAGGGAAATTCGGATGGTTAGTCCCAGGATTGTTCGCCAATGAAAGCGGCGCATTATAGCAAGGAATATTCCCCTGCCGCGCCTGTATTGCCCGCGAACATTGCCGTCCCAGGCGAAGCGCCAGACAGCGAAGTTATGCTGGCGTTGGTAGACACAGGCACCGACGGGTGGATATTTATTGGAGTGGGTCTTGCCAGAGTCGGCGGCAGCTGAAGCGTGAGCCGTTGGGCGGCTCATGGATTCGCAGCCAGGCACGGATGACTGAGACGAGAGAGTATTGGAATGACGAGAGACAATCAAAATGTTGCTGAAAGACCTGCAATCATTACCTTTCAGTTGTCTAGTGGACGTAGGGTGCGGAACTGGCGAAACTCTCATAGAATGGGCTGGCGCAAAACCACAAGCACACTTTATTGGGATTGATATAGCCAAGACGGTGCTGCATACTGCCTACAACCGAGCGAAGGAAAGCCGTTGGGCCTCAAGAGTGGTTTTTGCATGTGGCGACTGCTTGAATATCCCGCTTGCATCTGACACAACCGAGGTAATTGTCTTTCGGGGTCTGCTTCATCATGTTGAAGACGTATCGCGTGTATTCGCCGAAGTTCGGCGTGTGTTACGGAAAGATGGCCTCGTTCTAATTCAAGATGGAAAACGAATGTCAGACCAACTGTTTCATGAGATGAACGAAGAGTTGAGCCAGAGTGGCCTTCCCAGAGAAACACATCCCGGCTTTGATATTGAAGAATTGAGTAACCAACTGAAGGCTTATAATCTGCTAGTTGAAGAAATCATACAGACTGGAATAGCGACTTTTGCAACACCACCCTATACAAAGAGAGTGTATTCAACTGGCTTGTTTCTGATTTCAGCAAGAAAGACAGAGTAAGCCGCCCAACAAGCGGGTGAAGCAGACGGGGCTACCGCGCCACCCCATCAAAGGCTCTGGTTATTCTGGCGAGTCTTGCCCGCGCAGGAGTCTTTGACACCCGCAACGCGGCTTACCCGCCAAAACCGTCAACAAAAAAGACCGATTTCACATCGGTCTTTTTTCATTCCTGTCCCAAACTCCCAGTCACCTTTTCCGCTATGCTGGTTGAGACAAATGAAGCATGGTGATGGGGAAGGATTCCAGAAGTGAAGGCGTGTATGTTGAAAGTGACAAAACTTCTTTTACGGGCGCGCTTCCTAATATCTCCATGACAATTTCACGTGTTTCATCAGATAGTTTTGCAAGTCCGGTTAGCGGGAAACTGCGGGGACCAAAGTCTGCCTTTTGAACAAGGATGGAATAATTCAGGAATGTTATTCCAACCGCTTTGCGGCTTTCCTTGTCAATACGCAAAAGGATATGTTCGTTCAATTCGATCCCCGTTGCTTTTACATTGGGGGCGAACGAAATATACAGGGTATCGCTGATTTCATCGTAATTTGTGATTGGTTGGTTCATTTTATTACCCTATTTCTTTCTGATAGGCAGTGGCAATAAAGTTGTTGGATTCGATTTCGCCAGTCTCGCTTTCATGTAATCCAAAGAGTACGATGGCAACGACGTGAGTATTGTTTGCAGGAAGATTGTCAAATTCTTTTGTGTAACGATATTTTTGCGAAGTAAGCGGATCTTGTTTGCGGGTTCCCGTCCGAACGGTCTCCTTCAATTCATCTTCGTAATCTCCCATTTCAGGATGGTTGATGGATTCGATAATATGTTCCCATCGCTCCTGGGTCAGGTGGATGCTGTTGCCATACCTGTCTTGTGTTGTCCAGCGAATGGAGTTGACCATGAAAAGGATTTTACCTCTTTTTTCAT
>CAYJLS010000014.1:0-10488 GCA_964371065.1 uncultured Anaerolineaceae bacterium | reverse complement strand
CCCTGAATTTTCCCTTGCCATTTCTTCGTCAAGTGATTACTATTATACGAAATGGACGCCCACCCTAAACCTTCCGTCCGCTCTCGAAAGTCCCGTCCCTCCCGGGCGCACCTGCTTGGACCGACCCTGCTGGTCGCGGTGTTTCTCGCCACGCTCTTCACCGCCTGGACTCCCTCCAGCCTGTCTGTCGGCAACCTGTCCGACCAGTTGGCGCTTCTGATGACGCCGCGTCCGGTGGGCGGCCAGGCGGCCATCTCCACGCCCCTGCCTCCCCTGCGCATCGGGATCGTGGCCGGCCATCTCGGCAACGACTCCGGCTCGGTCTGCGCGGAGGCGGACGGCACGGTCACGCTGACCGAGCAGGAAGTGAACCTGAAGATCGCCACGCTGGTAAAGGACAGTCTCACCGCCCGGGGCTTTCAGGTGGAACTGTTGCAGGAATATGATACGCGCCTGGCGGGGTATCGCGGCGCGGCGCTGGTCTCCATTCACAACGATTCGTGCGACTACATCAACGATGAGGCGACCGGCTTCAAGGTGGCCGCGGCCATGGATACGCGTGACATCAATCGCGCCAACCGCCTGACCGCCTGCCTGGTGGACCGCTACGCGCGCCTCACCGGGCTGACCTTCCATGCGGGGAGCATCACCCTCGACATGACCGACTATCACTCCTTTTCGGAAATTGATCCCAACACGGTGGCCGCCATCATCGAGACCGGCTTCCTCAACCTCGACCGCGTTTACCTGACCCAGCATACCGACCAGGTGGCGGATGGCATCGTGCAGGGCATCCTGTGTTTCATCAATAACGAAAATATCGAGCCGACGCCGTTCCCAAAATGACCACTCCTGCGTACCGCCGCGGATTGCTCTATCTCCTGTTCCTGCTGGGACTGGTTTTCCTGGCCCTGCTGGCGGCGGTGGTCTTCGTATCCGCCTCCCCGGCGGTGGCGTCCATCCTTCACAATGCGGCGCAGCCGACTGCCACGCCCCTCGCCCAGTTCATGCTGGCGGATATCGCCAAACCCACGTACACACCCGCGCCGACCATCACACCCTCGCCCACGCCCACGAATGCGCTCTCGCCGATGCCCACCGACGAGACGCCCGGGGCGCTGGAAATGTCCATTGTGGATAATTCCGCCCTCCCGTCCGGCCCGGACGCGGCGCCGTCCTATGCGGGGAGCAAATACATCCTCGTGGATATTTCCGAACAGCACATGTACATTTACGAAAACGACCAGTTGCTCTATAGTTTCGTGGCCTCTACGGGCATAAACAATGCCACGCGCACCGGGCTGTTCCACGTGCAGAGTAAAATCCCCAACGCCTACGGCTCAACCTGGAACATCTGGATGCCCAACTGGCTTGGCATTTACTGGGCAGGCGGATTGGAAAACGGCATTCACGCCCTGCCCATTTTGCCCAATGGCGCGGAGTTATGGGCCGGGTATCTCGGTCGTCCCATCTCCTACGGATGCGTGGTGCTGGGTTCCTACGAGGCCAGCCTGCTTTATGACTGGGCCGAAATCGGCACACCCGTGGAGATTCAGTGGTAAAAGCGCAAGACCTGACATGTCTCACTCGCGCCGTGATTGACCTGAACGACTGAGAGGATACGGCTTTCGATTGATCAGACTCTTGTGGAGACATGTCAGGTCTTTACTTTAGTGGTAAAATTTCGTATAGGTACTCCGTATGCTGTGCATAGCAGTTGTGTAAAAGTAACTTCCCGATTCCAAAGTTCGCGAGCAGTTGCACTGCGAGCAGGATGCAGTCCAACTGCATCCAAAACAAGGAACTTATTTTTACACGAGTACATAGGATAACCCAGACCAACTTTAAAACATGAGCGCCGACCCTACCCAAATCCGTTCGCTGATCCAAAACGCCCGCGAGGCTTTGCGTCGCGGCGACCAGGCCGAGGCGCGTCGTTGGGCCGAGCAGGCCACCCGCCTCGCCCCCAACCTCGAGGATGCGTGGCTGATCCTGGCGGCAGTCTCCAGCCCGCGCGCCAGCCTGGCGTATGCCCAGCGCGCGCTGACGATCCACCCGCAGTCCCAGCGGGCGCGCAAGGCCGTGGAATGGGCGCGCAGTCGCCCGGGGGCCGAAGCGCCCGGAGCGGGCGCGCCCGCCCCGAGGTCCGCGCAGGCCGCGGCGAAAAAGTCGAAAGGCCGCAGTCCGCTGGTTCCCATCCTGTTATTGGGCGGACTGGCCTGCATTGTCGTGGCCTTCGCGGCCTGGTCGGTCAGCCAGTCCTCGGCGCTGGCATCCATTGTCAGGAATGCCAATCATCCCACCCCCACGCTCGCAATGAATTTTGCGGTGGTCGAGGTCTCCAAGCCGACGTACACGCCTGAGTGGACGGCCATGCCCACCCTCACGCCGACTCTCACGTACACGCCGATTCCCAGCATTACCCCCACACTTGAATTTACATCCACGCCGCTTCCCACCGATACGCCCCTGCCAACCGATACCCCCGGCGTGCTGGAAGCCGCCATCGTCCCTGACACACCCACGCCGCTCGCGCCGCCCACTAGCGCCTACGTCGCGCCAACGCAAAAGGCCAACGTCCCGCCGAGCAGTGGCGGAAACGGCGCTCACTGGATTGATATTAACCTCTCCACCCAGCAGTTGTTTGCCTACGAAGGCGACGTGATGGTGAACGCCTTCCTTGTTTCCACCGGCGTTTCGGCCACGCCCACGGTGACTGGCACGTACAAGATTTACGCCAGGTACCTTTATGCCGACATGCACGGTCCCGGCTACTTCCTGCCCGACGTTCCTTACACGATGTATTTCTACAAGAGTTACGGAATCCACGGCACGTACTGGCACAATAATTTCGGCACGCCCATGAGCCACGGCTGTGTCAACATGAGCATCCCCGACGCCGGGTGGCTGTATAACTGGTCAACCTTTGGAACGACGGTGAAAGTTCACTATTAGCCTGATGGACGATCCTTATAGCGGACTCTCGCGCCGCGACTTTCTCAAACTGAGCGGACTTGGCCTGCTGGGACTCCTATTCCCGGGCCGTCCGCTCTCGTTCTTTTCTGACCTCGAGCCGGTTTCCGCGTCCGAGCCGCCTCTGCAGGGACGGGTTGTCTCGGGCGTGCTCTGGGCGTACGATGTTCCCTCCAGTACAGGCAAGCGCGTCAAACTGTATTGGCGCGACCTGGTCGTGAACATTGACAGCACAGCCATTGACGAGGATGCCAGCGCCTACAACCGCATCTGGTACAGGCTGGAGGACGGCAGTTACCTGTATTCGGGCTGGGTGCAACCCGTTCGCACCCTCTTGAACGAGCCGGTGACGGTGTTTCCCAAAGAAGGCCTGCTGGGCGAGGTGAGCGTCCCGTTTACCGACGCGTACGAATCCCCCGACCCCGGGGCGAAGGTGCTGTACCGCCTGTATTACGAGAGCACGCACTGGGTTTTTGAATCCGTCGCGGGTCCCGAAGGTACTCCGTATGCTGCGCATGGAAGCGCCTGGTATCGCCTGCTGGATGACAAATTCGATCAATTTTATTTTGTCCCGGCGCGGCATGTACGTATCCTGCCGCGCGAAGAACTGGAGCCCCTTTCCCCGTCCGTTCCGCCCCGGGACAAGCGCATCGAAGTGCGACTCGACGCGCAGTTGATCCTGGCCTACGAAGCGGAGCGTCCCGTGTTCGCGGCGCGCGCCGTCACTGGCGCGATCCTGCAAGTGGGGACGTATACCACTCCCATTGGCCGCTTCGAAACTTACCATAAACGTCCCAGCCGCCACATGGCCGCCGGGGATATCACCGCCAGCGGGTTCGACCTGCCCGGTGTGCCGTGGGTGTTATACATCAAAGACAACGGTATTTCCATGCACGGGACGTACTGGCATAACGATTTTGGCCATCCGCGTTCGCACGGGTGCATCAACCTTTCGCCGTCCACCGCCAAATGGTTATATCGCTGGTGCATGCCGTTTGTGCCTCCCGAAAAGCAATATAAATACGAATATGCCAACGCCACGCGGGTGGACGTGGTGAAATGACTCCCGTCAAACGGGAAGTTTCATTTCAGGCGTTCCAGCAAACGTATCTTCTCAATAACTTGGGGTAGCCCAAAAATCACTACGCCAGATATGCCAAAAATTGCTCGAAAATCGGACTTTCTTCCCATATCTGGCGGGTACCAAAAATAGTTACCCCAAAATATTGAGAAGATACCAGCAAACCATCGGGGTAAAGCGGCGCGCCCGGCCCAAATTCCTCGATCCGCTTCCAGACTGCTTTCAGTAGGGCCTGTCGGAACCCGTCGAACTCCTGTCCCTCGATAATTTCCTGCGCGTATAACGCCTCGTCCACCAGCCTCCCATCAAAAACCATGACGATCTCATGCCCAGACTCGCCATTGAACGTGAAGATGTTCTCGAGCGTAAACAAATACTGGAGCGATTCAACCTCCGCGCCGATCTCCTCGCGGACCTCGCGGCGGATCGTCTCTTCGGCGCGTTCGCCGAACTCGATCCCGCCTCCGAGCGGACGATAGAACGTCTCTCGTTTAACGGGGTCGTATCCCTCGCCGACGAGGATTCGGTCGTTGTTCCGAAAGATGCAAATGGCAAGCGGACGGATTTGGTTTTGCATGTACCCTCCAAAAAGTAAAGCGAGATATTATCTCGCTCTACAATTACAAAGAAATCAACGCGGGTTGGCGTTCCAGCGTCGCCTGCATGGACCACGGCCCTGTCCACGTCACCTTGACCGATTCGATTTGGCCGCGCAGCTCCTCGTCCGATTCCACGAAGACGAGTTTGTTGGTGGGCGTGCGGCCGCGCCAGCGTCCCTTCACTTTTTCCTCGAACAACACTTCCACCGATTGGCCGAGATATTTCTGGTTGATCTTGCCGACGATGCCCTCCTGCAATTCTTCGAGCAGGCGGAAGCGGCGCATCTTTTCCTCGTCGGGCAGGTCATCGCTCATCGTGCGCGTGGCGACGGTCCCCTCGCGGGAGGAGTAACGCGCCAGGTGGGCCACATCCAGCCGAAGGTCAGAGAGGACTCGGTAAGTCTCCATGAAATGCGCCTCGCTCTCGCCGGGGAATCCGACGATGATGTCCGTGGCGATGGAGCAGTCGGGAATCCGCTCGCGGATCTTTGCCACCAAGTCGCGGTAATCCTGCTGGGTGTAGCCGCGGCGCATGTTTTTCAGCACTTCGTCATCGCCCGCCTGGATCGGGACTTCGATGTGCGGCATGACCTTGGGAAGCGCGGCCACCGCGTCCATCAAATCTTCGGTGAAATAGTTGGGATGCGAGGTGAGGAAGCGGATGCGCTGGATGCCCTCGACCTCGTGGATGAGGCGCAGGAGCGCGGCGAGGTTGGGGCCGTCGGGAACATCCTTGCCGTAACGGTCCACAATCTGGCCGAGCAGGGTGATTTCCTTGACGCCTTGTTTCGCGAGCGAGCGGACCTCCGCCACAATATCGCCGACGGGACGACTGCGCTCGACGCCGCGTTGGTAGGGGATGATGCAAAACGCGCAGGCGTGCGAACAGCCATAGACAATCGGCACGTGCGCGCTGACGAGTTGTCCGCGCTCGTGGTCGGGGAGGATTAAGTCGCCATCCATGAAACCGAAGCGGCGTGCGGTCTCGTCCGCTTCGATGGCGCGCACCTCGCCCTGCGAGAGGAAGGAGATCAGCGGCCCGGGGTCGGAGGGCGGCGAGAACACGTCCACAAAGGGGAGTTTGGCGCGCAGTTTCTCCGCGCCGCGCACGCCCACCAGGCAGCCCATCAGGTTGATGACCAGGTTGGGATTTTTCTCTTTGAGCGGGCGCAGGGAGGTCAGGCGTCCAATGGCCTTGTCCTCGGCGGACTGGCGCACGACGCAGGTGTTTAACACAATAACGTCCGCTTCTTCGGCTTGATCGGTAAACGTGTAGCCGAGGCGCTCCAGCGACGAGCCGACGCGCTGCGAGTCGGCCACGTTCATCTGACAGCCTTCGGTCCAGAGGTGGTATTTCATAGAAAATAATTATACCAAGTAGTCTGGCAGGATTCGTATTGCGTGTTGCGTAATGTTTCATACGGAGTTTGGTTGACGAGCCGCCATTGGCTCTGCCTATGAAGGCACGCACTCACACCGAACAGCGAACAAAAAGCCCTTTCCGTTGGAACTGGGAAAGGGCAAAAAGCAAGTCAACGAATCTGGCAGGCGTCAGTTCTTCTGGTGTGCCTGCGCGTAAATCCGCAGGGCGGCGGCGAGGAATTCTTGATAATGGTCGCCCTGAGATTTGAACCACTGCGCGACTTCGGGCTCAATTTCCACCGTAACCTTCACCTTCTCCTTTGGCATGCGCCACTTTGCGGACGCGAAGAATTCATCGGTCAGAGGCGGAATGTCCGAAGTATCAATCATATCGTCGGTCATGGCATCAAAGCGAGCCAAATCGGTTTTTGTGTTTTTGTTCATAGTTCGGTTTCCAACTGTAACTCTACACCGTCACTGTGAGGGTGTTCTTCCCGAAGCAGTCTCTTCGTCGAGTCGGAGATTGCTTCGACGGTATCCTTCGACTGCGCTACGCTCCGCTCAGGACACCGTCTCGCAATGACGGAACGACTAATGCGGATTTGCAAAATATGCTGCGAGCAAATCGGAAATATCTTTCGTGGTGTGTTGGCGCAGGATGGCGAAGAAATCATTCGCCGTCGCGCGGCGGTGGGACATCTGCGCGGCGTAATCCTTGAGGAAGGCATAGAAAGCCCCGTCGCCGATGCGGACGCGCAAATCCTCGAGGAAGGTCGCGCCGTTGAGATAGACCGCGTTGGTGTAATCGCGGAACGACACGCCATCGTAGATGGACATATCCACCCACCCATTCGGCCCGAAGTAGTTGACGCGGAACTGCCACCACCAGTCCACCAGCCCCGGGTTGGTGTACTCGTAAAAGATACGCTCACTGTAGAGCGCCATCGCCTCGTCCAGCCAGGGTTCGAGGGCCTGGTCATTGCCCACCAGCCCAAACCACCAGTTGTGCGCCATCTCGTGCACGCCAATCGTCACCAGGTTGTTCTGTGAGTCGCCGTCGTAGGTCGCGTAGAAATTACTGCTCAGGAAACACAGCCCGTCGTATTCCTGTCCGTCGTTGTACTCCAATTCCACCACGTTGATGACGGGATACGGATAGGGCGCGAAGATCGGCTCGAAGAGACCGACAACCTGCGTGCCGACAAACGACATTTTCGCGCCCGCGTCTTCGTGCCCCGCGAAATAATACGAGCGCACCACCACGGACCCGACCGCGGATTCCGTGACGAGGAACTCGCGGCTCATGGACAGCGCGAACGTGCGCGCCGCGTTCAGGCGATAACGCGTCCACTCGCCATTGGACTCGGCGAGAGCGGGCGCGGCGACGATGGGCGCGGAGGCCGGGTCCGCAAAGCGCAGGTACACCTCGAAATCCGCCGCGTCGTAAACGAGGTGCTCGCCATAGGGCATGAAATCATGTAGGAGCCAACCCGCGGACGGATCGTACGGGACGACGAAGGGATACCAATCCGTCAGGTTGGTCTGGTAGGAGAGCCAGCCAAAGGTGTTGGCCTTTAGCTTGACGGGGATGTTGAGGTTGTATTCCAGCACCAGCGTCACCTGTCCGCCGGGAGGCAGGGGTGTGGATAGTGGCACGGTCAACCGCTGGGACACGAGGGTGTGGTTGGTGATCGGCGCGCCGTTCACCGAAATGATGGACAGGTAAAAACTGTTGCTGTAGAGCATCGGTTCCACCGCCAGCACCAGTTCGTTCAGCGGGACGCCGGTCTGGTTGGGATAGGCGATGGACTGGTCTACCGCTACCTGATGACCGTCATAATCCACGGTGGCGTAGAGGGTGTAAAGCGGACGCGTGAGCAGGGTGGCGGGCGGCGGAATGACGGGAATTGAGGGATCGGATGTTGGGATGACGGCTGTCAGCGTGAGGGTGGGGGGAAACGTTGGCAGGGGAGTGAAGGTGGGGGTAACGGTAACAGGCCCAAAGGGAGTCTGAGTCGCCGCGTTCGGGTCGCGAGTCACAATGTAAAAGGGAGCGCCATGAGGCGCGGTGGGAGTCGCGGGAGCGGAAGTCAATCCACATGCAGAAAGGATGAAGAGGAGTACTGCAAATTGCGTAATGCGTAGTACGTTGAACGTTGAACGTTGAACGTTGAACATGGTTTAATGAGGGTTTTGGAAATATTGTGCGATGAGGTCGGAGAGGTCGGCGCTGGTGTGCGTGCGCAGGATGCGGAAGAAGTCGTCGGTGGTGGCGATCTTGCCGCGCATTTGCGCGAGGTAATCCTGGAGGAAGGCGAAGAAGACATCGTCGCCGATGCGGGCGCGCAAGTCTTGTAAAAAGTGCGCGCCGTTGAGATAGACCTTGTTCCAGTATGGACGCTGACCCTCGCCCTCGTAGATGCGCGCGTCCACCTGGTTGAGCGGCACGTACGGGTCGAAGCGATACGTCCACCACCAACTGGTGAGCGCGTCGGGCTGGACGGTTTCGTAGTAAACGATCTCGCTGTAGGTGGCGAGCGCTTCATCCAGCCACGGCTCGAAGCCCTGGTCGTTGGACACCTGCTCGAACCACCACTGGTGCGCGGTCTCGTGGACGGAGACCGCGGTCAGATGGTTGGTCAGCGTGCCGTCGTAGTTGTTGTAGATGCCCTTGCTGTGATAGTAGAGCGCGGAATATTCCATGCCGTCGTTGAAATCGCCTTGCACCACGGTGAGCGTCTTGTGCGGATACGGCCCGAAGCGCTGGCTGTAAATCTCGAACGATTGCGCGGTGGCCTTCAAGACCGCGTTGGCCGACACTTCGTAAGGCGGGAAATAATAACTGTAGATGGTGACATCGCCGACGGTGGTGGACAGGACGCGATACTCGGTGGCAAAGGACAGGGCGAACGTGCGCGCCGCTTCGATCTTGAACTCATGGCTGGTCGCCGTTGTGGACGAGACTTCCTCCCCGCTGGAAGCGATGACGGGAGTCGCGCCGTCCGTGAACGTGACCGAGACATCGAAGTCCGCCGCTTCGTAGGTGAGGTGCTCGCCGTAATACCAGGGGTTGTGCAACACCCAGCCTTTGCCCGTCATGTATGGCACGATGAAGGGATACCAGTCCACCAGGTTGACTTGTTGCGCGGTGTAGCCGTAGATCTGCGAGCACAGGTCGGTCTCGTCGCGAAAGTCCGCGACGGTGGGCAGGATCAACCCAAAACCGATTTGAATCGTCACCTGTCCATTCGGCGGGAGAGACTGGGCGAGGGGAATCTCCAAACGATGGCGAATGTAAGCCTGAATATTCTCAGGATCAAAAATGTAATTGGTAACTGGTGATTGGTTCACCGAAAGGCTATTGAGGAAGAAGCTCTTGGTGCAGGTGGGTTCCACGGCCAGCACGAGGCTGGTCAGCGTGTCCGGGCTGTTGTTGGTGTAGACGATGGTCTCGTTGACCAGCGCGCTTTTGTTGGTGTAGTTGAACTGCACTTCCAGCATGTATTGCGGACGCGTGTTTTGCGGGGCAGGAGTTGAGGTGGGAGTGACGGGTGTCGGGGTATCGGGTGACGAAGGTGACGGAAAGATTGGAGTCGCCGCGGTCTCGGTGGGGATGGGCGTGGGGGAGGGAGAGCAGGCAGAAAGAAGAAGGCAGAAAGTAGAAAGCAGAAGGAGGAAGGCAGAACGCGGGATGCGGAAAGCAGGAGGCGGAAGGCGGGTGGACATGGGGCTTATTTTACCCTTATCGGTAAGGGAAAGGCGCCGTCAGGATGAAATCCTTCGTATATTAGCCCCGACGTTATACGTCGGCGGCGGGTCATCAGCAGAGACAACGCGCGTCGGATGGGATTCCCCTCCAAGACGCGCGTTCTCGACGACTGTTGGGCAAATTGCCAACACCGCATTCCCTGGCACTGCCCGCCAGGGCAAGTGTGCGTTCGGTGCAAGTGTTTGCCGGGAGCAATTTAGCAAATTGCTCTACACCTTCCAGCGCACCGCGCGGCTGGAGGATTTTCCCGTTTCGATACGCGTCCGCGCGGCGACGGGACCCGCACGGGGATGAATCGCCCGTGCTCAGATACAAAGTCCCTGCGGACTCCTTCAACCTATGTCGTTCATCCTTTCCCAAGTAAAATACATCCCAATGAATACAAATAACCCCCACCGCCTCTCCTGTACTGCACCAAACGCAGTGCGGTGCAAGTGTCGGCACCTCCCCCAAATGCGACAGTGTTCGCTCTGTTGTCGAGAGTATTTCTCTTATCGCATTTGGGGGAGGCCGGGTGGGGGTAAAGGCGGACACCATGCCTCATAACAAAGCCTACCGCAGAGCAGAAAATAAAATCGAAAAAGCCTTGAAATCGGGCGCAACAGAACTTAACCTGAACGGCATGGGTCTCACCGAATTGCCAGAGTCGCTCTCGCAACTCACGCAGTTGCAGACACTGAATCTCTCCTACAACCAACTGACGA
>CAYJLS010000013.1:38339-41680 GCA_964371065.1 uncultured Anaerolineaceae bacterium | reverse complement strand
CTACGCGCCGAACGGCTGGGACAACGCCCTCAAGCATTTCACCCAGCGCGGCTACAGCGAACAGGATTTAATTGATTCAGGCTTGCTTACCGTCCGCGAGGGGGATGGTACACAGGTAGACACGTACACAGGTACACAGGAAGAAGACGTTCAACGTTCAACGTTCAACGCAAAACGCACCTATGACCGCTTCCGCCACCGCATCATGATCCCCATCCGCGATGAAAATGGAAAGATGGCCGGCTTCGGCGCGCGCATCGTGGATCCGAACGATATTCCGAAATTCTTGAACTCCCCCGAAACGCCCATCTTCTCGAAGGGACGCCTGCTCTATGGCCTCGACCGGGCGCGCAAACCCATCCGCGCCGCGAACCAGGCCGTCATCGTGGAAGGTTATCTCGACGTGATCGCGCTTCACCAGGCGGGCTACGAGAATGTCGTCTCGCCGATGGGCACCGCGCTCACCGAGGATCAGTTGCGTTTGCTCAAACGCTCCACGCGGCGCATCGTGCTCGCGCTCGACCCGGATACTGCCGGACAAAAAGCTGTCCTGCGCGGACTCGAAGCCGCGCGCTCCGCGATGGATCGCGAGGGCGAGTTCGGCTTCGACGCGCGCGGCCTGCTCAAAAACGAAGCGCGCTTGCAAGCCGACTTGCGCGTCGCTTCGATGCCGGACGGCCTCGACCCGGATGAAATCGTGGCGCGCGATAAGGATGAATGGAAGCGCCTGATCGAAAACGCCAAGCCCATCGTCACGCATGTTATGGAGACGCTTGCCGCCGGGCAGGACTTGAACGACGCGAAAGTGAAGAACCAGATCGCGGCGCAGGTGCTTCCGTTAATCGAAGATTTGCCCAGCCCGCTGGAACGCGACACCTATCGTCAGGCGCTGGCGCGCATGCTCAGGGTGGACGAAGACGCGTTGATCGGCGCGCCCGCCCAGGGTCCGCGCGGGAAGCGGGCGAGGCCGGGGCAGGCGGGAGAGTCCGCGCCCGTCGCGGTGGTCTCGTCGCCCAGTCATATCGTCGAAGCTTATTGCCTCGGCGTCTTGTTCCGCAGGCCCGATTTGCTCTATCGCCTCGACCGGCGGTTGGAGGAGGCCAAGCTCTCCGCGCTGGCCGCCGAGGATTTCGAGTATACTGACCACCAGATTTTCCTGCGTCTCATCCGCCAGTCGCTGGAGCAGGTGGAGAGCGACCAGCATCAGTACGTGGTGATCCACCTGCCCGACGCGCTCAAGGGGCTGGCAGGCGATTTGCTGGCGCAGGTGGAAAAACTCGATCCCGTGGAAGAGCGCCTGCTGGAAGAGTTGCAGAGGCTGACGCTAAAATTACGCCGCGCGCGCGCCAACCTGGATTTGACGCAGACGCGTTTTTTGCAGGAGGAAGCCCAACAGGGCGGCGACCCGCAAGCCTTGCAATATCAGCAGCAAGTCCTGCAACTCGCGAAGTTACTCCACGCCATTGACCAGGCAAACAAACGGTGGACTTCGAGACGACAAACCTGACATGCCTTCCAAGCCGCGACCGCCCTCGTCTTGCAACCAGGGGAAATCACCCCCGCCGCGCTCGCCCAAGCGCAGGGATGATCTGTTGGATGCGCCTGTCCTCGATGAAGGCAAACCGGAGGATGGGCTGGATGTGGAAGGCGGGGAAGAAGACGATGAACTGCGCGGCGCGCCGGAACTGGAGCAGGCCACCGACGATGTGGTGGAACCCGACCTTTCGAACCTGGCGCAGGTGGAAAACGACCTGCTCGAAAATCCCTTTGAAGAAATTGAAGCGCATGAACCATCGGGCGAACTGTCGGATGATCCCGTCCGGCTGTATTTGAGCGAGATCGGGCTGGTCAAACTGCTGGATGTGGACAGCGAGTTCCGCCTCTCGACCTGTATCGAAGCCGAACGCCTGCTCCTGACCTGGAGGCGGCGTCCCATCCGCAAGGGGCTGGCGCTGGCCTGTTCGGTCTACCACGCCCTCCTCCACGAACTGGATACCTCCTGGACGCGCCTGTCTGAGGACGCGGAACGTTTGGAAGCCGACCTGCCCGACCTGGCGCTGGCGCTGGCGGAAGCCCAATCGCTTCACGCGGGATGGGAGACGGCCGCGCCGTCCTATTTGCGTTCCTACCTCGCCAGCGATTTGTGGGGCCACGATCTGTTGTGGGACAACCTGGTGCGAAAAGCCTTCTCGGTCTTCCTCTGTCTGTACCTGATTCCAGCCTCCTATGCCGATTGGTTGCTGACGCATATCCGCGCGCACCACGCCCTGCCCATCCTGCGGACGATGTACGCGCACCTGCCTGAAAATTCCGTCCTGGAGGCCGAGATGGACGCCGCGCATTTGCGCGCCGAGGATGCGAACCAGGCGCTCATTCGCGCCAACCTGCGGCTGGTGGTGAGCGTGGCGAAGAAGTACCTCGGACGCGGCATCCCGTTCCTCGACCTGATCCAGGAGGGGAATCTCGGCCTGTTGCGCGCCATCCACAAGTTCGACCCGCGCCGCGGCTTCAAGTTCAGCACGTACGCCACCTGGTGGGTGCGCCAGTCCATCAATCGTTCCATTGCCGAACAGGCGCACACCATTCGCGTCCCTGTGCATTTGTTTGAAGCCATCACACGGATATTGCGCGCCCAGCACCGTCTCACCCAGGAATTGGGACGCGATCCCAACCCCGAGGAACTCGCGCTGGAAGTGGGATACCTGCCCGCCTCGGATGCGCAGGCCATCCTGCGCGCCCACGCGGAGAGCAAGCCGATCGAGCCGGCCATTCAGCGCCGACTTGAAACGGCCGCCCGCCGCGTGGGGAACGTGCTCCGCTCGGCGGAAGATCCCGTCTCGCTGGATGTCCCGATCGGGGAGGACAACTCCAGCCAGTTGGAGGATTTCATCCCCGACAACGACTCTCCCTCGCCGCTGGATTCTGCCGTACGCGACATGTTGCGCCAGCAGATCCAGCATGCGTTGGAAGTCCTCACCGAACGCGAACGCCAGGTGCTCGAACTGCGTTTTGGCCTGGCAGACGGACAGGATCACACGCTGGATGAGATCAGCGATACCTTCAGGGTGACCCGCGAACGCGTCCGCCAGATCGAGGCCAAGGCCTTGCGCAAACTCCGCCATCCCATGTACACCCGCCTGCTGAGGGATTATTTGGGGTAGAGTGGCTGGCTTTGGAATCCAGAAGTTCTACTTCTGGATTTTCTGCCCCGAAAGTAGAATTTTTGCAATCCAAAACAGGGGATCCAATTCTGATAAATCCCATAACAATGACTTTTATTACCTTTGTTCTTGTGAAATGTGACACTTTAACTAGCCACTTAAAAACCCTTATGATATACT
>CAYJLS010000013.1:33879-38239 GCA_964371065.1 uncultured Anaerolineaceae bacterium | reverse complement strand
ATATACTTCCCCGTCAGTGCAAGTCTCAACTCTATATCGAGGATCCCATGCTATTTGAGTACCTTGCAATTGCGCTCCTGATAGCGCTTGCCACAGTTGTCGGTCTTATCGCCATCGGTCTCGGGGAGTTATTCGGACCGAAGCGCAAATCCAAAGTCAAGAACGAGCCGTATGAATCGGGTATGCCGTCCATTGGCCCGGGCACGCGTCGCATGCCTATCCGCTTCTACCTGATCGCGGTGTTGTTCATCCTGTTCGATATCGAAGTTGTCTTCTTCCTGCCCTGGGCGATTGTCTTTCGCCAGCTGGGGCTGTTCGGCCTGATCGAGATGGCTGTCTTTATCGTTATCTTATTGGTTGGATACGTGTACGCGTGGAAGAAAGGAGCCCTCGAATGGGAGTAGAACAAAAACTCGGCAATATGGGCGTGGTGACCACCACCCTCGAAGGCATGGTCAACTGGTCGCGCACCAGCGCCATGTGGCCGATGCTGTTTGGCCTGGCCTGTTGCGCCATCGAGATGATGTCGGCGCAGGCCGCAAATTATGACATGAGCCGTTTCGGCATGGAACTCATGCGCCCCAGCCCGCGCCAGAGCGACCTGATGATCGTGGCCGGGCGCGTCTCGCGCAAGATGGGGCCGGTCCTGCGCCGCCTGTACGACCAGATGCCCGAACCCAAGTGGGTGATTGCCATGGGCGACTGCGCCTCCTGCGGCGGCGTGTTCAATAACTACGCGATTTTTCAGGGCGTGGATGAACTCGTCCCGGTGGATGTGTACGTGGCGGGTTGCCCGCCGCGCCCCGAGGCGCTCATTCACGGCGTTATCACGCTGTACGAAAAGGTCAAGGCAGACAAATTCAAGGATCTGGCCGCGAAATATGGATAACCAACTCGAAAAAATCGTCAAGACTTTGCAGGCGGATTTCGGCGCGGCTGTGGAGGAATTCCGCGGCGAGGCGCATGTGACCGTCCCCGCGGGGCGCATCGTCGCGACCCTGGAACTGTGCCGCGACCAATTGGACTTTGAACTGCTCGACAGCCTGACCGCCGTGGACTACTGGCCGAAAGAGTCACCTCGCTTCCACGTGGTCTACCTGCTGACGTCGGTTTCGCAGAACCTGTCAGTGGCGGTGCACGTCCCGGTTAACGGCGACCAGCCCGAGGTCCCGACCGTGAGCGGGGTTTACGCGTCCGCCAATTGGCGCGAGCGCGAAGTCTGGGATATGTTCGGCATCCGCTTCGCCGGTCATCCCGACCCGCGCCGCATCCTCATGCCCACAGATTGGGAAGGCCATCCCCTGCGAAAAGATTATCCGCTCGGCTACGAAGAGCCGCAGTTCACTTTTAACTTTGACGAGATTGACCTGCGAAAGCCCAGCCCGAAGGAATAGGACGACTGAAGTCGTCACTACGTGGAATTACTATGACCCAAATCGAAGAAGTATCCATCGAAGATATCCGTCACCTGGTTTCCGAGCGCGCCATCAACGGCGAGACCATGTTGCTCAACATGGGGCCGCAGCATCCCAGCACGCACGGCGTCCTGCGCCTCCTGCTCGAACTGGACGGCGAGATCGTCGTCAACTGCATTCCTGATATCGGCTTCCTGCACACGGGCATCGAGAAGAACATGGAAGCCAAGACCTATCAAAAAGCCGAGGTGATGTCCGACCGCCTCGATTACATGAACCCGATCGGCAACAACCTGGCCTTCGTGATGGCGGTGGAAAAACTGGTGGATTTGGATGTGCCGCCGCGCGCGCAGGCCATCCGCGTGATCCTGGCGGAACTGACGCGTCTCAATTCGCACCTGGTCTGGATCGGCACTTCGAGCCTCGACCTGGCGGCGCAGTCCATGTTCCTCTACAGCTTCCGCGAGCGCGAGCAGATTTTGGACATCTTCGAGCTGGTCTCCGGCCAGCGCATGATGACCACCTACCTGCGTCCCGGCGGACTGTGGCGCGACGTGCCGGTGGAATTCGAAGCCGCGGTGCGCGCCTTCCTCAAGATTTTTCCGAAACGGATTGACGAATACGAATCCCTGCTGACGAAGAACCCGCTCTTTCAGGACCGCATGTTTGGCATCGGAAAACTGACGAAGGAAACCGCCTTCAGTTACGGCATCACCGGCCCGATCCTGCGCGCCAGCGGTGTGAACTGGGACCTGCGGAAGAACCGTCCGTACAGCGGCTACGAACAATACGACTTCATCGTCCCGACCCGCCCCGAAGGCGATAACTACGCCCGCTACCTCGTGCGCGTCCAGGAGATGCGCGAATCGGTCAAGATCATCCAGCAGGCGTTGGACAAACTGCCGATGGGCCCGGTCCGCTCCGACAACCGCAAGTTCGTCCCGCCGCCGCGCTCCGAGATCGGCGTGAGCATGGAGGCGTTGATCCATCACTTCAAGTTGTGGACGGAGGGATTCCCCGCCCCGGTAGGATCGGTGTATAACGCGGTCGAGTCGCCGCGCGGCGAGTTGGGTGTCTTTGTGGAAGGCGACGGCGGTCCCAAGCCGTATCGCATCCACTGGCGCACTCCCTCGTTCGAGAACCTCGGCGTCCTGCCTGTTTTGGCAAAGGGATTCCTGGTCGCGGACCTGGTTGCCATCATCGGCTCGCTCGACATTGTTCTGGGAGATATTGACAGATGAGCCTGTCTGAAACATACCCGAAGGAAATCAAGCAGATCTTGGCGAAGTATCCGCCCGAATATAAACGTTCGGCGGTCATGCCCCTGCTCTACCTGGCCCAGCGCGAGGACGGCTACGTCACCAAAGCCGCCATGCAGGATATTGCCGCGCTGCTCGACATCACCGAGACCGAGGTGGCCTCCATCGTCGGTTTCTACACGCTGTATCACGATGAAAAGGCTGGCAAGTATCGGATGCAAGTCTGCACCGACCTGCCTTGCGCGTTGCGCGGCGCGGACAAATTTCTCGAGTCGTTGTGTGGCAACCTCGGCATCAAAGTCGGCGGGACGACTGCCGACGGCATCGTCACCATCGAAGCGGTCATGTGTCTCGCCGCCTGCGACAAAGCGCCCATGTTCCAAGTGCAGGGTCCCGATGGGATTGAGTATCACGAAAATATGACGGTTGATAAAACCGTGGAATTGATCGAAGCCTTGAAGAAAAGTGGGAAAGAGGTGAAGTAATGGCACACGTCATCCTTCGTCACCGCGATATTCCCAATATCAACCAGATTGATATTTACAAAAAGAACGGCGGATTCGAAGCCTGGAAAAAAACTGTGACTTCGATGAAGCCCGAAGATGTGACCAACGTGGTCAAGGCTTCGGGTTTGCGCGGACGCGGCGGCGCGGGTTTCCCCACCGGCGTGAAGTGGTCGTTCATGGATAACAAGAATTGGCCGCATTACGTTGTCGCCAACGCGGACGAGTCCGAGCCGGGCACGTTCAAGGACCGCGAGATCATGGAGCAGAATCCCTTCCAGTTTTTGGAGGGCGTGGCGATTGCCTCCTACGCGGTCGGCGCGAACGCGGTCTACGTTTATTTGCGCGGCGAGTTCTGGCGGGTGGCGCGCTTCCTCGACGAGAAGATCGCCGAAATGGAGCAGGCCGGTTTCCTCGGCGACAAACTCTTCGGCACAGACTATTCGCTTCACATTTACACCCACCTCGGCGCGGGCGCGTACATCTGCGGCGAAGAGACCGCGTTGATGGAATCGCTCGAAGGCAAGCGCGGCCAGCCGCGCATCCGCCCGCCGTTCCCGCCCTCGTTCGGTCTGTACGGCAAGCCGACCGTCATCAACAACGTCGAGACGCTCACCAACGTCCCGCTCATCCTCGCCAACGGCGCGGACTGGTACAAGACGATGGGGACCGCCGACAGCGCGGGCGTCAAAATCTTCTCGCTCTCCGGGCGCGTCAAGAAGCCGGGCAACTACGAACTGCCCTTCGGCAAAACCTTCCGCGACCTGATCTACGGACAGGGCGGCGGGATCATAGACGATCGGCCGATCAAAGCCATCATGCCGGCGGGAGCGTCCTCCTCGTTTATTGTGGCGGACGACAAGGCTCTCGATACGGTGCTGGACTATGCCTCCGTCCGCACGCTCGGCGCGGACTTGGGGTCCGCGTCCGTGATCGTGATTGACGACACCGTCAGCATCGAATGGGTCATCAGCAAGACCGTCCATTTCTTCAAGCACGAATCCTGCGGCAAGTGCACGCCCTGCCGCGAAGGCAATTACTGGATGTTGAACGTGATCAACCGCATCGAGCACGGCGGGAAGAAGGAAGACGTTGACCTGCTGTATGCCGTTGCCAAACAAATGCAGGGCAAGTGCCTGTGCGCGCTGGGCGAATTTGCTACGATGGCGGTCACGACCGGCAT
>CAYJLS010000013.1:0-33779 GCA_964371065.1 uncultured Anaerolineaceae bacterium | reverse complement strand
GCAAGTGCCTGTGCGCGCTGGGCGAATTTGCTACGATGGCGGTCACGACCGGCATCGAGCGTTTCCCGGTGGATTTTAAGTAAATGGTAATTGGTAAATGGTGATTGGTAATTGGTTTGAGCGCGTCGGAGTATCGCATGGTTTTTAGAAAAGAAAACGAACACGAATTTACTGTAATTGTTCCCGATCTTCCGGGTTGCGTTTCATTTGGCGCAACTTTGGAAGAAGCGTCGAGGTAATTATCCTCAATACATTTTCTGCGCCGTCATTGCGAGCCGTTCTTTGGCGAAGCAATCCCCACCACAGCGAGGAGATTGCTTCGTCGGGAAGAACACCCTCCTCGCAATGACGGAATCGAGAAGCGATCAAGAAACAGTACCTGCAAATTGCAGTGGAGCGCATGGATGACAGATGTAACGTTGACGATTGATAATAAACAAGTGACGGTTCCCCCTGGGACACTAGTGGTGGATGCCGCGAAGCGCGCCGGCATTGACATCCCGGTCTTTTGCTACCACCCGAAGATGGAACCCGCGGGCATGTGCCGCATGTGCCTCGTGGAAATTGGCCGCCCGATGATGGACCGCGCCACCGGCAAGCCTGTCCTCGATGAGAAGGGCGAACCCAAGATCCAGTTCATGCCCAAACTCGAGACGGCCTGCACCAATCCGGTCTCGGATGGCATGGTGGTCAAGACACAGTTGACCTCCGAGCGCGCCAAAGCCGGGCAAAAAGACACGCTGGAATTCCTGCTGACTTCGCACCCGCTCGACTGTCCCGTCTGTGATAAGGGCGGCGAGTGCCCCCTGCAAAACCTGACGATGGAACACGGCCCCGGCAAGAGCCGCTTCCTCTTTGACGAGAAACAACGCCTCGCCAAGCGCGTCCCGTTGGGTGAACTGATCTGGCTGGACCGCGAGCGTTGCATTCAGTGCGGACGCTGTGTCCGCTTCCAAAGCGACATCGCCGGGGAGCCGGTGATCGAGTTCGATGAGCGCGGCCGCACCACACAGATCGTTACTTTCTCGGACCCCGGGTTTGATTCCGTTTTCTCGGGCAACACCACCGACATCTGCCCCGTCGGCGCGCTGACCACCGCGGACTTCCGCTTCGGCGCGCGTCCGTGGGAATTGGACGCCTCGGCCTCGATCTGTGGGCAGTGCCCGGTCGGGTGCAACATCACTTTCAATACGCGCCGCGAAGCAAAGGCGGACGGGAAGATCGTCATCAAGCGAGTCATGCCGCGGCAGAACGAAGGGGTCAACGAGATCTGGATCTGCGACAAGGGCCGCTTCGCCTACCACTACGCGGAAAGCGAAGATCGTCTCACCAGACCGCTGATCGCCAAAGAAGGAAAACTGGCGAAGGTCTCGTGGAAGTCCGCGCTGGACCTGGCTTCTGAAAAACTGGCCGCCGCTAAAAAGAATTTGGTTGTGCTGGCTTCGGGGAGACTCTCCAACGAAGACCTGTTCAACCTGAAATCCCTTGCCGATTTGGCGGGCGGCAAGGCCATCCTCTACACCGATATGGGTGGCGGCGAGTTGACCGCCCGCGTGGGTGTGGGGCAGGGATTCGATCTCGGCAAACTGGGCAAGGGCGACGCCATCCTGGTGGTGGCCTCCGATTTGTATGAAGAAGCGCCTATTTGGTGGATGCGCGTCAAACAGGCCGCCCAGCGCGGCGCGACGCTGATTGTTGCTAATCCGCGGGCGACCAAACTGGACAGACACGCGGCTTTTGTGATCCGCTATGCCTACGGCGACGAAGTCACGACGATTGAAGATTTCAACGGCAAGAGCAAAATCGCGGACGCCTTCCGCAAGGCCGGGAACGCCGTCATCCTGTTTGGCAGTGAAGGATTGGGACTGGCGGGTTCCTCGTCCGTTGCGGCGGCCGCGGCGGATTTGCTGAAAGAGTCGGGGTTTGCCGGCATGCCCAACAGCGGACTGATCGGCGTCTGGCCGCGGGCCAACGACCAGGGCGCGTGGGAGATGGGCTTCGAGGCTTCGGATGATCTTGCCGAGGAACTCAAAGGCAAGGCGGTTTATGTGGCGGGCGCGGACCCAGCCGGGGATGACCCCGGGCTGGCGAAGGCGCTCAAAGCCGCGAAGTTCCTGGTAGTCCAAGATATTAGCTTGACCGCAACGGCCGGTCTGGCGGACGTTGTTTTGCCCGCGCAGGCCTACACCGAGCGCGAGGGCACGTTCACTTCCGGCGAACGCCGTGCGCAACGCTTCTACCCGGCGGTGCCGGTCACCGGCGAGGCGCGCCCCGATTTTGCCATCACCTCGCAGATCGCGCGGGGGATGGGTTACATCCTCGAAGGCACATCGCCCGCCATCGTGTTCGATTTCCTGGCCGCGACGGTGAAATCATTCGAGGGATTGGATTATTCTAAACTGGCCGAAGTAACCGAGCAGTGGCCGATCGTCGGCCGCGGTGATTTGTATTACGGCGGCACAACGTACGAGAACACGCAAGGACTCGGCGCGCAGTTGACCAGCGCGGCGGGTCGCGGCGAGACCTATAAACTGCCCGCCGCTAAAAAGGCCAAATCCCTGCGCCCGAAGGAGGGCGAGGTGCTGGCTGTCCCGATCACGAAACTCTACGACCAGGGCGCGACCGTTGTCCCGGCGGAATTGCTGTCGGAACGCATCGGCGAGCCGTCGGTGACGTTGAACCCCGCGACGGCGCGGGAGTTGGGCGCGGAGGCCGGGGAGTTGGTTAAACTCGCGTTTAACGGGACCCAGGCCGAGGTCCGCGTGAGAACCGACGAGGCTGTTTCGACGGGAGTGGCGCTCGTCCCGCGTAGTTTCGGTTTGGCGGTGCGCGAACCGGTCGCGGTGTCGGTCAAGTCCACAAAAAAGGCGAGAGGCTGATATGACTTGGGCTTTATTTTGGGAATGGCTGATCAAATCGCTGATTTTGGTTTTCGGCCTGCTGGGCGGGTTCGCGTACACCACGTTGTACGAGAGGCGTTTGATTGCGCGCTTCCAGGTGCGCGTCGGGCCGAACCGCGCCGGGCCGCAGGGAATTTTGCAGCCGATTGCCGACGCGGTCAAATTAATTTTCAAGGAAGAGCTGACGCCTGCCAAGGTGTACAAACTGATCTTTTTCCTTGCCCCTGTGCTGACCATGGTGCCGTCGCTGATCATTGCGGCCGTCATCCCGTGGGGCACGTCGTTCACGCTGGGCGGGCGGACGATCCACTTGTACCTGGCGGACTTAAATGTGGGCGTGATTTATTTGATGTCCATCGCTTCGATTGCAGTGTACGGGATCGTGCTGGCGGGCTGGTCGAGCAATAACAAATATGCCATGCTGGGCGGACTGCGCTCCTCGGCGCAGATGATTTCCTATGAACTGACTCTCGGCCTGTCGTTTGTGGCGGCCATCCTTCTGGGCAATTCGATGAGCCTGGTGGATATTGTGGAAGGGCAGAAGTCGCTCTGGTTTGTGATCCTCCAGCCGGTGGGTTTCATCATCTTCTTCATCGCCACGCTGGCGGAAGTGAACCGTCCGCCCTTCGATATGCCCGAAGCCGAGCAGGAGTTGGTGGCAGGCTATCACACCGAATATTCGGGTATGAAGTTCGCGCTGTTCTTCATGGCCGAATACCAAAAGATGATCGTGGTCAGCATGATCGGCGCGACGCTGTTCCTGGGCGGGTATCGCGAGTTCTGGTTCCTGAAAGATACCTTCCTGAGCGTGGACCGGCTTTGGTTCCTCGGCCCCGCCTATCTGTTTTTGAAAGTTGTTTTTCTGTTAGGTGTGATGATTTGGATCCGCGCTTCCTGGCCGCGCATCCGCTATGACCGCCTGATGGCCTTCGGCTGGAAGGTGATGGTGCCGCTGGCGCTGGCGGTGGTGTTCATCACGGCGACGGGCATCCTGCTGGCGGAAGAATTGAACAACCAATTGTATTATCTGGCAGGCATCCCGATCGCATCTTTACTGGTTGGATTGGTTGCGGTGATGGTTGTGTACCGCTCGTTGAGGAGAAAAGCTTATGAGCGTGCTTGATCCCATGGTTGAGTTGTTCCGCGGCCTGGTGACGACGTTTAAGCAGTTGACCGTCAACCCGGTCGTGACCGTGCAATACCCCGAGGAGAAACGCCCGGTGCGTCCGCGCTTCCGCGGCCGTCACGTGCTCAAACGCTACGAGAACGGACTGGAGAAGTGCATCGGCTGTTCGCTGTGCGCGGCGGCCTGCCCCTCGGACGCGATCTTCGTGGAAGCCTCCGAAAATACCGACGAGAAACGCTTCTCGCCCGGCGAGCGTTATGCCTCCACCTACGAGATCAACATGCTGCGCTGCATCTACTGCGGGTTCTGCGAAGACGCCTGTCCCACCGAGGCAATTGTGCTTGGCGATAACTATGAACTCTCGTTCACCGACCGCCGCGATGCCATCTACCCGAAGGAAATGTTGCTCGAACCTGTCCCGACTGCGGATATGACCACGCCGCGTAAAGTGGAAGAAGGCGTGTTCACGCGGTCGGTGCCGGAAATGAAAGATCCAAGAGACTAGAGAGTAGAGAATAGGGAATAGAGACTAGTCATCTACTCACTAGTCTCTATTCTCTATCTGCAAGGTGCTTATGAATATTGACGTCATCCTCTTCCTGATCCTCGCCCTCGTGTCGGTTTGCGCCGCGCTGGGTATGTTGTTGAGCCGCAACGCGGTCTACTCGGCGTTGTTCCTGGTGCTGAATTTTGCCACGGTGGCGGTCTTCTACATCCTGCTCGGCGCGCCGTTCATCGCCATGGCGCAGATCACGGTCTACGCGGGCGCCATCATGGTGCTGTTCCTGTTCGTGATCATGTTGCTGGGCGCGGAAAAGACTCCCGGCCTGCTGGACTGGCGCAAGTTCATTGCGCCGGTAGTGCTGGCTGGAATCCTTGTCGTGGAAACGGTTTATCTGCTGGCCTTCCGCGGCGCGCCAACCGGCGCGGTGACTCATCCCGACGCGTCGGTCAACAGCGTGGACTTCCTGCAAAGGATGGGCATGGTTCTGTTCAATGAATATCTCCTGCCGTTTGAAGTGACATCCATCCTTTTGTTGGTCGCGATGGTTGGTGCGATCGTGTTGACCAAGCAGGAAACGGGAGGGCAGAAATAATGGTTCCTGTAAATTACTACATCATCCTTTCGGCAATCTTATTCACCCTCGGCGCGCTGGGCGTGTTGGTGCGCCGCAACCCGTTGATCATTTTCATGTCCATCGAGTTGATGCTGAATTCCGCCAACCTGGCGATGGTGGCTTTTTCCAGCGCGATCAAGAGTTTCACCGGGCAGATCTTCGTCTTCTTTGTGATCGCGGTCGCGGCGGCGGAAGTGGCGGTGGGGCTGGCGTTGATCGTGCAGATCTTCAAGTCCCGCCACAGCATCAACGTGGACGAGATGAATAATCTCAAAGGCTAATTCATGGAAACGACAGGCTTCTTTTATCTCGCCCCGTGGATCGTTTTCTTCCCCGTCATCGGGCTGTTGACCAACCTGATCTTCGGCGGGCGTTTCTCCGAGAAGGCCATCGGCTGGATCGCCAGCGCGGCTTCGGGCGCGGCGTTCATCGTCTCGGCGCTGTTGGCGTACTCGGTGTCGCTCAGTCCCGAAGGCGGGCATCAATTCGTCGCCCAGTGGATCCACATCGGCAGTCTCGCCCTCGATTGGGATTTCCGCGTCGACTCGCTCTCGACGACGATGATGCTGGTCGTCTCCGGCGTGGGGACACTGATCCACATCTATGCCATTGGGTACATGCACGAGGATGTGCGCTTCAAGAATGATGTCGGCCGCTATCAGCGTTTCTTTGTCTTCCTCAACCTGTTCATCGCCATGATGATGATCCTGGTCGGCGGCGATTCTTATATGATGCTGTTCGTCGGCTGGGAGGGCGTGGGACTTTGCTCCTTCCTGCTGATCGGCTTCTGGTACGAGATGGATACGCTGGGGCGTCCCTCGTGGGCCAATTCCAACGCGGGTAACAAAGCCTTCATCACCAACCGCATCGGTGACTTCGGTTTCCTGATCGCGGGCTTCATCATGTTCTGGTATCTCGGAAATAATTTCCAATTCGACAAGGTTTTCGAAGCCGCAAAGACTGCTCCGCCTGAAATTATCGTTGCCATCACGCTGTTCATGTTGATCGGCGTGGCAGGCAAGTCGGCGCAGATCCCGCTCTACGTCTGGTTGCCGGATGCGATGGCAGGTCCGACCCCGGTCTCGGCGCTGATCCATGCCGCGACTATGGTGACGGCAGGCGTCTATCTCATTGCCCGTTCTGCTCCGCTTTACTCGCTTGTCCCGCAGGCGCAAAATATCGTGGCGATGACCGGCGCGGTGACCGCGCTATTCGCGGCGACGATTGCCGTCGGCCAATATGACATCAAAAAGGTGCTGGCCTACTCGACCATTTCCCAACTTGGGTTCATGGTCGCGGCGGTGGGCATGGGCGCGTACGTGGCGGGGATGTTCCACCTGGTGACGCACGCCTTCTTCAAGGCTCTGCTCTTCCTCTCCGCGGGATCGGTCATCCTTGGGATGGAGCGCGGACATCATCATTTGGCGCATGGTCAACATGGGGGGAATCACAATGGAGGAAAGAAGAAAGAAGAAAGAGGGCATGACGATGCACACGAGGAAGTGTTCGACCCCGGTGACATGCGGAACATGGGCGGACTTCGCAAGACGATGCCGGTGACTTTCTGGCTTTATATGATCGGCACGCTGGCGCTGGCGGGTATTGTCCCGTTTGCGGGGTTCTGGTCGAAGGATGAAATCCTGCTGGATGCGAGCCTGCACTATCCGACTGTCTATTGGCTGTTGACCATCGCGGCGTTCTTCACCGCCTTTTATATGGGACGCCAGATCTGGATGGTGTTCTTCGGCGAGGCGCGTCACGAAGCCGCGGCGCATGCCGAGGAAAGCAAGCCCATCATCACTGCCCCGCTGATGGTGCTGGCGGCACTCTCCATTTTGGGCGGCGCGCTCAACCTGCCGTTCGAAGGCTTCCACAATCTCACCACCTGGCTTGGACACACCCTCGGTGAGGTGGAAGGACTTCCGCTTAATGTGCAAGTCGCGGGCGTCTCCACGGCGCTGGCGTTGCTTGCCATTTTTATCTCCTGGCTCATCTACGGACGCAATCCGCTCAAGGCTGGTCAGCCCGACCCGCTCAAAAAACCGCTCGGTTTCATCTTCACGGGCATGGAAAAGAAATGGCTCGTGGATGAGATCTACTGGGCCGCCTTTGTCAATCGCTACGTGGACATCTCCCGCTTCCTCGCGGACGTGATTGACTGGAAATTCTGGCACGATTGGTTCCACGACAAGGTCATCGCCGGGACGTACAACTGGCTCGCCAACATCGCCCTCAACCGCTACGCCGACCAGAAAGGCATTGACGCTTTCGCTAACTTCCTCGGCGCCGCGACCCAATGGTTATCGGCCGCCACGCGTAAAATCCAGAACGGATTCGTGCGTTCGTACGCGTTGTCCATCCTTTTGGGCGTCGTCCTGATCCTTGGTTATTTACTCCTCAAGTAAAGAGGTCCGAACATGAACTTTTTCTCTGAACCGCTGACCCTGATGACTTTCTTCCCGCTGGTGGGGGTGCTGATCCTGCTCTTCATTTCGGGAGAAAAAAAGAACGCCCTGCGCTGGACGGCGCTCATCACCTCGCTGGTGACCTTCGGCATTTCGATTTGGGTGCTGACGATGTTCGACGCCTCCAACCCGGACCTGCAACTGGGTCGCCCCTATAATTGGATCACCGTCGCCGGTTGGAACATCCAATACCACCTGGGCGTGGACGGCCTCTCGATCCTGCTCGTCCTGCTGACGACCTTCCTGACGCCCATCTCGATCCTGTCCACGTGGACGGCGGTGGAGGAGCGCGTCAAGGACTTCATGATCTTCTTCACGCTTTTGGAAGTGGGCATGTTGGGCGTGTTCCTGGCGCAGGACTTGTTCCTGTTCTACATCTTTTGGGAATTCACGCTCGTGCCGATGTACTTCCTAATCGGCATCTGGGGCGGACCGCGCCGCATCTACGCGGCCATCAAATTCTTCCTGTACACGATGGCGGGTTCCATTTTGATGTTGCTGGCGATTTTGTGGCTCGGCATCGCGGGCGGGACGTTCTCCGTGCCCGACCTGATTGCCAAGGGCGGCATCCCCGCCAATATCCAGTGGTGGTTGTTCCTGGCTTTCACCGCCGCGTTTGCCATCAAAGTCCCGATGTGGCCGTTGCACTCCTGGTTACCCGATGCACACGTGGAAGCGCCCACGGCTGGTTCGGTCATCCTGGCGGGCGTCCTGCTGAAAATGGGAACCTACGGTTTCCTACGCTTCAACATTCCGCTTTTCCCCGAGGCCACGCTCAAAGCCGCCCCGTGGATCGCGCTCTTCGCCACCATCGGCATCATTTACGGCGCGGCGGTTTCGTACGCGCAATCGGACGTGAAAAAACTGGTCGCGTACTCCTCGGTCAGCCACCTCGGTTTTGTGATGCTCGGTATGTTCGCTCTCAACGTGCAGGGCATGGAAGGCGCCATTCTGCAAATGATCAACCACGGCCTGAGCACGGGAGCGTTGTTCCTCCTCGTCGGCATGATCTACGAGCAGACGCACACGCGCGAACTCAAAGTCTACGGCGGGCTGTGGAAGGTGACGCCCATCTTCGGCTCGATCATGCTTATCGTGGCGCTCTCCTCGATGGGTCTGCCCGGCCTGAACGGTTTCGTCGGTGAGTTTGCCATCCTGCTCGGGGCGTTTGGTTCCACTGCCATCGGTTCGCCGTGGTACGCTGGCATCTCTGCCGCGGGCGTCATCATGGCCGCCATTTACATTTTGTACATGTTCCAGAAAATGTTCCTCGGCCCGCAAGGTTCGATTGTGGAAGAAGTCAAACAGCATGGTCACGCCCTGCGCGACCTGAACTGGCGAGAGATCGCCACCATCGTCCCGATCCTGGTCTTCATCTTCTGGATCGGCCTCTATCCCGCGCCGTTCTTCAATCTCATGGCCCCCGCCGTGGAAAAACTCGTCGCCGCCTTGCAGACTGCCGCGCTGGCAATGCACTAATTTTTTCTTGTCATTGCGAGGCGGTGTTCTTCCGCCGAAGCAATCTCCTCTACAAGCAGGGGATTGCTTCGTAAAGAACGCTCGCAATGACGGTAAAGGGATGCTATGCCCCAACCTTCTGACTTTCAAACCATCCTGCCGCTGACCATTCTCACCGTCTGGGCCTGCGCGCTCCTGCTGGCGGACCTGTTCATCCCGAAAGGGAAAAAGTGGATCACCGCCGTTTTGGCCGCCGCAGGACTCGCCGTCACACTCGGGTTCACCCTCGCGCAGACCGGCAGGCCCGCCTCCACCGGATTCAGCGGCATGGTCGCGCAGGACGGCTTCTCTACCTTCCTCAACGCCCTGCAGCTCGTCAGCGGTTTGCTTGGTGTGGCGCTGGCCTTTGGCTACGTCAAACGCATGGGCATCGAACGCGGCGAATACTACACCCTCCTGCTTTTCAGCGTCACGGGCATGATGCTCATGGTGCAGGCCGCAGACCTCATCATCGTCTTCCTCGCCCTCGAACTGCTCTCCATCCCGCTCTACGTTCTGGCCGCCTTCAACCGTAAAATGGTGACGTCCGAAGAAGCGGGCATCAAATACTTTTTGCTCGGCGCCTTCTCGACGGGATTTGTCGTCTACGGGATTGCGCTGGTCTTCGGCGCGACGAGTACGACCAGCCTGGCTGGCATCCTCGCTTCCACCCCGACCTCGGGCCTGCTCCTGACCATTGGAGCGGCGCTCATCCTGGTCGGATTCGGCTTCAAGGTCGCGGCCGTCCCGTTCCACATGTGGACTCCCGACGTGTACCAGGGCGCGCCGACAGCCGTCACCGCCTTCATGGCCGCGGGCGCCAAGATCGCGGGCTTCGCCGCTCTCCTGCGCGTCTTCTCGACCGCCTTCTCCTCCCTCGCCGTTGACCTGACCCCCATCCTCTGGGCGTTGGCCGCGGTGACGATGATCGTCGGCAACCTGCTCGCCATTTCTCAAAGCGACATCAAGCGCATGTTGGCCTACTCCAGCATCGCGCACGCGGGCTACATCCTGATGGCCTTCGTGCCGTACGGCAATCCCGAGGTCGCGCCCGTTTCGATTGCCGCGGGATTGTTCTATCTCGTCGCCTACGCGGTAACCAACTTTGGCGCGTGGGGCGTGGTCATCGCTTTGGAAAAATCCGAGGGAAGCGGACTCGCCATCAGCGATTACGCCGGCCTCGGACGAAAACGTCCCGCCCTTGCCGCCGCAATGACGATCTTCATGCTCTCGCTGATCGGTCTCCCGCCCACGCTCGGGCTGGTCGGCAAGTTCTACCTTTTCCGCTCTGTGATCGCAGGCGGCTTCTATGGCCTCGCCATTATTGGCGTCGTGACTTCGCTCGTCTCTGCATACTATTACCTGCGCGTGGTCGTCACCATGTACATGCGCGAGGGCGAGCCTGCCACCGAGCGCGAGTTCTGGCTGGACCTCACCTGGGGCGCGATGGCGCTGGTGACGGTCATTGTCAGCTTTGTGCCGCAGTGGCTGTTCGTGCTGGCGAGCACGGCAGTGCTGAAATAGTTCTCAATTTGTTTTGAGGGTAGATACGCGGAAACGGGCCCCGGCCTGTTACTGGGAAGGAGGTGAAAGAGCAGAGAATACACGAACACATGGGTTCTATCACGTATGATCCATCAGAACAGCATGACACGAAAGGAGAAACGATGAAGGACAAACGAACTGCGCTGGTTACCCTGCTGCTGCTCTTGGGACTGGCAGTGGGCGGCGCTCCGGTCGCGCACGCCGCGACCGTTACCGTCACTAACACGAATGACAGCGGCGCGGGTTCGCTGCGCCAGGTAATCGCCAACGCCGCTCCCGGCGACACCATCGTCTTCGCCGCCGGCGTCAGCGGCACGATCACGCTGACCAGCGGCGAACTCTCGATCAACAAGAACCTGACCATCATCGGACCCGGTGCGGCGAGTCTGGCGATCAGCGGCAACAACGTGAGCCGGGTGTTCGACGTTCCTGGTGGGGTTACGGCGAGCATCTATGGCGTGACGATTCGGAACGGCAACGCCGCCGATGGCGGTGGCATTTCGAATAGCGGCACGCTAACGCTGAACAACGTTGTCGTCACCAGCAACGCCACGACCAGTGACGGCGGTGGTATCTACAACGGCGTAGGAGGCGCACTAACGTTGACCGATGTCACCATCAACGGTAATACTGCAACTGACAACGGCGGAGGCGTGCGTGTCTACGATGGCACAGTGACAATGACCGGTGTTACCGTCAGTGATAACACTGCAGGCGGAGGGGGGGGCGGTATCTCCAATGGTGAAACCACGACCTTGACCAACGTCACGATCAGCGGCAACACCGCAAACTCCGGCGGCGGGTTCTACAACCAGGATACCGCCAGCCTGACTAATGTGACTATCAGCAACAACACCGGCGACGGTTTTAAGCAAGATGGCTACGCTTTCACCAATGCCACGCTCAAGAATACCCTCATCGCGAATAACACTGCCGCCAATTGCAATCTCAACAAAGCGCTTACTTCCCAAGGGTACAACCTGAGTAGCGACACTTCCTGCGCCACCTCTTTCACCGCGACCGGCGATCTCAACAACACCAACCCACTCCTCGGCGCGCTGGCAAGCAATGGCGGCGCTACCCAGACTCATGCCTTGCAGTCCGGCAGCCCGGCGATTGACGCCGGCGCCAACACCGGCTGCCCCTCCACCGACCAGCGCGGCGTCACCCGCCCACTGGACGGCAATGGGGATGGCAACGCGATCTGCGACATCGGCGCGTTCGAGTACAATCCCCCCGGCGGCGCGGCCTACTGGACTAGCGGTTGGGTGACTATCAACCAGGACCAGGCGCTCACGTTCACCCACAACCTGGGTGGCAACCCGGACGACTATGCCGTGGATTTGTGGTTCAATGACACGGACGACGGTCTGGGCATCAACCGCCGCAACTATGGCGGCTTGGAATGGGCCAACAACTGGTATGGCGCACGCTGGCAGGGACTGACGACCAATACGATCGAGGTCTATCGCTATCCTGACGACAATGTTGCCGATCAGGTTCGCGTCACGGTCTGGATCCCAGCCCCCGTCTCAGATCAGTGGGACAGTGGGTGGGTGAACATCAACCAGGGCGAGACCTTCCCATTCAACCACAACCTGAATATCGCAGCCGATGACCTGACAGTGGGACTGTATTTCAAGAGTGCGGCCTTGGGCATCCATCAGGCTGGCTTTGGCGGCTTGTCCATTGATGCTCCCCCGGCACAGCGCGGCGCCTACTGGCACAACCTGACCAACAACGCGGTTCAGGTGACCCGCATGCCCGATGACCCCTATATTGATCAAGTGCGTGTGATCGTACAGCGCGGCGTCACACCGCACTATGACAGCGGCTGGCAGGACATCGCGGCTGGCAGCACGTTCGACTTCAACCACAACCTGAACTGGAACCCCGACATGTTGATTGTGCGGGGGGAATGTAACGATCCCACCTTCGGATTTGGCATCAACGCGAGATACGCTGGGGGTGATCACAACGGCGGTTGGCGCGGGATGGATCTGCGGAACCTGACCGCCAACATTGTCACGGCTGCCCGGCGGCTGGACGACCCGTACTGCGCCCAGGCTCGCGTGCGCATCTGGAAGCGCACCGCGTCGCTCTACCTGCCGCTCGTGCTGAGGTAATCGCCCGCTCCGCGCAACTGACGGCAGCGCCGAGTCGAACCAATCGCAGAGCCAGGTCACGCCGCCGGCCGGCGCCAACTGGTTCGACGTGGACCTGTCGGGCCACAATCTGACGGCCAGCGGCGACTTTTTCCTGGGTTTCCTGTCTATGCAGGACTATGACCCGTCAATCGGCGTAGATACCACGTCACCGGACGGCCGCAGCATAGATGCCTCCTGAGCCTCTTTGGAGGTCATACCGGACGCCGAGCCTGTTCTCCTGTTATGGCGCTCGCAGCGCCGACTGCTTTGGACAGTACGCTCTGGCGTGACCCGGGGGACGGTCCGTTGACGGCGCTCACGGCGCGGGATACAAAGGGTCCTGCTTCCCGGGTCAAATGGCCGGTGGGATACTTCGAGTGGATTTGGTCGATCCTACTCCGTTTTATCCCACCGGCTCATCTTTGTCCAGTGTACTGTACCAGGATATTAAACGGACACCTGCACCCACCGCAAGTGCGGTGTAAACGGATGGGGCGACTCCTCATCTTGCTGTCCTCCATCCGCTTATCCGTTTCCCATCCGTTGACCATGGAGCCTCGCCCGGCGCGAGGCGGAACAGACCTTGGCAATGTTGCCTAAAGGTTGACCAACTCGATTTAGTCACACTCAAAAGGTTTTTGCAGTGCGGTCATTATTGCATCTGATCGAGATAACCGAAAATGTCCCAATGAACTAAAAAACGGCTAAAATCTGCGCATCTCATCCATCAAAACATAACCATGAAAAACAGACAACCCCCGCTCATTGTTAGTATTGTGATCTATATCCTGGCCGTTCTTATTGGCTTCACGCTGGTCCTGCTTGCAACATGGGCAGACGTGGAAGCGCAGATGTATGGATTTTATCGCCGCGCCAGCAACCCTCTCCCCGGTTTGAATTGTCCAATTTTCATGACACCCGGCGAAGTGAACAAAGTTTCATTGCGCCTTACCAATACCACCGGCAAGCCGCTTACCCCCGGTATCAGAACGGAAATCAGCACACCCGTCCTGCCTTTTTTATCCATCGAATCCATTAAACTTGCCCCCGGTGAATCGAAAACCGTGGAATGGACGATTGGACCCGAGAATATTGACCTGGGACGTTTCATCTTTGTCGAGGTCCTGACCTACTCTTCCTACCCCCTGCCAAACCGTGAAGATAGGTGCGGCGTCTTTATCGTCAATCTGCCGACAAATGGAAGGACAATTGTCGCGGTGATGGCTATATGGAGCCTGCTGGGGATGGGAGTCGGCTTATATGGGCTGAACCGATCTCCCAGTCTCGCGCGACGCGTTTTAATCGCCAAACGCCCTCTGCTGGTTTTGTCGGCTTTAATTGCTGTATCCATCTTCCTCATTTTCTGGGGATGGTGGGGGCCAGGTGTCATTCTCGTAGCTCTAACTTTGTTACTTGCCCTGGTTATACTGGGTCTCGTGATCGCGACATAATAAAAAAGAGACAGTCACACCTGCGTGACTGTCGCTTGTTAGATCGGCGATCTACTTTACCAAATTCCTCAGCACCGTATGCAGGATGCCTCCATTGCGGTAGTAGTTCACTTCCACATCGGTATTCAACAGCGCGGTGGCCTTGAACTCGATCACCGTACCATCCGATTTCTTCGCTTTGACCGTGACTTCGCTTTGGGGTTTGATTTTGTCGCTCAGGCCTTCGATGTCGAACACTTCGCTTCCGTCCAGGCCGAGGGACTCGGCGTTCTGACCCTCGGCGAATCGCAAGGGGAGGATGCCCATGCCCACCAGGTTGGAGCGATGGATGCGCTCGAACGATTCGGCGATGACGGCCCTCACGCCCTGCAACAGCGGGCCCTTGGCGGCCCAGTCGCGGCTGGAGCCTGTCCCGTATTCCTTGCCAGCGAGGATAATGGTAGGAACGCCAGCATCCTTATAAAGCATGGCCGCATCATAAATCGGCATTTCCTGAACGTTTAACGTTGAACGTTCAACGTTAAACGCTTTCGTCCAGTTGCCTTCCTTCGGGGAGACCAGCAGGTTCTTCAAGCGGATGTTCGCAAATGTGCCGCGCGCCATCACCAGGTCATTGCCGCGCCGCGTGCCGTACTGGTTGAAGTCCCTGGGCTGGACGCCGCGCTCCTGCAGGAACTTGCCAGCCGGAGAGTCCGCTGCGATGTTGCCAGCCGGGGAAATGTGATCGGTGGTGATCGAGTCGCCGAACACGCCCAGGACGCGCGCATTCTTGATTTCCTGGATGGACGGGACATCCAAAGTCAACGTTTGGAAATATGGCGGGTGATGAATGTAGGTGGATTCTTCGCTCCACTCGAACAGGTCGCCTTCCTTGACCTTGATCTCCTTCCACATGGCAGAGCCGGAGAACACGTCTGCATATTTATCCTTGAACATCCCGGCTTTGACATTGGCCGCGATCATGTCGCTGATTTCCTGCTGGGAGGGCCACAAATCCTTGAGGTAGACCGCCGCGCCGTCCGACCCGGCGCCGAGCGGCTCGTTGACCAGGTCAATGTCCACGGTGCCGGCCAGGGCGTAGGCGACGACCAGCGGCGGGGAGGCGAGATAGTTGGCCTTCACCAGCGGATGGACGCGCCCCTCGAAGTTGCGGTTGCCCGAGATGACCGCCGCCGCGACGATGTCGGAACCGGTCACAGCCTTGGCGACTTCGCCGGGCAGTGGGCCGGAGTTGCCGATGCAGGTCGTACAACCGTAAGCGATGATGTTGAATCCAAGCTTGGACAGAGGCTCGATCAACCCGGCCTGGTTTAGATACTCGGTCACGACGCGTGACCCCGGCGCGAGCGAGGTCTTGACGTAGGGTTTTACAGCCAGGCCTTTTTCCACGGCTTTCTTCGCGACCAGTCCCGCCGCGATCATCACAGACGGATTGCTGGTATTGGTGCAGGAGGTGATGGCCGCGATCACGACCGCGCCGTGTTTCATTTTCATCGAGCCGCCGTTGGCCTGCCCCGACAACGAAGAAGGTGGGGCGCCGAAGGTGGCTTCGCGGGTCAAGGCCTCGCCGGAGAGTTCGTAGCCGCGCTCCTTCACCGGGGCGGTCAACGCCTTTCGGAAGGTGGCCTTCATATCGGCCAGCGCGACGCGGTCCTGCGGGCGTTTGGGACCGGCCAGCGAGGGCACAACCGTCCCGAGGTCCAGCTCGAGCGTATCGGTGAATTCGGGGGCGGGGCTGTTCGCGTCGCGGAAGAGTCCCTGCGCGCGCAGGTAGGTTTCGGTCAGCGCAATCGTTTCGTCCGAGCGTCCCGTCAGCCGCATATAGCGGAGCGTCTCTTCGTCCACGGGGAAGTAGCCCATCGTCGCGCCGTATTCGGGGGACATGTTGGCGATGGTGGCGCGGTCGGTGAGGGGCATCGAGTCGAGGCCGGGGCCGAAGAACTCCACGAACTTGTCTACCACGCCCTTCTTGCGGAGCATCTGCGTGACGGTGAGCACGAGGTCGGTGGCGGTGACGCCTTCATTTAGTTTGCCGGTGAGTTTGAAGCCGATCACATCCGGCAGGAGCATGTCCATGGGCTGGCCGAGCATGACGGCTTCGGCTTCGATGCCGCCCACGCCCCAGCCCACCACGCCGAGACCGTTGATCATGGTGGTGTGTGAGTCCGTGCCAACGAGGGTGTCGGGGAAGGCGAGTAAGACTTCCGAAGTCTCCGAGACTTCGGAAGTCTGGTGCCTGGTCATCACAACTTGCGCGAGATTTTCAAGATTGACCTGATGGACGATGCCGGTCATCGGCGGGACGACGCGGAAATTGCGGAATGCCTTTTGTCCCCATTTCAAAAATTCATAACGTTCGCGGTTGCGTTGGAACTCGACTTCGGTGTTGCGATTGAGCGCGTCGGCGGTGGCGAAGAAGTCCACCTGCACCGAGTGGTCAATGACCAGGTCCACCGGCACGAGCGGATTGATCTTCTTCGGGTCGCCGCCGAGACGCGCGACGGCCGCGCGCATGGCGGCCAGGTCCACGACGGCGGGCACGCCCGTGAAGTCCTGCATGATGACGCGGCCGGGCAGGAACGGGATGCCGGGGCGCGCGCCTTTGGGAGTCCACGCGGCGATGTTCTTCACATCCTGCTGGATGATTTCCTTGTCGTTGCATTGACGGAGAGCGGCTTCGAGCACGACGCGGATGGAATACGGCAGTTTGCTGAGTTTGGTTAAACCGGCCTTCTCCAACGCGTCGAGGCGGAAGATGACGTATTCCTGCTTTCCCACTTTCAATACGTCGCGGGACTTAAATAGATCGTTCATGGCTGACTCCTTTGGTGGTGTTGCCCTCACCCCGTCCCCTCTCCCAAAATTGGGAGAGGGGTGCAGGGGTGAGGGCGTTCTCACCACAAAATCACGAAAGATACAAAGGAGCGCCTTTGCTACCCTTCGGGTCTTCGTGGTGATTATTGTAGAGCGAGATATTATCTCGCTTTACAGTTTCAACTCTTTCTTGACGTTCTTGACCAGTTCTTTCTTATCTTTTTCGGGCAGGAACGAAGCCTGCGCCGCGGCCAGGATGCGTCCCTTCAACACGTCCACAGACACGTCCAGTTCTGAACAGGCGCGGCGGTATTCGTGGCTGAGGGTGATGCGCGAAACGGACGGGTCGTCGGTGTTGAGGGTCACGTTCAGCCCGGCATCCAACATGCGCGGCAGGGGGTGTTTTTCCTGCGCGGGGACGACGCCCGACTGGTAATTGCTGGTGATGCACACCTCGAAGACCGTGCCGCGTTCCTTTGCCAGCGCGGCGGTGTAGCCGTCCTCCATTACCCGCACACCGTGACCGATGCGCTCCGCGCCGAATTCCTCGATGGCCTCGCGGACGTTCTGAGCGCCGCCCCACTCGCCCGCGTGGATGGTGAGATGCAAGCCCGCCTGGCGCGCCTCCTTGAAAATGCCCACGAACGGTTTGGCGGGAAAATCCGCTTCGTTGCCCGCCAAATCCAGGCCGACGACTCCATCCTGGATGTGTTCCGCCGCCAGCCAGGCCACCTGCTCGGCCAGTTCGGGACTTTCATGGCGGTTGACCGAGGCGATCAGCCCGACCTTCAGCTTGTACTTTTTGGCGGCCTCGCGGGCGCTGGCGGCGACCCAGTTCATCACTTCGTGCATGGGAAAACGTTCGGCGCGGCTGAGCGCCACGGGCGTGAAGCGCAGTTCGAGATAGCGCACGTTGTCTTTGGCGGCGTCCTCCACCGCCTCCCGTGTAATTCGGTCAATCACATCCGGCGAGCGGTAGAAGAGCCTGAGCGTGTTGAACTTGGCGAGAAAATTCTGGAAGGTCAGCGGGTCGCTATCCTGCACTTGCACCAGCCCGCTCAAACTGGCCGGCACGGTGATGCTGTGCGCCCGCGCAATTTCGAGCATCGTCTCGAGGCGCAGGGTGCCTTCGAGATGGCGGTGCAGTTCCACTTTTGGGGAGAGGCGGAATATGTCGGTGTCGGAATAGGATTGGGTCACGGAAAACCTTAATGCCGCTTGCGTTTCTTTTTGCCGGGGGCTTGCGCGAGCGCGGCGGGTTTGGCCTCGTCCGCAGCTTCCTCCAGCAGGTCCAGGCTGGGGCGGCGCTGGACGGCGAACAGCCGTCCGATCACCAGTCCGCGGATGTCTTCCAGCAGTCCCTGGAACATTTCGGAGGCGCGGCTCTTATATTGTACCAGCGGATCGCGCTGGGCGTAGGCTTCCAGGCCGATGGCCACGCGCAGGGCTTCGACGCGCGTCAGGTAGTCCACCCATAACTCGGTGATAGCCGAAAGGAGCAGGCGACGGTGCGCCTCGTTGAGGAGACGGAAGCCCAACTCCCTCGCTTCATCCTGACCTTTGGCCTGTTCGCCGCGTCGAGTGAGTTCATCGCGGCCCCAGGCGAGGGTGAGCGCGTCCTCGGCGCCTTCGAGGTGGACGAGTATCTCCTCGATCACATCCTCGGCGGCCTTGTTTTGCAGGAGTTCCGAGGCGCGGAAACTGTAGTTGAGACGCTGGTAGACCTGCTTCACCGAACGGTGCGTGCGCGCATCAAAGACGTTGCGCGCGCCCTGCGAGAGCGTCAGCAGGAAACGCAGGTTGCTGGAATCGTCGGCGAGGGATTCGCGCGGGAGCAGCAGGTCGGCGTCGCGGGCGATCAGCCCGTCCGCGCCCGCCAGCCGTTCGCGCTGACGCGCCAGCACGGAGGCGCTCCGCTCGGCGACGGCTTCGGTCAACTCGTCCCAGGGCATTTCGGCCAGCGCGTCCTTCGAGAGGCCGAGCGATTCGCCGAGGCGGTTTTCCACCGCGCCGACGAGACGGCTCACGCTCAGGTCGGTGAGTTGCGTCGCGACCATCTCGAGGATCTCTTCCTTCACTTCCTCGGGATCGTTGGCGAGTGCGCGTAATTTGTTGTTGTCCAACTTGATGGGAACGTGCACGAGGGATTGCAGTTCCTCCAGCATTTGCTGGGGCTTGGGTTTTTCCTCGGCGTCGCGCAGGCCGGAGAAGAACGTGTCGAGCAGGTCTTTGCGCTCGGCGGTCTGGGTCTGCAACGCTTCGGTGGCGCGTTCGATGGCGGTTTCGATGGCGCGCTGCAGGTAGCCGTGTTCGATCTCCAGCGTGCGATCGGCCAGTTCAACGGCGGCCGCTTTGGGGTCGGGTTGCGAAGCGAATTCATCGAGGATCAATTTCAGGGTGTACGAGGGGAAGAGTCCCTGGTCGCCCAGCGCGAAGGTCGGCTGGACCTGGTCGAGCCAGGCCAGAAGCCGCCAGGTGTTTTCTTTGTCATCGAACGCGGCTTCCACGCGCTTGCGGACTTCGGCGGTGAGCATTTCCTGCACATCGTCGCGCAGGTCTTCTTTGGAAAAGACGCGGTTGCGCTGGGAGTAGATTTGCGTGCGCTGTTGGTTGAGCACATCATCGTATTCGAGCAGGTGTTTGCGGACGTCGAAGTTCGCGCCCTCGACGCGGTGCTGTGACTGCTCGATCAGGTTGCTGACGAGTTTCACTTCGAGCGGGAAGGCATCGTCCACATGCAGGCGGGTCATCATGTTGCTGACCTGTTCGCCGCCCTGAATACGCATCAGGTCGTCTTCCATCGAAAGGTAGAAGCGCGAGGAGCCGGGGTCGCCCTGGCGCGCGGAACGGCCGCGCAACTGGTTGTCAATGCGGCGCGCTTCGTGGCGCTCGGTGGCGAGGACGGCCAGCCCGCCGAGGGTGCGTACCTGCATTTCCTGTTCGGTGTGTTTCCAGAAGGCGGCCAGGCTTTCGGAGGCTTTCAGCCCGAGGCCGAGTTTGGTGTAGAGAATGTTCGAGAGCTGCGACCAATCGTCGCCGCCCGCCTGCCCGTATTTATTCACGAACGCGGCGCGGGCTTTGGCGAAAAATTCCAGGCGGTTCCCGTTCGGGCTGAGGCCGGTGTTTTCGTCGCGGATGGCATAGGTGAGCAGGGCTTCGAGCGCCTCGGCGTTGGACATATCGTAGGGGTCTGCCACGCTCACGCCGTGCAAAAAGTCTTTTGTAAATGAGACGTCGTTCTCGTCAATCTCGCCGCCCAATTTGATGTCCACGCCGCGGCCTGCCATGGAGGTGGCGATGGTGACCGCGCCGAACGCGCCCGCGTCCGCGATGATCTGACTCTCCTCCGTGTGCTTGCGGGCGTTCAGGACCTGGTGAGGGACGCCGGCCGAAATGACGGATTTCAAGCGAGGGGCATCCTCCGCGCGCAGGGACAGGATCTCGAGCAGGCGCGGCATATTCTCCGCGTCTTCGAGGTTGATGGTGGCCAGCCCCAGCGGTTTGGCGAACGCGCGCAGGGCGGACGGGTCCAGTTTTTCGAGCGGGACGTAGAGCGGCTCCAGCTCGGGGATGCGCAGTCCGTCTTCCTCGCGGTTGTTCTGCTCGAACCACAACTTGCGGATCAATTGCACCTGCAGGAGGCGGCGGACGGGGTCGGCGCGCAGGCGGCTGGAGAGAAAGTCCGAGGATTCGACTGAGGTGGTGCCGATGAGCAGGGGACGTCCCATCACGTGGTGGCGGACGATCTCGGTTGCCACCGCGCGCAGTTTGGCCTCCACGGTGCGGAAGATGATGTCGGGATAATCCTTGCGGCGCCAGTAAAGAGGAGTTGCTTCACCCCTGCCCTCACCCCCGGCCCCTCTCCCGATTACGGGAGAGGGGGGGCGGCGGGCAAAGTAGATGACGGGGTAGCCTTCCTCATCCTTGCTTTTAACTTCCACCAGCGGCGAATCGGGGCGCGAGGCCTGGTATTCGAGGTTGGTGATGATGGGGGCGACTTCGAGTTTGTAGATCTTGTCAAACTCTTCCGCTTCGGTGAGGGCGGTGCCGGTCATGCCCGCCAGTTTTTCGTACATGCGGAAGTAATTTTGCAGGGTGATGGTGGCGTAGGTGACGCTTTCGGGCTCGATGCGCACGCCTTCCTTGGCCTCCACGGCCTGGTGCAGGCCGTCGCTCCAGCGGCGACCGGGCATCATGCGCCCGGTGTTCTCGTCCACGATCAGGACCTTTCCACCCTGCACGAGGTACTCGCGGTTGCGGCGGAAGAGATGCTGGGCGCGCAAGGCCTGTTCGAGGTAGCCCAGCAGGCGCGCCTGCTCGGGGGTCACATCCTCAGGCCGTTCAGGGTCCTGGAGCGGCTGGCCGAGCAGTTGCTCCACGTGCGCGATGCCGACCTCGGTCAGTGTAATAGAGCGGTCTTTTTCGTTGACCTCGTAATCTTCGGGCTTGAGTTGTTTCACCAACTGCGCCATCTTTGTGTACCATTCCAGGTCACCGGAGGCCGGCCCGGAGATGATAAGCGGCGTGCGCGCCTCGTCAATGAGCACGTTGTCCACCTCGTCCACGATGGCGTAGTGATGCCCGCGCTGGACGCGGTCTTCGAGGCGCATGGTCATGTTGTCGCGCAGGTAGTCGAAGCCGAACTCGGAGTTGGTGCCGTAGGTGACGTCCGCGGCGTAGGCCTCGGCGCGCTCCACCATCCGCAGGTTGTGCTGGTCTTCGTGCGGGGATTCGCGCGTGGGGTCGTAGAGGAAGGCCTTCTTGCCGTTCTCGGTGGCCGCGGCCATTTGCAGGATGCCGACGGAGAGTCCCAGAAAACCGTAGATCCTGCCCATCCAGCGGCCATGCAGGCGGGCGAGATAATCGTTGACGGTGACGAGATGGACGCCCCGGCCTGCCAGCGCGTTTAGATAGATGGGCAGGGTGGCGACGAGGGTCTTGCCCTCGCCCGTCCGCATCTCGGCGATCTGGCCGCGGTGCAGGACGATGCCGCCGATCAACTGAACGTCGAAGGGACGCTGGCCGATGGTGCGCTTGGCGGCCTCGCGCACGACCGCGAAGGCTTCGGGGAGGATGTCATCCAGCCCCTCACCCCCGGCCCCTCTCCCGATTACAGGAGAGGGGAGAAGGCGGGAGCGGAACTCGTCCGTTTTGGCGCGCAGGGCTTCGTCGCTGAGGACTTCGAATTGGGCTTCGAGCGCGTTGATCTCGTCCACGAGCGGGAAGAGGGACTCCATGGTCCGTTTGTGGGTGTCGCCACCCAAGAATTTAACTATTCCTTTGAGCATGTTTCGCCTTTCGGCGGGGGATTATAACAGAGGGAGGAGAAGCCGTTCCTAATGAGTTGGAACGTAAGATTGTTGTTCGTTGAATGGAATGACCCCCTTAAAACAAAAGTGCGTTTCATTCCATCCGCAGTCGCGGGTTCCCTCTTTCCTCTGCGGTCCCCTGGAATGAAACGCACATCCTCCCCTTTTCACCCCACTCCCTGCAAATGTAACCATGACCATTGTAGGGGGTTTATCGTTATAATTCAATAGACAGGCGGCGCCCCCGCATAGACATTTGTACTGATTTTGAAAAAAGCCTTGCATTTGCGCGTTTTTTTTGCTACCCTTGAAATGCCGAATGGAAGGGCATTGTATGGCTAAAATGGTTCGCGTGACAATCCTGGATGATCACCAAAGCGTTGTGGATGGCTACCTGTACCGGCTGGGCGGCGTCCCGGAGGTGGAGGTGGTTTTCAACAATCATGTTCGGTGAGGAAACCGAAGGCGGACTTGTTTCTGCTTTGCGCGAATCATGTTCCATGCGCATAATGTTTCCATAAACGTAACTTTCTCAACATAAAACATAACTCCATGTCATACACAAAAAGCCTTGGATTCGAAAGCGCCCGCCTGATGACCTCCCTGTCCAATATCGGACAGAGTGTAGTCTCCATTTATAGAAGCCAAAAAGTGAGCGGCAAGGGGTATATTGTAGAGATTCCCAAGTTACAGTTTCATAGACAAAAGTTACAAGGCACAGGCATTTGTACTGACTTTAGGCAAAAGGCTTGAATTACATTCCGTTTTCTGCTAACCTTGAAATATCACAACGAGGGAGTGTGGAATATGACTAAAAAAATACGTGTGACAATACTGGACGACCATCAGAGCATTATTGATGGCTATCTCTTCCGTTTGAACAATAATCCACAAATTGAAATAGCGGCGACGCTCGCCTACGGGGAGGATGTCGAACCGGCGCTGGCAACACATCCCACCGACGTGTTACTGCTCGACGTGAACGTTCCCACCGCGCCCGATAACCCCAATCCCTACCCGATCCTGCATTCCATCCCCAAGCTGCTTCAAGCCTACCCAAACCTGAGCGTACTGGTCATCAGCATGTACGCCGAACGCGGGCTCATCCGCTCGGTGATGGAAGCCGGGGCCAGCGGCTATATATTAAAGGATGACCAGTCCGCGATCCGCGACCTGGGAAATGTGGTGCTCTCGGTTGCGGGCGGGGGAATTTATTTCAGCCAAAAAGCGCATCAGTTGTACGCGCAATACCTGGCGAAAACCAGCAAGGAATTATTGAGCGCCCGCCAATTGGAAGCGCTGTCGCTCTGCGCCGCCTACCCGAACTGCACCACTGCGGATTTGGCGCAGAAAATGTCCATCGGCCATTCGACTGCCCGCAACCTGCTTTCGGTTGCCTACCTGAAGCTGGATGTCCGCAGCCGCACCGCCGCGGTCGTCAAAGCGCGCCAGCTGGGTTTGATCACTCCCGAGCCGCCAACTCCTTCAATGTAGGAAGATCCGGCGGCGTCTCCCCCATTTCATCAAGCAATTTCCAAACAGGTGTCACAACGCCCTGGAATAAGGCTTCCAGCGCGTCGCACTGCTGGAGCATTACCGCGTCCAGGTACTCACAGGCGGACATGTACTTGCGTAGTAACTGATCCACGCAATAACTGACCGCGCCGCAATGGATCAGGATTTCCTGCGCTTCCGCCAGGGCGCCTGCATCGAGGATATTTTCACACAACTTCAGGAAGCGATCCCGTTGTGGATGATCTACTTGTTTCGCGAATAGAATGGGCAGGGGCGAGCGTCCCTGGATCCAATCCGGGTTGGCCGGGACAGACAGGCTGTCGTTCAGATCGTCGTGGATTTGGATTGCCTCCCCATACAAGCCTCCGAGTTCCCCCAGGCGCTCCGCAGTTTCAATGGATGCGCCTCCCGCCAGCCCACCAATATACAGCGCCGCGCCAAAAAAGGGGGAACTCTTGGTTTGAACGACTCGCCAATAAGCGGTTTCATCCGCCGGGGATTGGGTATCCCAGAATTGTCCCAACGCTGTTGTAAAGAACATCGCGTTCACACCACTGAGCGCGGCTAATCGCGCTTCCGGCTGGGCGTCAGTGAGGGCCACCGCCCCGAGCGAAGCCGATTGGAAGGCGCAGGCCAAATTCGAAGCGGCGGGTGCGCCGATGCGCCTGTACTCGCCGCGCGGATCGGCGTCCAGCATATCGTCCACAAGGATGATACCGATATGGGCGCAGGCGATGGCAACGGCCGCAGGGATCGCCTGCTCACGCGTCCCACCGACTGCTTCGCACGCCCGCAGGGGCAGCATCCAATGGTCGGGCTTACCGGCTGCAATGCGGCGAAACAGAATCTGCGTTTCCTCCCACCTGCTCACGCCGGGGATGCTCAAAAAACAAGTGACAATCTGCTCATAAATATCCATGGCATTCTCCTGAGGGTGTGAGACCTGACATGTCTACCCTGACGGGTACTGTAGTCCGCGAGAGTCCAATCAACCGTGACCCGCGTCCGCGCCATTGTTTTGGTTAACTGCGGCGCGTGAGACCTGCCGAAGGTGTCTCCGCGAGAGTCCAATCAATCGTGACCCGCGTCCGCGCAATCGTTTTGGTTAACTGCGGCGCGGGTGAGACATGTCAGGTCTGCCGGATGTCAGCAGGACTTGGCTGCCTCACCGGCGTTCCAGATGACCCACGTCAAATCAGCCGTGGCGCGCAGGATCTGGCCGCGGTCGAGGCGGGCCAACCGCGTCAAACGATCCCGGTAGTCATTCGAGGCTTTCGCTGTGGACGTCAGCCACTTGTGGAAAACTTGCATGTTGAACATGGAAAGTACCTCCTGTACTAGAGTTGGATCAAACGATTTGCAAAGGGCAATGAACGGATGGTTGTTCTACGCTATAATACAATCACCTCCTTTCTTTCAAGAAGTTTTCTCTACCGTACAAAACTCCTGAACGTCGTCACACCTGCACTTGCGTGCTGGTGCAAGTGTTGCGAGACGCTAGTGTTCTTCTGGCGGCGAAGCAATCCCTCCAGACTGGCAAAATCCCATGGTCCAGGAGATTGCTTCCCGAAGGTCGCAACACTTGCACCGCACTGCGTTCGGTGCAGTGCAGGTGTGACGGATGTGCGGTAGGAAAAGAAACTTTCAACAGGAATGCCGCCATGCGAAAAAGCCTCTCCCCGTCCCAACGCCCAGAAGAGATCCTGCTTTCCGCGGTCGTTCTGGTTTTGATCCTGGTTTTTAGTTATGCCTTCTTTTTCGCGGCGCCCTACTCCGGTTTCTATTTCAATCCATCCAATGGGGAAGTCATCGAAATCTACGCAACCGACGAACCCGCCTCGGCCATCCAGAAGAGGGACATCATTGAAAGCATTGACGGTGTCTCCCTGCCAAAACACAAATCCGACGCGAGGCAGGTGTACTTCGAACACGTGGAGGCTGGCCAGACCGTGGAAATCGTCCTCCGGCGGGATGGCTCGGTGGTGAACGTTGCCTGGGAGTTCCCGGGTTTTACCCCGCAGGAATTCATGGACCGGTTTCTCAACCTCTGGTGGCTGGCCTACATTTTCTGGGCTTTCGGAATGTTGACCCAGGTCTTTATGCGCCCCAGGGACGCGCGCTGGCGGTTATTGTCCATCGCCAATTATTTGACAGGGTTTTGGGTGATCGTCGGGTGCGTATCCGCCTGGCAGGTTTGGGGGAGTTCGCTTCTGTTACATGCCGTGACCTGGCTGTTGTTGCCTGTCTATCTCCACTTGCACTGGATTTTTCCCCAGCCCTTGAAGAAAATCCCAACCTGGGGCCGGGCCTTGGCATATATTACAGGCGGGGCCCTGGCTGTTGGTGAATTGTTCCAGGTCTTCCCACGGACTTTCTATTCCCTGGGATTTCTCCTCATGTTTACAGGCAGCATCGTGTTATTGATCGTCCATGCCGTTCGACAGCCCGCCCAGCGGCGGGAAGTGGTCCTGCTCGGAATCGCCTTTTTGGTCGCCATCATCCCCATTACCAGCCTGGGACTTGCCGGCGTGTCCGGCCGCATACCGCAAATCGGGCCGCTGGCGCTGCTGGCTTTGCCGATCATACCGGCAGCTTATGTTTACATTGTGTATCGCCGGCAATTGGGAGGTTTGGAACTGCGCGCCAACCGGTTCCTGTCCATCTACATTTACCTGACCCTGCTCGGCACGCTCCTGCTGTTCCTGATTGCGCCTGCCGTCCTGTCTCCCATCTCGCAGGGCGCGCTGGTTTTCTTCTCGGTGGTGGCTGCCTCGCTTACGGCGTTTATCTCCATTTTGGCATTTCCGGTCTTCCAAAGATTCGTGGACCAGCGTCTCCTGGGGATCAGGCTTCCCTATCAAAACCTGCTGGAGAACTATTCTTCCCGTATCACAACCAGCGCTTCCATCACAGGGCTGTTGACGCTCCTGGAGCAGGAGGTTTTTCCCAGCCTGCTCGTGCGCCACTACGCTTTCATCCAACTCTCCGACGACTCATACGAAGCGCTGCTTGTTAAAGGAATTAGCAGGGATCAATTACCGGGCAGGGAGGAGACAACCGAACTGATCTCCCTGGTCGGACGGTATCTTCCGCCTGCGGATGGGTTGCCTCATCCGTGGATTCGCCTCATCCTCACCCTCGGGGTTGGCGGCGAAACCCTCGGACTGTGGCTGCTCGGACGCCGCGACCCCGATGACGCCTACCACGCGGCGGAGATCCCCATCTTCCAGTCGCTCGCCGACCAAACCGCGATCGCCATGAGCAATCTTCTGCAAGCCGAACGCCTCAGGACACTGTATCAGTTGGACATTGACCGCCATGAGGAAGAACGGCATCGCCTCGCCCTGGAATTGCACGACAGCGTCCTCAACCAACTGGCGGTCCTGCGGATGAACGTTGACGAGTCAAACCTGTCGCCGAATTTTCAGCAGGCCTACGAGGAAGTTGTTCAGCGCCTGCGGGAAATCGTCAGCGACCTGCGGCCGCCCATGCTCAATTACGGCTTAAAACTCGCGCTCGAGGAACTGGCACAGAATTTGATGGAACGCAGCGGAAATCAAGCGCTGGTCACGCTCGCGCTGTGGGGAGGCGAAGAGCGGTATCCGCAAAACGTCGAGCAGCACCTGTTCCGCATCGTGCAGGAGGCGTGCGAGAACGCCGTGCGTCATGCAAAAGCGACCCACGTCATCATCTCTGCCCAATTGGACGCGCAGGAAGTCATTCTCGACATTCAGGATAACGGCGTCGGCTTCGAGATGGGAGAACGACTGGAACTGGACGACCTGCTCATCCATAAGCACTTCGGGCTGGCCGGGATCGTGGAACGCGCCAGCCTGATCGGCGCAAAGACCGATATCGCTTCGGGCTTGAAAACGGGGACCCGCATCCAGGTCACATGGCCCCATCCCTCTAGTCAGGCTGGGAACGAGATGACGGAATGAATTTAATTGTTAAAGTTCTGGTATTTTTCCACCCGGGAAATTCTTCCTGGCAGACTGGCAGGGTTATATCCAAAGAAGATCTGGAAATCCATCGCCATTCGCTTGAAACTGCTTAAGTGTTGCTTGAATCCGAGGCGGACAACGTGACTGATTTTGGGACACTCCTGCGCGTCTTTCGGTTGCGCAGCACGGACCCGGTATCCGGAAAACCCCTGTCCCAGCAACGGCTGGGAGGGTTATTGCGCGAGGAATTGGGGGTTGGATTCAGCGGCGCGGCAGTCAGCGATTGGGAACGCGGAAAGAGCAAACTCCATGCCGATGACCGCCTGACCCTGCTGGGATTACTCAGGATATTGCATGAACGTGGAGGGATTAAAGATCCACTGGAGGCAAATAAACTTCTGGAGGCTGGAAACTATCGCGCCCTAAATTCAACCGAAACGAAACGGGTGTTTCCAGAAGAGCCGGTGGAGACAGACGCAAACGATCCATCCCCTTCCCACTCATCCCAAAAGGCGCCGGCTTTCCGCCTGGAGAATGTTTTCTTTGGAGCCGACGAAGCATTGATCGCCTTGCTGGAAAAAGCCAAGGAAGGGCCGCCCCCTGCATGGCCGCGTATGGCCGCGGCATTGTTAAGCGCCCTGACCGATCGGCTTTCCGCGCGCAATTTCCTGCGCGCGTTGATCATGGTCTGGGTATGGCTGCTAACGCGCGCGCTGATTGCGCCATCCCTGCGCTGGCCGTTTGCCAACCAGGAGGAAATCCTGTCGGCCGCGGTCTTATATGCCGCGGGGACGCTGACACTTCCAACCTTTATCGGTCTCCTGGCGGAAACGAAAAACAATGGGTTTTGGCAAAAGCATCAATTATCCAATTCGTTGGCTCTCCGCCTCTACACCCATCAGGGCGCTTTTATCGGGTTTCAACTTGGCTATTACGCAGTCTTTCTCATCGCACTGATCCGGTTTTACCTGCATTGGCCTTCAACACCCTGGTTCGAATTGGCCGCCCTGCTCGCGCCGCTTTGTGTGGGAACCATTGGGGCGCGCGTGGTACCTTATAACCTGTGGCGCGCATTCGGACGATTGAACCTGCGCGACGGTACCATCTTCTTCGTATTTGTCTTTCTTGGACCGTTTTGGGGATTTTTTATCGTCCAGTATTCTTCGTTCATCACCGCTTCCGCAGGAGTCTTCATGGTTCTGGTTTCATTGACCCTGCTTGCGGGCGGGATGGCGCGGCGTTACAAAAATAAACTACAACACTGACCTGGCACGGACACGCTACCCTCGGACTCGAAACGGCGGGTACAAACTCGTCATTGCCCCCTTCTTTGACGGAAACCCCGCCGCTTCGCTCTCCCCCAAAGCGGTTGAGGCGGACTACATTCTCGTCAGCCACGGACACGACGACCACGTCGGCGACGCGGTCGCGATCGCCAAACGAACGGGCGCGACGATCATCAGCAACTTCGAAATCACGGAATGGTTCGCGAAACAGGGCGTGGAGAAGACTCACGGACAGCACCTGGGCGGCGGACACAGGCATCCCTTCGGCTATCTCAAATTGACGCTGGTCCTGCACGGCTCGATGCTCCCCGACGGCTCGAACGGCGGAAATCCCTGCGGCTTCCTGCTGACGACTAACGACGGGAAGAAACTCTACTTCGCCCAGGACACCGGCCTGTTCGGCGACATGAAATTGATCGGCGAGGAGGGCCTCGACCTGGCGGCGCTGCCCATCGGCGACAACTACACCATGGGGCCCGATGACGCGCTGCGCGCCGTCAAAATGCTGGAGCCGAAGGCCGTCATCCCCATCCACTACAACACCTGGGATCTGCTGGCGCAGGACGCCAGGGCCTGGGCGGAACGCGTCCAGAAGGAAACGAAGACGAAGGCGGTGATTTTGAAGCCCGGGGAAAGTTATTCGTTTTGATGCGGTTGCGGCGCTAGAACTGCAAGTGTTTGACGGTCTGCCCGTTGTTGATCAACTCTTTGAGCGAATCGATCCCGATTTGCAGGTGCATGTCCAGATACTTCTGTGTCACTTTTTTATCGCTTCGGGCAGTCTTGACTCCGCCGGGGATCATCGGCTGGTCGGAGACCAATAACAAGGCGCCGACCGAGATTTCGTTATGGAAACCTGTGATGAACAGGGTGGCTGTTTCCATGTCAATCGCCATGGCGCGGATGCGGCGCAGGTAGGCCTTGAACGCCTCGTCGTGCTCCCAGACGCGGCGGTTGGTGGTGTAAACGGTGCCGGTCCAGTAGTCACGATCATGGTTGCGGATCGTCGTCGAGACTGCTTTTTGCAGATTGAAGGCGGGCAGGGCCGGGACTTCGGGCGGGAAATAGTCGCTGGAGGTGCCTTCGCCGCGGATGGCCGCGATCGGCAGGATCAAATCGCCGACCTTGTTCTTTTTCTTGAGGCCGCCGCATTTTCCCAAAAAGAGACAGGCTTTCGGCTGGATGGCGCTCAACAGGTCCATGACCGTGGCGGCGTTGGCGCTGCCCATCCCAAAATTGATCAGCGTGATGCCCTCGGCGGTGACATTGGGCATGGGGTTGCCCTCGCCGCGAATGGGGACGTTGAACCACTGCGAGAACATGGTCAGATAAGACTCAAAGTTGACCAGCAAAATGTATTGGCCGAAATCTGCGAGGGCGGTATCGGTGTAACGCGGAAGCCAGTTGGTTACGATTTCTTCTTTTGTTTTCATGGGGACTCCAAATGTGAGGGGAGGAGTGTCGCGAGCAATCTTACCTGAAATCATGAGCAAACACAGGCTTTATTTCCCTGCAATTGCTTTTCCCAAAATTCCTGATAAGGTGAAATCACCCCACTATGGCAAACGAATCCCTCGTCATCTATCCATGAACAAAGTGGGGCGTCTCGTCCCATCTGCCAACAAACAAATCTTGCGCGACATCTCTCTCGGCTTCTACTATGGCGCTACCTTCGGTCGGTGTGCTCGGTCTCAACAGTAGCCGATTCACGACAATTTCCCGAAATACCATACATTTTCAAAAGTATGGTATTTTCGTTGTATAATACACGTATGGCAAACTACAAACGAATTTTCACCGCCAATAGCGGCATCCTGCGCGCCTCGAAAGCCATTGACCTTGGCGTGCCAAAACACGTTCTGTATGAAATGGTCAAATCAGGCGAACTTGTCCGTGAGGCGCAGGGGATTTACCGCCTGAGCGACACCCCCATGCCAGGGAATCCCGACCTGGTGAATCTCAGCCTGCGCGTGCCGCGCGCGGTGTTCTGTCTCATTTCCGCGCTGTACTTTCACGAACTGACCACTCAAATTCCCCACTCGGTCTATTTTGCCCTGCCGCGTGATGTCAAAACGCCGAAGATTCCATATCCTCCCATCCGCGTTTTCCATTTTTCCCAGGAGCCATATCAGGCGGGGATCGTCGAGCATGAGATGGATGGCGTCACGGTCAAAATCTACGATCGCGAGAAAACGGTCGCTGACTGTTTCAAGTTCCGCGAAAAGATCGGCATGGATATCGCGCTCGAAGCGCTCAAGGATTACATGCGTCAACCCAAAATGAACGTATCCCTGCTGCTGAAGTATGCCAGGGTTGATCGCGTGGAGAAGATCATGCGTCCGTATCTGGAGGCGTTGATATGAAAAAGCCAGTTACGAACATTCCCGCTTCCATATTGGCGCGGCTGAAAAATAAATCCGAAATTTTGGGACGACCGTTCGCAGAAATCCTCCAATATTACGCGATGGAGCGTTTTCTCTATCGGCTTTCCAAAACCAAATACGCGACAAAATTCATTCTCAAAGGTGGGTTGTTGTTTTATGTTTGGAATGTCCCGTTGCGAAGACCGACGAAGGACATTGATTTTCGCGGCTACGTCACAAACGACAGCGAACGCTTGTTGGAAATTTTCAGAGAAGTAGCAAAAGTATCCGCGCCTGAGGATGGCCTTATCTTCGATCTCGATTCAATTTCAATCGGGGAAACGCAGATTGACGCCGACTACCAGGGCATCCGCGTCAAATTGACTGCCCTTTTGGCGCGTTCGAGAATTATGGTTCAGATTGATATCGGCTTCTCCGATGAACTCGCATCAAAGGCTGAGATTGTGGGGTATCCGAACATTCTGCCCGACCTCGAACAAATCCGTATGATGGGTTACCCAAAGGAAGCAGTTGTAGCGGAGAAATTTCACGCCATGATCCAACACGGAGGCTTGAACAGTCGCATGAAAGACTACTACGATATCTGGCTGCTCTCCCAGACTTTTGAATTTGAGAGTCAGCCGTTGCGAAAGGCGATTGAGACCACCTTCAACCACCGCGACACAGACCTGCCCATCGAAAAACCTGAGTCTCTCTCCATGGAATTCGCATCCGCCAGCAACACACGCTGGAAGAACTTTCTGGAAAAGATGAATACCGACACTACCGAGAGCGCCGACTTTGCAAACATCATCGAACAAGTTTGGGAATTCCTCGAACATCCACTGCAAGAATCCCTCAACCAGAAACAGTCTCCCCGCACATGGACTCCGAAAAAAGGCTGGAGATAAATCTAACCGCTATATCGCGGTTAACTCCCTGATTCTCCCCACCACCGCGGACAATCTCCTCAGCCCATCTCTCTCAAACCCTTTTCCCGTCTGGCATCTTCATCCTGTTGCAAAATCATGGATATCCCCATCCACTTCAACCACCAGCGCGGACTTGTGACAGTAAAAGCCAACGCTTCAAGATGGCGCTCCTTAGAAAAGGCTCATAAAAAACGTGGTGTAACCGTTTGAATGGCGTAGGGATTGCGTCCAGCATGTTTTGCAGGCAGGTGATAAAGTTGCACCCGTAAGGCGATTTCTCTTCTCCTCCTTAGCAAAATAGAAAGAGCCGGACTTGGAGCCCCGGCTCTTTCTATTTAAGGCCAAATCAGAGCCTTCATCAGTTTTGCGACGATCTTCTCTGGGGTTTTGAATTCATGTTCCCACACGCGGACAACTTTCCACCTCATCTTTCGCAATTCCTTACTCAAAAACTTCGCTACGATGGTATTCTAAATATTCCTTGCTTTCAGGAAAAACTTTCCGCAAGTGTAAATCGTCACGAACATCGAATACTTTACGAGCAAATGGGCTCAATTTTTGCGAAACCACAACACTTCCATTAATTTTGAAAGAGATGTAGCCTCTGTCAAATAAGAAGTCATAATCGGGAATCAGCAAGAGGCCGTTGAAAGGATTCAGTCTTTCATTGTTGTCGCTGTCTTTCCACGGTTTGATGTGTGACGCTAGCAATAAACTAACGCTTTGCAATCCAGTGACAGAACAACTTCCCCAAAGTCGAATTACATTCCTTCTAAAATTGCCTTGTCCAAGTCTACTAACTACAATTTGCTCTTGTTCGGTTACTGCAAGGGTTTTGTATTCTGCCGCGTGTTCCCGCACTTCTTTGAATGCGTCGATCTCATAAGATAAGGCATCTATCCTGAAAACGAATTCGCTCGGGGCATTTTCTCTCAACTGATAATCGGTCAGAGATATTTTTCCAAAATAAACAAACGGCGTGTGGTGAACTTCTCTGTAGAACAGATGAATTTCATCGCCGTTTTTACCGGCTTCAACAACCCTTTTATCAGAACTGTGCTTTTCTTCGCCTTCCCAGAAAAGCATGCTTCCGTCAATGTAATCATTGTATTGAGTCAAAGCCTCTTGTTTTTCTTTGGTCACAAAAAAGATAATGTGCTTTGTGCCAGTTGGTGTAACAACGCCTTTGGATAGTGCGTGAAAACTTTGATATCCCCAAAGTTTCGCTAAAAATGGACGCTCATAGCTTTGACCAAATTTGAGATCGTTGAAGTTTACGTTCATGCAGTAACCTCAATTTGCGACTTGCCTAGAATCCTTGAAGCATTGAATTCTTTACAAACAGAGCAAGATTTTTTATCCATCCG
>CAYJLS010000012.1:0-41953 GCA_964371065.1 uncultured Anaerolineaceae bacterium | reverse complement strand
GCAGTTGCACCCCTGGCACTGCCCGCCAGGGCAAGTGTGCGAGCCGTCAGCAGTTGGACTGCTGACGGAAACACGGAACTTATTTTTACACAAGTCCTAAGCTATCGCAACTTTCGACAACTCATCTGCAATGCGAAGATACTTTTCGTGAACATCCGCCTCATTTTCAACACGATTGAATTCTGCCATGATCTGCTGATGTTGTCCAATTGGAATAACCTGATCGGCCATCGGAAAGAGGATATGATTCTCCTTCTGAATGTGCTGGCGTAATAGCGCCACATAGCCCAGTGCATTTTGGATAACCTGGGACAGGGCTGTAGCGTCGCCCCCCTGAACCCGCTGTGCGCCTTCCCGCATGGCGCGCGTCAGGCGGCGTCCTTCCTCATGCTCTGCTAACATCATGCCTACTGGACCCGCATCCTGAGGCATCCCGTTCGCCGCCAATGCAACAAAGAGAATCCCTTCCTCTTTCTTGTGATGACATCCATCGGCAAAGTTCTTGATGAAATCGGACGCCTTGAGAAAGAAATCCATTGGAATTGCCTGGCCTGCCGAAAGCCGATTTGCGGCAGTTTCCAGCGAGTCCAATACCCTGACGATCACGCGATGCTCTTCCATTAAAATATCCGTGGCTTTCATGGGGTTTTTCCTTTTTGAATACGATAAACTTAATCAAGCTGGCATCTTGTGGGCAGCGCGCCCGCGCTTGTCCGGTGCACCCCAGAAGATGGGAGAACGCCATCATTTTTACGAGAGAAACAAGGTGCAATGTTACAGTGGCGAGAGTATACTCCGAAAAGGCAAGCACGCAAGCCGTCGCGCAGCACCCTGTGGAGTTCGAAGAGATAGACGTAACCGAATACGAAAAGCAGTGCGAAGAACAACAGATTAAGTATGTGAAAAAGAAAGCCGCCAAGCTCGGCTTCCAACTCGTCCCCGCGTAATCGGTACGCGCGGATGAATCAAAAGGCGTCCTCGAATGAGAACGCCCGCTTTGCGTTTAACCGCTTGCATGATTTTTATTGAATTTTAGCGTCGCGCTTGGCTTTCAATGTGAATCCGCATGGATCGGCGAGTCCGATGACCGGCTCAGAGGGCGCGTGAGGAGGTTGTTTCTGAGAACTCCAAAATACGGGCAATCGCCGTCATTTTATATGAGAGAAACAGGGTTGCAGATATAATGGGGTCAGCATGAGTGGCGAAAGCCCGAACTAAAGCAGTGGCGCATGACCTTAGCATAAGGTCGCCCGTTGAGAACTCTGGGATGCGGCAATACGATTTAAATGTTGGTGGCGTTCGTATCGTGACCTTTCTTAGGAAGATTCAAGATCGGTTTGTGCGATAAATGAACGACCCCGTTTAGGAAGCTGTAACCATTTAAGAGCCGTGCCATTCATGCTCATCAATTGAAGCGTTAGACCTGGCAGGACGTCGTTTTAGAAAAAAGAGCGGCGGCGTCCTTTTTTGGGTTAAGGATGGAAGGGCAAAATGCGTTAAAAAGAGCGATTCCCGTAGATTCCTGTTTCTTAGGACGCTTTGTTAGCCAGCCCCTTCACCATTAACACCCCAAAGCGCCAAAGATATAACCGTCTGTGCTACGCTTTGCATGGCTTTCTCCAAATTCGACTCAAAGTCCAGTGCTGCCGTGCCGTTTGCACTATCCGTCACGCCGCGTATTTCGAGATAGGATGTTTCACTAAACTGACACGCCCGCCCCCCACCAGCCCCTTCCCAAGCCACCACTAAGGCACCTGTTTGCGTATAAATGGCTTTTCGTCTCTCACCATCTACGACATCTTCGTCGCCACTCGCAATTGGACCAAAGTATACATGAAATCCTAACGGGAACTGTAGTGCCTGGCGGCAATTCTCCAAGACTTTCTCTGAACCGCTAAAACGTGGCAACAGGGGCTTCCCAAATCTATTTCGAATATCATGCTCCACCGTCTCCGTAGCGATAACCACATCTCCTACGGACAGATTATCCACCAAAGCCCCAGCAGCTCCAGCGCAGATGACCAATTCCCAATGCGCCGCATCTACCAAATGTTGTGTTTGAACTGCAAACTGTGCTTTTCCAAGCCCCCCACATGCGACAGAAATTTCTAACTTGGGGAAGTACGTAGTCGAAAGTCTGCCTATAGCAATGGTCTCGGCTTGATAACCCTGCTCAAAACAGGTTTGCAAAAAACAGTTGATCTCTTCACGAGTTGGAATGATTGTAAGTACCTTCATCTGGCTACCTAACTATCCTATAAGGCTGGCTAACGGTTTGGCTCAGGTGCAGCGGCGATGAATGCAAATCTCCTTCACATTATCGTTCCATTTCTTGAAAATCGCGCACCGTACCCGCAGCGGTGCAGCCGCTGTCGCCTGCAGCCGGTGTTGGGCGGCTTATTATTTTCTAGATCTCATGATGAAACCACAAACGATCATTGCCGATAGTTTCTTGGATAGCTCCACATCTTTCCCATAACGCGATTGAAGCAACGTTCTGACTATCAATTTCTGCACTAACTTCCCGAATACCAATTTTCTTTACCTTTTCCTATATCAATCTCATTCACTATGTGAAAAGACATCGATCAGCCTCTGCCTGACCAGATCCGGATCAGGATAAAGACACACTGAGACGTTTGGCTGGCCATCTGTAACAAGGATGGTCTGCCCAGTCATGTATCCCTCCTCTGTAGTCACATCCAGAGAAAGGGTTTGGAATCCACACAATTCAGGATCAACCATGATCACAGCGGCCAATAGATCCCAAATTTCAGTGACCTCCATCCCATATTCATTGAATGAGATATCATACAGGCTAGCCGCATAACTTGCCGTCTTATCACCCACGCGCCAAAGGCGCGTATCTTCGATGTTGATGGTAACCTGATCTGTAGCATCCAATGGAACCAGGTAGATATCAAGTCCGGAGTTAAATACTTCTCTGGCCGCCTGTGGGTCAGCATAGATATTCCACTCTGCCACACTGTTGGGAGAATTGGGCATTAGATTCCCGATATTACCAGGAACATACACCGCGCCGCCCATGATATAGACCGCGTCAATATTCTCTCGTATACCTGGATCAAGCCGGAGAGCCTGTGCCAGATTGGTACTCGGACCACTCATGAAAATTGTCACCGGCACATCGCTTTGATTGATGAATGTAACCATCAATTCAGGGGCATTGGTGGCGAGATATGACCTGTCTTCGTTCGGTAAGGATATACCCCAAAAATTATCGCTGAATTGACGCATCCAATCTGGGAAAGCATTGCCACCGGATAATGGTGTATCCTGACCTGCACCGAGTGGAATATTGCTAAGGCCGAGATCGTCCATCAGACGCCCTATATGCTGGATATATACCTCAGGATGAGCTTCACCATAGGATATCGTAATCGCCTGAACCGCCACATTCGGATGCGCAAGCAGGTAAAGCAGGGCTGCGGTACCATCCAGGCTGCCATCATCATCATAGAAAACCACCAGCTTATCATTTTGGATTTCGATGGCTTCGGTCCCTTCAGGATCTAAACCAATCCATCGCCTGAATTCTGGTACAACGATCAGGGCAGCCAGAACACCAATGATCGAAAAAACAGAAACTATTATCTGAAAAACCTCAACCTTTTTTTTCTTTTTCTCCATCTTTTGACCTCACTAAATCATATAGATTGCTTTCAGAAATCGCATTCAGAATATTATCATATAGCCCAACGGAATGGCTCAGCGGCAGCGGCGGGACCGGCGAGACTCTTCTCATTATCGCGCCACTTCTGGCAAACCGCGCCTGCGCGGAGCGGCGGAGCCGCTGTCCGACTGGAGCCGGTGTTAGGTGTCATTTTTTTGTAAAGAAGCTAATACTACCATCTTCTCCTGTGAGGAATGAGATGCTGCCATCGGGATTTTGTCTTACTTCGGCATTCCCTTTTGTTTGTATATGTGCACCATCCCCAGCATCTATTTGGGTTTTATCAGTAGTCATTGAACTTCTATCCCCTATCCATGCCTCGCCTTCTCTTGATCCGAATGTAATTGCATTTGGTGCATATAGATTCGAACCAGTGAAGGCAATAATGCCTTTATCTGCCATCACTTTGATAATCGTGCTTGCTTGTACGTTAATGCCATGAGCACGTAACTCATTTTCCAAAGATTTCTCGGTAGCGGCGAGGTTTCCACGATTAAGGATTGCTGATTTAAGAACATCGTAGATGGCATTAGTTGGGCTGGTTAGCGGGCTTGTGATTCTGCGCCAGTTATTTGCAATTATTTGCAGAAATGAGCGTAAAAGGTGCAAATAATTCTCTGCCACTCCCAATGCGGCTAACCAGCCCCATTAGTTGCAATCCCAAGGCCGAATTGTGCTAGTAGTTCCATTAGTGGGTCCATAATAATCCTTTCTCTTTTTGCAAAGTGTATGACACCTAACGGTTAAGGATTGATGCGGCGCGGGGAGGGACAGAAGTCTCAGGCAGCGGAGCCGCAGCCGCCGCATCTGTCCCAGTTGAACGAAGCCGCACGCAGGAGCTGCTGTGGATCAGTGCAACAGGCTATGTACAACAGGCTATGTACGGAATTATACATCCGCGTCTGCAGAAAAGACAGGACATGAAAAAACCTGACAGGTCTCTTCACCGATTCTCAGAGACCCGTCAGGTTCGAGCGGGTGATTACGCCGCAGACTTTTGGATCTGCTCGACGACCATGTCTCCCATTTGCGTTGTGCTGATGCCGCTGCGCGCGTCGGTGGATTTGATCTTGCCGCTGGAAAGCAAATACGCCACGCTGTCTTCGATGCGCTTTGCCGCGGCCTTTTCGCCGAGGTAATCCATCATCATGCTCGCCGCCATGATCGCGCCGATGGGACAGGCTACGTTCATTCCGGCATACTTCGGCGCGGAGCCGTGAATGGGCTCGAACATGGAGGTCTTTCCCGGATGGATGTTGCCCGAAGCGGCGACGCCCAGGCCGCCTTGCAAGGCCGAACCCAGGTCGGTGAGAACATCCCCGAACAGGTTGGAGGTCACGATCACGTCAAACCATTCCGGCTTCTTGATCATCCACATGGTGCAGGCGTCCACATAAGCGTGGTCTTGCTCCACATCCGGGTACTCCTTCCCGACCTCGGCCATGGTACGCGTCCAGATATCGTGGGGGCGGATGGCGTTGGCCTTGTCCACCATTGTCAGGCGGGCGGGCTTGCCGGGATGCGAAGCAGCGCGGGCGCGCGCCAGTTCGTAGCCGTAGCGGATGGCGCGTTCGACGCCCTTGCGGGTGTAGATGCCGGTCACGGTCGCGACTTCGTCGGGCGTGCCCTTCTTGAGAATCCCCCCGATTTGAGCATACAAACCTTCGGTGTTTTCGCGAACCGCAATGAAATCAATATCCTCAGGCTTTTTACCTTTCAATGGGCAGAGACCTTCGGCGTAGAGTTTGATCGGGCGCAGGTTAATGTACAGGTCCAGCCCAAAGCGCAAGCCCAGGATGACCGAGCGCTCCACCAGGCCCGGTTCCACATCCGGATGACCGATGGCGCCCAGGAAAACCGCGTCCAGCCCGCGCCATTCATCAATCACTCTGTCGGGCACAAGTTCCTTGGTTTGGAGATAATACGTGCCGGAATAAGGATATTCGATGAAATTGCAATCGAAACCGCCATCCTTCATTACGGTGCGCAAGGCTTTCAAAGCCTCCGCTGTAACTTCAGGACCGATTCCATCCCCGCCAAGCACGCCGATGTTATATGTTTTCATTTCCTGCTTCCTCCAGTTGGATGATTTTTTACAACTCTAGCAAGACCTGACATGTCTTATCATGGCGTGTGTCAATTGCAACCCATGCGCGGACATGAGACTCGGAACGCAAGGCTTTTGCGGAGACATGTCAGGTCTGCGCCACGCACCGAACCACGACACTACTCAACTACTCAACTACCTAACTTTTCCTGCCAGTCTCTCTTCCGCGTAAGCCAGGAGACCGCCCACGTCAATGATGCGCCGCAAAAAGTCCGGAAAGGGCGCCGCCTGGTATTGCGCGCCCGTCGTCAGGTTGCGGATGACTCCCGCGGCTGGTTCCACCTCGATCTCGTCGCCTTCGTTGATCCCGTCCACCGCCTGCGGACATTCCAGGATCGGCAAGCCAATGTTGATGGCGTTGCGGAAGAAGATACGCGCAAAGGATTTGGCGATGACCGCCGAGACGCCCGCGGCTTTGATGGTGAGCGGCGCGACCTCACGCGACGATCCGCACCCGAAATTTGAATCGGCGACAATCAGGTCGCCGCGCTTCATTTTTTGGACGAAGTTCGCGTCGGCGTCTTCCATGCAGTGCAGGGCTAGTTCGCGCGGGTCGGCGGTGTTGCAATGGCGCGCCGGGATGATCGCGTCGGTATCCACGTTTCTGCCGAACTTCCAGGCGTAACCGTGAATGCGCACGCGCTCGCGCAGGTAATCCTTTTGCACGGGCCCGCCGGCGTGACGCGGCAGAACGTCGAAGAACAACACGCGGTCCGGGCGGGCGTAATCAGGCAGGCGCGCTTCGGCAAAGGCAAGCGCTTCCTGCGCGCTAAGTTTTGCCCGTTCTTCCAGCACAATGCACGCGCAGGTTAACTCGCCGAGGATGAAATCCGGCACGCCCACCACCGCCGCGTCTTTGACTCCCGGAAGCGAACGCAAGACCATTTCGATATTGCCGGGATAGATCTTGAACCCACCGCGCATGATGACTTCATCCTTGCGCCCGACGATGCGAACGGGACCATCCGCGTTAATGACTGCCAGGTCGCCCGTGCGCAACCAGCCTTCTTTATCCAAAACTTGCGCGCTGGCGGCGGGGTTTTCCCAATATCCCGTCATGATGTTATAACCGCGTACGCACAGTTCGCCCTCTTCGCCATGCGGCAGGGATGCGCCTTCCGCGTTGATGACTTTGAGTTCGATATCGTCCAATGGAATCCCGACGGTTTCCGTCGCGGTGATGGGACCGTCTTCGAGTTGGGTCATGGTGACGGCGGGCGAGGCTTCGGTTAAGCCGTAACCGATCCGTAATTTGAAATCCATTTCTGCGCGGACGCGGCGCACGAGTTCGGGAGGGCAGGGCGCGCCCGACATAATGCCCGTCCGCAGGGTCGCGCAGGCAGAGGCGTTGAAGTCCGCGTGATTCAATTCCAGCGCGAACATGGTTGGCACGCCGGAGAGCACGGTTACGCCGGTCTCTTTGACCAGTCTCAAGGCTTCGCTGGGGCGATAATGCGGCATACAAACCAATTGCGCGCCCGCCACTGCGCAGGCCAGCGCGATGGCGGTCAGGCCGAAGGTGTTGGAAAACGGGATCGTGCCGAGGAAAATATCCTCCGCGGTGCAACCCAGGCGCGAGGCGATATCCGCCGCGTTATGCACCAGGCCGCCGTGAGTCAAGATTGCGCCGCGCGCTTCGCCCGAACTGCCCAGCGAATGGATGATCGCGGCCGCGTCGCCCGGTTTTGCAACGGCGGGCGGCAGGGGCGCGGTGTCCTTCAACAGGCTGTCCCAGGAAATGGCGCCGGCTTTTTTCTGCGCTTTGGACGAGGAAGTGGAGATCACAAAGCGCAATTCGGGCAGGCTGGCGCGCATGTCCAGCGCCATCTCGAGATGATCCATGCCGTTGAATTGCTTTGGGTCTGAAAACGTAACCAGCGCCCTGGGTTTTGTCTTGGTAAGGCGCGCCAGCGCATCGGCGCGGTCGCGGCGCACATTGATCGGCACGAGGATCAAGCCCGCTTTGGCGGCGGCAAAGATCGTGATCACGAAGGCGGGCGTGTTGGGCAGGGTCACGCCGAGACGGTCGCCGGGCTGCAGCCCCAACTCGCGCAGTCCCGCGGCGAGCGAGCAGGCCTGCAGCTCCACGTCCGCGTAAGACCAGCGTTCCTTGTCGAGGCGTAAAAAGGTCTGGTTGGAGAAACGCGCCGCTTGCACGCTTAATAATTCGCCAATGGTTGTATTGTGAAAGGCTTTGTATGTCATGGGTTTATTTCCTACAAATCTGCCGGTGAAATGATTCTTCCGGCGATGGCGGAGGCGGCGGCCACGTAAGGATTCGCCAGGTACACTTCGCTGGCAATGTGTCCCATGCGCCCGCGGAAGTTGCGGTTGCTGGTGGAAACGCAGCGCTCGCCGGCGGCCAGCACGCCCATGTGGCCTCCCAGGCAAGGTCCGCAAGTAGGCGTGCTGACGGAGCAGTCGGCCTCGATGAAAATTTCTATCAAGCCTTCGCGCAGCGCGTCCAAATAGACCTTTTGCGAGCCGGGGATGATCACCGCGCGCACGCGCGGGTGTATCTTGCGTCCTTTGAGGATTTCCGCGGCGGCGCGCAGGTCTTCGATGTTGCCGTTGGTGCACATGCCGATCACTACCTGGTTGATTTCCAATCCATTTAATTCTGAAACCGGTTTGACGTTTTCCGGGATGAATGGCGCGGCGACAGATGGTTCGAACTTGGATACGTCAATTTCATGGACGGCGGCGTACTCCGCATCCGCGTCGCTTTGCAGGTAGAGGCCGTCGTCCCGGCCGCGCGCGCGGACGTAGGCGCGGGTCGTTTCGTCCGCCGCGAAGAGACCCGCTTTGGCCCCGGCTTCAATTGCCATGTTCGCCATGGAGAAACGGTCGCTCATGCCCAACCTTTCAATCGTTTCGCCTGTAAATTCCATGGCCTGGTAACGTGCGCCTTCAACCCCAATGCGCGCGATGGTGCGCAGGATCAAGTCTTTGCCGCCGACCCATTTGGGAAGTTTTCCGTGATAAACAAATTTCACGCTCTCAGGCACCTTCATCCACAGTTCGCCGATGGCCATCGCCACAGCCGCGTCGGTGGAGCCGACGCCCGTGCCGAACGCGCCCATGAATCCGTAGGTGCAAGTGTGCGAGTCGGCCCCGGCAATTAAATCCCCGGGCGCGACCAGTCCCTGCTCAGGCAGCAGGACGTGCTGGATGCCGGCGCGGCCCACATCGTAATAGCGGATACCGTGTTTCTGGGCGAACTCGCGGCATAGTTTGACGATCTCCGCGGACTTAATATCCTTCGCAGGCGTAAAGTGATCCATCACAAAGACCACTTTTTGCGGGTCGAAGACGCGCGCATTTTTGATCTTCTCGAATTCTTCGATGGCCAGCACGCCCGACAATTCCGATGCCAATACCAGGTCCACGCGCGCGTTGATGAATTGGCCGGGCGAGAGATCGGCGCGGTCGCATTTTGCGGCGAGGATTTTTTCAGCGAGAGTATGTCCCATATCTATTCCTTTTTATGATCGCAGTTTACGGCGCAGTCTTTCCGCCGCGGCTTCCAGGGTTTCCAGTTTTTTTGCAAAAGCAAAGCGTAACATCTCGCGTATGAACGATTCGCGTATTTCTGCAAGGCGTTGCGCTGTCATTTATTGCACCGTGCTTTCCAGTGAATTGTCCGGCGCTGACGTGGCGGGGCGAAGCAAGGAGGCCGCGACCGCACCCAGCAGGGCAACGGCCGCGGCGAGCAGGTAGGCCGGCCCAAACGTTCCGAAGGCGTCGGCCATCGCCCCGGCGACACTCGGTCCAAGCGCCTGGCCCACTCCAAAGAAAAGAGTGATAAAGCCCAGGGCTGCCGGAGCCAGGCGGGGACCGAGCATATCTCCACAGGCGGCAGACATGATGGCAGGGATGCTCCATGCGGAAAGCCCAAACAGGATCGCGGAGATGGTAAAGCCCGCACTGGTTGCGCTCAGCCCAAACAGAGTGAATGAAACCGCATGGATGAGATACACGATGATCAGCGCGCCTTTTCTTCCAATAACATCGGACACTGTTCCCCAAATGAGTCCGCACAGGATGCTGAACCAGCCCATGGTCATGAAGAGACCGCCCGCTTCCGCGGAGGTATAACCGCCATCGGCGATCAGTCGTTTGGCGAAGAAGGTCATGTAAATCATGTAGGAGAATCCGAACGAGACGTAAACCAGTCCCAAATGCCAGACTCCAAAGGAACGATATACGCGTCCCCATTGAAGACCCGCTGGTCGAGTAGCGCGCGTATCGAGACCCGCTGGTCGTTTCGATGGGGCGGGGATATTTTGCGCCGCACCGATGGCGGTCAAACCCTTTTCACTGGGATGATTTCGAAGCAATGCTCCGCTCAGGATCGCCACTGCCAGGGTGATGCCCCCGAAGATAAACCAACTCATTCGCCACCCATCGTTGCCATACAATGCAAGTACGCGCGGCACAAGCGGACCGACGACGATCAATCCAATGGACGAGCCTGCCGCGGCAATGCCCGCAGCGAGTCCTCGCCGCCGCGCTGCGAACCATGCGGGCAACAAGGCCATGACCGGCACGTTGCTGGCGCCACTGCCAATCCCAGTCAGGGCGCGCCACGCCGCGATGGGCAGGAATCCATGTGCGATGCCGGTCAGGAACATGCCCGTTGCCGCCAGGGTTAATCCCGCGCTGATAACAACACGCGGACCAAAGCGCGCCGCCAACGCTCCACCGATCACAGCCAATGTAAGATAACCGACGAGGTTGAACGTCGCCAGCATGCCTGCCTGCGCGTTGGTCATTTCAAGGTCGGCCTGCATTGCTGGCAGCACGGATGTATAGCCGAAGCGCGCCAGTCCAAGCGAACCAAAGACAACCAGCGTGGCAACGAACAGGATGACCCACGAATAATGAACGGAGGATGGTTTCATCGTTTCCTTCAACCGCATTCCGCCGCAAGCGCGTCGATCTCTGCCTGCCGCGTAGATGGCACACAGCCTTCATTGTCCCAGCCGCGTTCCGCGTAATATTCATCCAGCATATTTTGGAATTGCTGGCGGTCAATGTGATGGCCTTTGGTCTGGCGCGCGGGCATCGGATCGTCAAAATAGCGTTTGGGCAGGGTGTCGTCGGCGCGCGTCAAGCCAAAGTCCGCGTTGATCAGGCGCTCGGTGTCCAGCACGCGCCGTCCCACCGCGCGCAGCGTTTCGGGTGTGTATTCCAGTCCGGTGGCCGCGCCGATCAAATCGCAAAACTCCTCATAGCCCAGCAAATGCGGACTATTGAATCCGCGCGTGACGAATTTGCAGATGCCGAGACTGTCGGTCACTGCGAAAATGTCGTCGCCCCATGCGATGATGAGACCTTTGTCCTTGTAGCCCGTTGGGTCTGGGTCGTTGGCGCGTCCGTAAATTTTTGCGCGCACATCGTCGGGCAGTTTGAAGACCTCCAGCGTGGGGCGGTTGCGTAAATGATCCGCTCCGCGGCTGGCGACTGCGATGCCCAGCGCGAAGCCTTTGAAATATCGCACGTCATGCGGGTCGGATTGCGGCAGGTTTTTTACGGCGATCAAATAATCGCGCGCCTCAGGCGGGAAGAAACGCGCCGCTTGTGAACTCTCAGCCAGTTTGTCGCCGAAGCCGCGCCGGTAGGCAATATCTTCGATCAACGCGTGGACGGTTTCGTAATCGCCCCACTGCAACGGCGCGCCCGTCATCGAATCGTCAATCAGGCCGCGCTGGTACAGTTCCATTGCCCAGCCGATGATCGTGCCAATGGAAGAAGCGTCCAATCCCAAATCGTTGACCAGGTTGTTTAAAGTAATTACTTGCTCCATTGACGCAATGCCGATATTCGCGCCGAGCAAACCAATCGTCGAATATTCGGGGCCCTCGCCGCCGAGTGTGTTGCGGTGGCGGCAATGCACCACGCAGGATGTACACGCCAGCATCTTGTCCGAGAATTTTTCGATCTCTTCGGCGTTGAGCGTATCCTCGAAAAAATTGTCCTGGCTGTTGCGCGTGCGGATCGCGCCGAGCCGGTTGCTGACTTCATACAACAAAGGCGTGCCGACTTTTCCAAGCACCTGCACGATCCTTGAATTTTTTAGATCACTTTGTTGTTTGACGCGCAGCGCGCGCAACGCGTCTTTTTGCGCGACTTCGATCGTCTCGCCCCCGCGCGCGGCGATGGCCTTCAGGTTCTTGCTGCCCATGACCGCGCCCATGCCGCCGCGTCCCGCCGCGTTCTTTTTGCCCGTCATGATCGCCGCCATGCGGACTAATTTTTCTCCGGGAGGCCCAATCACTGCGGATGTGGTTCCCGCCCCGTGCCTGACCTTGAGTTGGTCCTGCGCCTCGATGATTTTCATCCCCCAGAGTCCCTCCGCCGGCAGAACGCTGATCTTTCCATCTTCGAGCAATAGATAGGACGGTTTCTCCGCGCGGCCCAGAATAACGAGCCGGTCAAATCCCGCTTTACGCATTGCGGCCGCGAAGAAACCGCCGCAGTTTGCGTCGCCCAGGATGCCGCTTTCGGGCGAACGCGCCGAGACGTTGAAGCGCGCCGCGTTGGGCGCGATGGTGCCGGTCAACAAGCCTGCGCCGATGATGAGCGGGTTGCGCGCGTCAAAAGGGTCAATGTCGCGCGGGTCGCCGTGCGCGCGCAGAGTATGGCGCAGGTACGCCATGTTCATGCCGCGCCCGCCCAGATAGGCGCGCGTCAATTCCTCGGGCGCGAAGGCAATGCGTATTTCGCCTGTGGAGAGATTGATAATCGCGGTGGTTGATTTGTAAGTCAAGTATCCTCTTTTAGAATTGGAAGCGTTTCAAATTAACTTGGATCGTCCTCAAATGCCAATCACTATACCTTGCATGGTCACAAATTGCGATTTTCTCAAAGATACACTTGCGTGCCTCTGGCTAAACTTGATCCCAACCCCGAAGGGGTGAACTGATTGTAGAATTCGGGTTGCAGATTGTTTCCAACCCCGAAGGGGTGGCGTGGCTTTGTCATCCCTTCGGGATTATCGTATCAGGTGCGACTGGTCGTTACAATCATGGCATCCCTTCGGGATTTCTAACCTCCCGCAATGGGCCAGACCAAGTGCACGCGCCCGCCCTCGGTCAGGGGCGTTTCGGGGGTGACTTCTCTCTCCCCGGCAAAAATATGCGGGGGCGTTTCCGTAAATTCCTTCACCAGCGCAGGATAACGCTGGTGAAGGACAGTGAGCAGGTCAGCCACACGAGCGCCTTCGACGAGTTCCAGTTCCAGGCTGCGTTGTCCTACGCTGCGCCAGAAGGGTTCAGCCAGGCGAACGGTAATCCGCATCTTAGCCTTTATACAGGTCGCGCTTGTCAACGACGCGCTTGGCCTTCCCGATCGAGCGTTCAATGGTGTGCGGTCCCATCAACTTGACCTCTACGCCAACGCCTAAGCCAGATGAGAGCGTGTGTTCAGCCCGTGTGCGTAGTTCCTCGAGGGCCTGCATATCCACCGGCTCGAAGTAACTTTTCCTGGCCTCCACCAGCACCTCCAACTTGTCCAGTTGATCTTTGGGGCGGTCCACCACAATCTGATAATATGGCTCCAGGCCATCCACGCTGAGCAGGGTGCTTTCCACCAGGGAGGGGAAGACATTGACGCCGCGGACGATGAGCATGTCATCGGTTCGGCCGCGGATCTTCTCCATGCGCACGAGGGTGCGGCCGCACTCACATTTTTCGGCGTGCAGAATGGTGAGGTCGCGGGTGCGATAGCGGATGACCGGCATGGCCTCTTTCGTCAGCGTGGTGAAGACGAGTTCGCCTTCCTCGCCGTAGGGGAGTGAGGCGCCTGTATCAGGATCAATGATTTCCGGCAGGAAGTGATCCTCGAAAATGTGCAGGCCGTTGTGATGTTCGCATTCCACCGAGACGCCTGGGCCGATGATTTCAGTCAAGCCGTAGATATCAAAAGATACCAGTCCCAGGCGTTTCTCGATCGTTTGGCGCATTTCGTTCGTCCAGGGTTCTGCGCCGAAAATGCCCACGCGCAACTTCATGCGCTTCTTGAAATCAATGCCGGCCGCCTCGGCTTCCTCCGCCAGGACGATCGAGTAGGATGGTGTGCAGGAAAGTACCGTGGCGCCAAAATCCTCCATGAGCATCAATTGGCGTTCGGTCAATCCCCCTGAGACCGGGATTGTCGTCGCCCCGACGGTTTCAAATCCCAGGTGAAAGCCGAGGCCGCCGGTGAACAGGCCGTAGCCATAGGCATTTTGGGCCACATCTTTGGCGGTGACGCCGGCACACGTTACCGTGCGAGCCATCACTTCGGCCCATATTTTCAGGTCGTTCCTGGTGTAGCCTCCCACGGTCGGCTTGCCGGTCGTTCCGCTGGAGGCATGGATACGGACGACCTCCTCCAGTGGAACCGCAAACATGCCGAAGGGATACTCGTTTCGCAGGTCTCCCTTGCTTGTGAAAGGCAATCGCCCGATATCATCCAGTCCGTGGATGTCTTCAGGCTTGACTCCTGCCTCTTTGAATTTGTGTTGGTAGAGGGGAACCTGTTTCGATACATATTCCACGATCTGACGCAGGCGCTGGCCCTGGAGTTCTTTTAACTCCTTACGAGGCATGGTTTCGGACTTTTCGTTCCAGATGGACATGATGCTTTCTCCTTTCGAAAAATGGATGGAAGGGTAGCTTCTCATTATTTCGGGAAGTTGCGCGGAAGACGAGACTCGATCAGGACGGGCGCCTTAATTCCCAAGGACGTTCTCGCCCAAGATTGAAAGCTTTCCGGTTGGCCGTTTTGTGCTTTGGCGGTACTTTGGCTTCGATCACCTCCAACCAGTGTTCTGGAGCAAGCGGCAGCTGGCTTGACAAGGCGCCGAGCAGGACGCTGTTTGCCACACGGCGATTGCCAAGTTCCTCCGCAAGGGGTTCGGCTTCTACAACTAGTATCTTTCCTCCCAAAGAACCAATCTTGGAGAGAACCTGTTCCTCGGATGGATACATGGCTGTGCCAAAGACTGTCGCGGTGGGGGGGAGTTTAAAATGGCTGAGAATGATGGTTCCGCCGGGGCGCAGGTAATTCAGCCAGCGCAAGGCCTCCAGCATTTCTTGAACGATAAAGTAATCCACCGTGCCGGCCTCACACAGAGGGGAGGCGACTTGTTTTCCCCAGCGGACGTGGCTGACCACGGCGCCGCCGCGTTGGGACATACCGTGAACCTCGGATTTTTTGACATCGTAACCCGCATTCAACCCGACCTCGGCGACGATGTCGCTGGCCAGCAACGTGCCCTGGCCTCCTACGCCTGCAAGCAGGAAATTTACATTTTCTTTTTCCATGGGTTTATCTCCCTGTCACTTCGCGGCCGGCGCTTTTTCTGCGCCGGGCAGGATCGCCTGTTGGGCGCACACGTCGTAACACAGGCCGCAACCGACGCATTGATTGGGATCAATCCAGGCTTTGGGCCGATGATGCGTTTCATCCATGACTTCGCTCTTGAAGATTGCCGGGCATCCGATGCGGAAACATAATGTACAACCGTTGCAATCCTCAAGAACGACATTGTAAGACTCGCGCGGATGGCTGGTTTCAAAGACGCAGACCGCTTCGACGATCACAACTGCCGGGCCATGGAATTGCATGGCCGCCCGAATGGCTGCTTCTGACTCCTTGAGATCGCGCGCCTTCACTTCCTGAACGAACTCCACGCCCAATGCCCGCACCAGCGCGGGGATGTCAATGCGCTTTCCAGTCTCGCCTCGCAGCGTGATTCCAGAGCCGGGGTTGCCCTGGTGACCGGTCATGCCGGTGGTGCGGTTGTCCACAATGACGGTGGTGATGGGCGCCTGGTTGTAAACTGCCGAAGCCAGCGCGGACAGGCCGGAATGGAAGAAGGTACTGTCTCCGATCACGGCGACATTGTTGTTTTCCAGCCCGGCGTAGCGCATGCCCATGGCGACGCCGATACTTGCGCCCATCGCGCCGATCGTGTCGGTGGCATCCAGGGGGGGCATCACACCCAGCGCATAACAACCGATGTCGGAATTTACAGTGACCTTGAGCTTGCGCAGTATCCAGAAAAGATCTCGGTGGCCGCAACCCGCGCACAACACCGGCGGGCGCGGGGGAAGTTCGCCGACATCCACCCCGTGACCATTTTCGGCGGCGAGTAATCCGGCTTTTACGGCGGATTGGCGCACACGTTCAGGCAGTAACTCATCTACGATGGGGAAAATCGCTTTTCCTTCCACCTGGATGCCTAGCTGGCGTACCCATTCCTCCAGGAAGGGATCTAATTCCTCCAGAACGATCAGGCGTTTTACCTGTGCGGCAAAATCAAGGATGAGTTGTTTTGGCAGGGGCCAAACCATCCCCAGTTTCAGAATGGCTGCGTGGGGAAAAATTTCGCGGGCATATTGATAAGCCACACCGGAAGTCACGATTCCCAACGCGTCGTCGCCTTTCTCGATACGGTTAATCTCTGCCGTCTCGGCCCATTGACTTAATTGCAACATGCGCGCCTCCACGACTGGGTGTCGCCTGCGGGCGTAACCGGGGATCATTACAAATTTCGGCGAGTCCTTTTTGTACGGGCGCTTGGGCAGTGTTTCGCGCTTGCCCAGGGCAACGGCAGATTTAGCGTGCGCAGTACGCGTGGTCGTGCGTAATAACACCGGCGTATCAAATTGCTCGCTGAGCTCCAATCCCAGGCGTACAAAATCCTTGGCCTCCTGGCTGTCAGCCGGTTCCAGCATGGGGACTTTGGCGAAGCGGGCGTAATGGCGGTTGTCCTGCTCGTTTTGTGAGGAGTGCAGGCCCGGATCGTCTGCGGTTACCACTAACAAGCCGGCATTTACGCCGGTATAAGAGGAATAGAACAGCGCTTCGGAGGCGACATTCAAGCCCACGTGTTTCATCGCCGCCAGGGCGCGCTTGCCGGCATAAGCCGTGCCGATGGCGGTATCGAGCGCCACTTTTTCATTCGCGGCCCATTCTGAATAAATTTCTTCGTATTGAACCATGGATTGTAAAATTTCCGTGCTGGGAGTACCCGGGTATGCTGTCGCCACTTCCACGCCAGACTCCCAAGCGCCGCGCGCAATGGCTTCATTTCCATTCAGTAGGACCTTCATGGCCTTACTCCTTTCCGTTTGGGGTGTCTATCAACACGACCAAGATAGGCTTTTTTAACTTCTTCGTTCGAGATCAATTCTTTTGAAGCGCCGCTAAGTTCGATCCGCCCGGTCTCCAGCACATACGCGCGGTCGGAAAGTTCCAGGGCGGCGCGGGCGTTTTGCTCGACCAGCAATATGGTTGTTCCTTCCTGGCGCAATTGGAGCAAAACGCGGAAGATTTCCTTTACCAGTAGCGGCGCCAGGCCCAAAGACGGTTCGTCCAGAAGCAAGGCTTTAGGGCGGGCCATCAGACCCCGGCCGATAGCCACCATTTGCTGCTCGCCCCCGGAAAGTGTCCCAGCAAGTTGTCCCCGGCGTTCCCGCAGGATCGGGAAAAGATTAAACACATAGTCCAGGTCGTCGGACACCTCTTGTTTCTTCCCCTTACGCAAGCGCAGGTAAGCGCCCAGGAACAGGTTGTCATACACCGAGAGTGTGCTAAAAATCTGGCGCCTTTCCGGCACCTGGCTGATTCCCAGGCTGACGATGGCTTCCACCGGCAGGCGGGTGATATCCTTGCCGTCAAGCAGTATTTGCCCGCTGCGCGGCGGAACGATGGCGGAGATGCTGTTCAGCAGGGTGGATTTTCCCGCGCCGTTCGCGCCGATGATGGAGACGATCTCCCCCTCGCGCACTTCGATGGAAACTTCCTTCAACGCTTGCACATAACCATAGTATGTGGAGATTTTTACGATCTCAAGCATTGTCGTCGCCCTCCGCCTGCCAGTCGCTTCCGAGATACGCTTGAATCACATCCGGGTTCGATTGAACCTCGCCCGGCGTTCCTTCCGCGATCTTCGTGCCATATTGCAGGACCACCACTTTGTCGGCGACGCCCATCACCAGGTCCATATCGTGTTCCACAAGCAGGATGGTCAAGCCTTCGTCGCGCAGTTTGCAGAGCAAGTCGTCGAGGGCGATGGTTTCGGAATGACTCAACCCTGCGGCGGGTTCGTCCAGCAGGAGGGCGCGTGGCTGCGCGGCCAATGCGCGGGCGATTTCCAGCCTGCGTTGTTCGCCATACGGCAGGCTGCTCGCGTCTTCGTTTGCGCGCGATCCCAGCCCCGCCATTTCAAGGAAGGCATGCGCCTTCTCATGAAATTCCTGCTCCTCTTTTTGCGCGGAACGCAATCGCAGCGCCGCCGCCAACATGCCGCTTTTGCCCTGCAAATGCAGGCCGACCATGACGTTTTCGAGTGCGGTCATGTTGCCGAATATCTGCAGGTTTTGAAAGGTGCGCACGATTCCTTTCGCGGCGATTTCGTGCGGCGGAAGTCCGTCAATGCGTTCCTTGCCGCAATAGATCTCGCCTTTGGTAAGGTTGTGATGTCCCGTGATCAGGTTAAACAGCGTGGTCTTGCCCGCGCCGTTGGGACCGATTAGGGCGGTGATCTTTCCGGCTTGAATTTCAAAAGAAACATCGTTGACCGCGATCAAGCCGCCAAATTCCTTGTACACGCCGCGCACGGAAAGCAGGGGTTCGTGGTTCATGGACGTCCCTCGTTTGCCGCGCTGGTTTTCTTGTTTTGGTTTTGCCATAATTTCCAGCGCTTCATTACGCCGCTGGTGATTCCTTCGGGCAGGAAGATCATAATGACGATCAGCAATAACCCATAGAAGATGATCTCGTGTTCGCCGCTCGCGCCGCTCAACAATACGCGCAGACGGCTGCGCAAAAATTCTTTTAAGAAGAGAATGATGGTCACGCCAAACGGCGCGCCCCAAATGCTGGATAATCCGCCGACAGAGGACATGACCACCAATTCCAACGAGCCGGTGAAGCTAAACGGGGAGGGCGAGACTGCCGCCTGGAAATGCGCGTACAGGCTCCCGCCCAGGCTTGCCAGCGCCGCGCTGACGGCGAAGACGCGCGCCTTGTAGGCTGCCACGTCCACGCCCATGGCTTGCGCCGCGACTTCGCTGCCATGCACCGCGCGCAGCGCGCGTCCCATGCGGGAGTTGATCAGGTTCAACCCAAACGCCATCACGCCCAGCGCGACCGCCCATGCGAAAAAGTAATAGCGCGCAATGGGCCAGAGTTCAAGCGCGCCAAGTCTCAGGCGCGGGATGCCCGATACGCCGTCGTACGATCCCGTGATGTGATCTCCCTGAAATCCCATGTTCTCGCGGAAGAGAATGTAGATCATGATCCCCAATCCCAGGGTCGCCATCGCAAGATAATGGCCGCGTAAACGCAGGATGGGCTTGCCGATAAGATAAGCCAATGATGCCGAAAATACCATCCCCGCCAGCATGACGATCCAGGGCCATTCCCACGACGCGGGTATGGATTCAGGCATGCCGAACAGCGATCCCGCGCGCGCCGTAAATATTGCGGAAGTGTACGCTCCCACCCCATAGAAAGCCGCATGTCCCAATGAGACTTGTCCCGCATAACCCATCAACAGGTTGAGTCCGACCAGCACGATGGTCAGGATCGCGATGCGCACCATGGTATCCATGGTGATAACACCGCCGCTCAAATCGGCGAAGTCAAAGCCCAATGGCGTGGTGATTTCAATCCATCCCATCAAAGCGATAATGGCAGTCAGCGTCAGCCAGCCAACCATATTGCTGCTGGCAAAGATACGGGCAGCGCTTTTCATGTTTGGCTTTCTCCGTCCGATTCCACGGCTGTCTTTTGCGCGCCCAACAATCCATGCGGGCGGAAGAGAAGCGTTAAGATGAGCAGGGTAAAGGCGTATATGTCTCGCATCCCCGATTTTGTCACGCCTGCGGTAATGTTCTCAAGCAGTCCCAGCAAAAGACCTCCCAACACCGCCCCCAGCGGGCTGACCAAACCGCCGATAATCGCCGCAACGAATCCCTTCAGCCCAAGGTTGAGTCCGATATCGAAGGAGGGACGCAGGAGGGGCGCGACGATGATGCCGCCCAACGCGCCCAGTGCGGAGGCCATTCCAAAAGCCAGCATGGACATGCGGTCAAATCGAATGCCGACCAGCCGCGCAGCGCGCTGATTGATGGCGCAGGCGCGCATGGCTTTCCCTAACAAGGTCTTTTCGAAGAAGAATGCCAGCAAAATAAGAACCAGCGCCGTGACGCCCCAGATCCAAAGTCCCTGCGCCTTGATCACCACCCCGTTGACGCGAAAGACCTTGTCTGCCATGCCAAGCGTGGTGAAGGAAGGATAAATGTGCGCGTCGGGTCCCCATATCAAAAGCGCGATTCCTTGCAGGGATATGAAGACTCCCACAGTGATGATGATCAGCGTCAGTGGACTTGAGAATCTTGCCGGGTGGATGGTCAATCGTTCCACCAGCAACCCGATGAGGGTGGTCGCGCCGATTGAAAGAATGACGCTGAGGATGAGATGCAGCGCGATGGGAAGCGGCATTTCGATCTCGTAGAATGTGACAGCCAGCATTGCGCCGAGCATGACGAAGGCTCCCTGGGCAAAGTTGATGACGCCCGTGACGTTGTACACGATCACAAAACCCATGGCGATCATCGCGTAGATCGCGCCCCCGCGCAGCCCGTCAAGGATGAATTGCGCGTATTGAACAGCCCCAAAATTTTTCTGGCTGCCCAGGTACAGAATGGCTATTGCAAGCGCCAGCGCAATTCCGGGTAAGCGCAGGGAGCGCCACAGATTTCCTTTGCTGAAGAGTTTCATTCAGGCTCCTGGTATGGAGAGGGCGGGCAACCGCCCTCTCCAGGTTTACTTGCTTAACGCTGGGTTACTTCCACTCTTCCGGCGGATAGTAAACCCATTTGCCGTTTTCCACCTTCACAAAGACCAGGCTCTTATAGCCGAGGCTGAAGTGGTCTTCCGGTGAGAGGTTATACACGCCGCTGATGCCGGGCCAATTCTTTACGCCGCCTTCCAGGTAGTCGCGTATCGCCGCGCGCTGCGCCTGCAGGTCGAGGCCATCGGGCAGGGAAGTCAGCGCATTGACAGCCAGCATCAGCGCGTCCCATCCATGCCCGCCGAAGGTGTTCACGGGTTTTCCAGTGAAGGCAGTGTAATCGGCCGCATATTGCATGACGACAGCCTTTTGCGGATCGCTGTCGGGCAGGGTGTCGCCGACCATGACTTTGCCGCAGGGGCTGACCATGCCTTCCGCGACTTCGGCGCTCATCAGGTCAATGTGATCCTGGTTGCAGGTGCCGTGACCGTGAATGATCGGCATGTCCGGGTACTGGTCGCGGATGGCGACGGAGACGGTGGACGAGGCGGGCGGGATCGCGCCCACAACGACCGCTTCGCATCCGCTGGTGCCGATTTCCGCCAATTCCGGGAATTCTGTCGCGGCGCTTTCATACGCGGCCGAGTACGCGATGGTGATCCCCGCCTCGCCAAACGCAATACCGGCTTGCTTGAAGGTGTCGTTGCCATAGCCGGAATTCTGGTAGATGTGGCAGACCGAGGTCCAGCCCATCGCGGTGATATATTCCGCTTGCCACTTGGCGGAGGCGTAGTTATCCTGCGCGGTCTTGAAGACCCACTTGCGTACTGCGCCACTTTCCGGATCCACCACGATCGCGCCGGCGGAAGCCATTGAAATATATGGGACTTCGGCTTCGGTGGCGATGGGGACGATGGCCATGCTCACGCCGGTGGTGGTGCCTGCGACAACGATCTGCACCTGGTCTTCCTCGATCATTTTGCGGACGACGCTGACTGCCGCGTCGGGATTGGTCTCGGTGTCATAGATGACGATCTCTACGGGGTGCATCACGCCATCCGGTCCGACCACGCCGCTGGCTTTCAACTGTTCGGCAAGCATTTTGCCGGTCTGGTGTTCGGGGTCGCCGAGGCTCGCGCCGGGTCCGGTGATGGCTGGGGCGAAGCCGATTTTATAGGTCTCGCCGACTTTTGGCGCAGCAGTCGGCGGGACTTGTGTCGGCGCGGTGGTTGGCGCTTTGGTGGGCGCCTGGGTTGGGGCCGGGGTCTTGGGCGCGCAACTGGCCAGCGCCAGGGTGAAGACAACCATCATGCCCAACAACTTGCTAATCTTGCTATTCATTTTGTTCCTCCAATTTTGGCGAAAAAGGGTTGATTCTAGTACGGGAGCGTCAAGAGAAATTATTCGGTTTTACCATAACCTACCACCTCCTTCCCAAACGAACCAGGCCCGAAGGCTTCGACGACGCAACTTATTTCAGCCGCCATCTTCACGTTCTCCTGCTTTGGCTAAGTCCTCATCTTGTATGTTCGCGCCGACTTTCATCCGCTCTTGCATCACTGTGACCATCTGTAAAACATCCTCTTCGCTCAGGATGCGATTGGAGCGTTTTGCCGCCGCCAGGATTTTCTCCACGAAGACAGGATTTTCCTCTATGCCGCGGTGGCGCAGGTAATAGCGCACGTTGTGTTCGCCGGCCATGGGACCGATTTCAATGCCCAGTTCACGTCCCACCAGGCTGGCAGGCACGCCGCAATATACCCGCTCAGCCAGCCATTCATCATTCTTGCTTAGCGCCTTGACGATCGCGGCGGCGTGGACGCCGGTGGCCGTGCGGAAGGAATCGGCGCCGACGATCGGGTAATTAAAGGGGATGGGAACGCCGCACTTCGCGGATATAACCTCACAGTATTCTGCCAGACGGATGAGTTTCCGATCCGCCCAGCCGAACAGGTTGAGATTGACCAGCAGGATTTCCATCGGTGTGTTGCCGCTGCGCTCGCCGATGCCCAGCCCGCAGGCGTGGACTCGATCCGCTCCCGCTTCAATCGCGGCCAGCGAATTGATAACATCGAGTCCGCGATCTTTGTGGCCATGCCAATCAATCCCGACGTTCGGGTCAATCTCATCCACCATCTGGCGCAGGGAGGCGATCAGCGAACGAACGCCGCCGGGCGTGGCGTGGCCAACCGTATCGGCAGCGCAAATGCGCCTGGCGCCGGCGCGGATGGCGGCGGTGTACACCTGACGCAGGGTGACGGGGTTGGCGCGAGTGGTGTCTTCGGTGACGAACATCACCGGCAGGCCGTGTTTGACCGCGAAAGTTACCGATTCTTCCGCCCGGCGCAGCAGAAAGTCAATTTTCCAATCCTCTGCATACTGACGAATGGGGCTGGTGCCTAAAAAGATACAGGCTTCAATGGGAATACCGGCTTCTTCCGACGCATCCACAATTGGGGCGATGTCGGTAACCAATGTGCGGGCGGCGCTCTGCGGTTGAATTTTCATTTTCTGGCTGACGATTTCCTTCGCCAACACGGTGACGTGGTATTTGAATTTTTCCCCCGCCCCGCACAAGCCCAAATCTGTCGCGTCAATTCCCAGGTCGTTCATCAGGTAGAGCAGGTACACCTTGTCCTGGATCTCGGGTTGCATGACGGAAGGGGATTGCAACCCGTCGCGCAGGGTCTCGTCCACAACCAGGATGCGCTGTTTGGGTTTTTCGGGCGCGTCCACCAGGTTCCAATCGTAGATCAATTCATGCGTTTGGTTTGGGTTTGTTGACATGTTTCTCTCTTTTTCAACTCGCCATTTCCCTGCCAGCCTGGAAAGCCTTCAAGTTGCCTTCCAGGTATTTGGCGGGGATGCGAAGTCTCAGGGTTTTGTCCCAGGTTTCCTGCGGGATGGGCAGCAGGGTGGACAATGCGCCCAGCAGCACAACGTTCGCCATGCGACCGTCGCCCAGTTCGCGCGCGACCGTGGACGCGGGCAGGACGATCACGCGCAGTCCCTTTGATTTCAAAAAGTCAATGGTTTCGTGCGGGTATATTTTCTCCGCATTGGCAATGGAACCGGGAATCAACTCGTAATCATTGATCAATATCACCCCGTCTTTGGCGTTCACGTAATGGGCAAAGCGCAGGGCTTCCAGTTTCTCCAGTCCGATCACCGCATTTGCCTCCCCGGGTGTGACGATGGGCGAGTGCACTTTTTCCCCAAAGCGTACGTGGGTTTCCACGCTCCCGCCGCGCTGTGAAACGCCATGCACTTCGGTTTGTTTTGTGTCGTATCCCGCGCTGACCGCCGCCAGCGAAGTGAGTTCCGCGATGAGCAGCGACCCCTGGCCGCCGACCCCCGCGAACATCAGGCTGAATGTTTTCATGCCAGCACCTCCGCCAGTTTGATCGCGTCCGTAGGACAGACCTGCGCGCAGACGGTGCAGGACGTACATTCATTCGCGGCAATGACCGGGAAATTTTGCGGCGTGCGCGTGATGGCGGGACACCAAACTTTGAAGCACGCGTTGCATTGCGTACAAAGTTCCTCCTCCACCTTGAAGGGGATGACGTTCCGCTTCTTCATCTCCGGGAGCTGTTGGCACGCTCCCCGCGCGATCACCACTGACGGACCTTGGTATGCGATGGAGCGTCGAAGTGTGCCGACCATTTCCTTGCGTTGCCAGGTATCCACTACTTCGACGAGTCCCACGCCCGTTGCGCGGCAAAAAGCCTCGAGGTCCAGTTTGGGCGCGTCCTCTCCCAGAACATTCTTCCCTGAGGCGGGATTCGGCTGGCTTCCGGTCATGCCTGTGGCGGAGTTATCCAAAATCACCAGCGTAAGATGGCTCTTGTTGTAGACCGCGTCAATGAGCGGGGGAATGCCCGCGTGGATGAAAGTCGAATCGCCGATGATTGCCAGCGTGTCTTTGTGGCCCGCCTGTTCCAACCCAACCGATACGCCGATGCTGGCGCCCATGCAAAAGGTGGTGTGTTCGGCTTCGTAGGGAGGCAGCGCGCCCATCGTGTAACAACCGATGTCGCCCGATACGGTGACCTTCAATTGCTTCAACGCCGCAAAGACCGTGCGATGCCCGCAACCGACGCACATCATCGGCGGGCGCGGGAGTAAATTGATGCCATCGGTAAATGGTTTGGGCGGATCGCCAAGTCCGAGCGTTTTTCGCAGACGGCCGGGGGAATATTCGCCGATCACGCCGAATAATTCCTTGCCCTTGAGGTTGGCGATCCCCAGGTTACGCATGTACTCTTCGATGAATGCTTCGCCTTCTTCGATCACGTACACGGTTTCATATTTTGAGCAAAATTCGCGCAGCATTTTCGCGGGCAATGGGAAGGTCATTCCCAGCCGCAAAACTCCCGCCTCTGGCATGACCTCTTTTACGTACTGGTAAGCGATTCCCGAAGTCACAACGCCGATTGAATTTTTGCTATGCTCAACACGATTGAACGAACACGTTTCCGCGTATTCCGTGAGCGCGTTCAGCGTCTTCTCCACTTCGGGTCGGCGCACCAGGCGATAGATTGGGACAGAGAAGCGTTTCGCATCTGGAATAAATTCTTTTTGCGCGACTTCCTTCCGCTCGCCAACCTCGACCAGTCCCTTGTGGTGCGCGAGGCGCGTGGTCGTGCGCAGCATGACGGGCGATTTGAATTGCTCCGATAATTCCATCCCCGCGAGGATGAAGTCGTGACATTCCTGCGCATCGCTCGGCTCCAGCACGGGAACTTTGGCCATGCGCGCCATGTATCGGTTATCCTGTTCGTTTTGGGAGGAGTGCATGCCTGGGTCGTCAGCCGAGATGACCACGAAGCCGCCGTTTGTGCCTGCATACGGAAAGACCATGAACGCGTCCGCCGCGACGTTCAAGCCGACGTGCTTCATCGTCACCAGCACGCGCAGTCCGCCGATGGCCGCGCCCATGCCTTCCTCGAAGGCTACTTTTTCATTCGCCGACCAGCGCGGGTGGGTTTCGGGGAAGCGCGTCGCGAGAGTCTCGATGATCTCCGTGCTGGGCGTGCCGGGATACCCGGAGACAAATTTCACTCCGGCTTCCCATGCTCCGCGGGCGATGGCTTCATTTCCTAACAAAAATTCGCGCATGGTACCTCCGTGTTGCGTGTTTCGTGTTTCGTAGTGCGTGTTGCGTGTTGCGTAATTTCAATAAATCACAGGTTTGATTCAAAATACTCTAACAACCCGTCATTGCGAGCGCACTTTGCGAAGCAATCCCGTGTTCCGAGGAGATTGCTTCCCGCAGGTCGCAATGACGGTATGCTTTTACAACTTCAAAATCCTTGCCGCATTGCCATAAAGAATCGCTTCCTTCGCTTCTTCCGAAATTGGCAAAGCCCTGATCGCATTCGGATTGCGTTGCAGGTCGGGGTTGCCGGGCCAGTCTGAACCATAAACAACTTTATCCGCAAGTTCCTCGAGCCGCGGAAAATATTCCAATAAATTTTTGGCGGGCAGGCCGGAAACTTCCATGTAAACGTTCGCGTGCCGCCGCGCCATCCAAAAGGCTTGCTGATACCAGAACGGCCTGCCCGAGTGCGCCATCAAAATATTCAGTTCGGGAAAATCTATCGCCACATCATCCAGAAGCAACGGGTCGCCATATTTGATGCGCGCGCCTTTGAAGACGGATGAACCTGTGTGTACCATCATGGGCAATCCAAGTTCCTGCGCCTTCGCATACAGCGGATACATGCGCGGGTCGTTGGCGTAATGATGCTGGTAGGTCGGGTACACCTTGAACCCGCGAAAATCGAATTCCTTTACGAGCCTTTCGAGTTCAGCGGCCAGATCATTGACGATGAATGGATTGAGGCTGGCGAATGGCAGCACGCGTCCGCGCGGACCTGAGGCGGGGTCGCCGATTCTGTTGGCGTCCGCGCAGAACTTGCCGACGTACTCGTTGTCCGCGACTCCTGTGGTGATCGGCGAGACTTCGGCGAGTCCCACAGCCCAGTCAATATCGTTCGCCTGCAAATATTGGCGAATGCCTTGAGGGGTGAGTACCTGTTCAATAAATTCATCGAGGTCTCCTTTGAAATTGGAACGCATCCAATCCATTACCCAAGGGTGTTCGTGTTCGGGGCGGCTCAGATGGATGTGGAAATCAATGATCATGGCGGGGTCAGTCATCAGTCATCAGTGTTCAGTCATCGGTCATCAGTTATCAGTTATCAGTCATCAGTCATCAGTGTTTGGCGCTCAGTGGCGCGTGTTGGTTACTGATTACTGATCACTGATTACTGATCACTGGCTTTACGGCACAATCACCGAGCGGATACCTTCGCCGCTTCGCAGCATATCGAACGCCGCATTGATATCATTCAGCGGGAATTGTGCGGTGACCAATTCCTTCACTTTGATCCTGCCTTGTCGCGCCAGTTCCAGCACGCGTGGGTAATCCACTGCGCGGCAACCGAGCGAACCGACAATTTCCATTTCGCGGTACATGACGCGCCCGGCATCGAGGCTCATCGGTTTATCGGAATAACCGACCATCACAAAGCGTCCGCCCGTGCGAATGCAGGCGAAGGTTTGAGCCTGCGTTGCTGGGTTGCCGATGGCTTCAAAACCGATGTCCGCGCCGCCGCCTGTCAATTTGCGGACTTCCTTGTCCACACGCTCGACGGTCTTGGCATTGATCGTGGCTTGCGCGCCGAGTTTCTTTGCCCATTCCAATTTTGAATCCACCACGTCCACGGCGATGACTCTTGCCCCGACCGCCGCCGCGACCTGCACCAGGTTTAACCCGATGCCTCCGCAGCCGAAGACGACGACCGAATCGCCAGGCTTCACCTGTCCGCGATTGACGACCGCATGATAGGGCGTTGTGACCGCGTCGGCAATGATGGAACTTTCGATCAATGGAAGTTCATCAGGCAACGCGATGATATCTTTGGCAGGCGCCAGCATGTACTCCGCGTAGCCGCCGTCCACGTTGTTGCCGAACATGACCATCTTCTCGCAGATATTTTCGCGTCCCGTGCGGCACATGGAACATTGGCCGCAACCGTAGACGGCGGGAAGTAACACGCGCTCGCCTTCCTTCCATTGTGAGACTCCCGCGCCCAGGCCCGCCACCGTGCCAGAGACTTCATGTCCCAGCACGAGCGGCGGCTTCTTGAAAGTCGGCACGCCATGATCAATGTAGTGCAAGTCGGTGTGACACACGCCACAGCCCGCTACTTTGACCAGGACCTCGCCCGCGCCGGGAGTTGGGGTTGGTATTTCTTCCACAACCAACGGCTGGTTGGGGGCATGAAAAACAGCGGCTTTCATTGTTGTTTCTCCTCCAACGCCTGGCGGAAATGGTCGGGGACGCGCATCTTTTGGAATGTCTTGCGGTCCGCCATCACAACTGTGATCTCACCTTTTGCCGTCAGGCAATTATTTGTTTCGTTGAAAATCTGAAAATCAAAACGCAGACTGGTATTGCCGACCTTCCCCGCACAACAGTGGATGCGCAGCGCGTCGTCGAAGTGCGCGGGCGCATGATAAGACGCGTGCGAGTCCACGTAGAGCATATCCATATTCTCATCCAACATTTGCTGGTAACTAAAACCGATGGAGCGCAGGTACTCGATCAGGGCAACGTCAAAGTAATTGAGATACCACGCGAAGTTCACGTGTCCCTGCGCGTCGGTTTCATTGAAGCGCACCTTGATCGTCGTAGAAAATGGGTAAAGGTCAGTCATTGGCTTATGCGTTTTTTGTACACGGATTTGACGGATTTCGCGGACCTGCACGGATTTTTTTATAAAGAAAAAATCCGTTCTTTTCCGTGCAATCAGCGGAATCTGTGTACAAGATTTTTATCCTGCGCGGACTTCCAGCACGATGGCCGCGGCAGTATCGCCCGCCGCGCAGCCCGTGAACAGTCCATATCCGCCGCCGAGCAGAACCAGTTCCTCGATCAACTCAATGATCAGCCTCGTGCCGGTCGGCCCCTGCGGATGACCCCAGATCAGGGACGATCCATAGTTGTTCATCTTGTCGAGCGGGACGCCAAACTCGCGGCTGAGGAATATATCGTTCACGGCAAATGGGTTGTGGGTCTTGATGGCTTTGATATCCTGCAAGTCGACACCAGCCTGCGCCAATGCTCCGCGCACAGCAGGGGCATTTGCTTTGGGCATGAAGCCTTTCGCGGCGCGTCCTTCATTGAAGGATAGTAATTGGATTTCGATTTTTGAATCACGGCTGAGTTCACGCGCCTTTTCGCGCGTGGTGACGACCATGCCCGCGTTTCCATCCGCGGGAAAAGTCTGTCCGCCAAATGTGACCGTGCCATCGGGTATGACAGGTTTGAGCTTGGCGAGTCCTTCCGCAGTGGAGGGGAAGATGCCTTCATCGTCTGTGACCGTCGCGATGACTTTCCTTCCAGATGGATTAACTTCCACTGGCATCATGTAGAGTTTGTGAAAAGCGGCGTCGTTTTCGAGCGCCTTCTGGTATTGCGCGTAACGCATCAATACGACTTCATGCTGCTCAGAGGTGGCGATGACCGATTCTTTCGCGACGTTCTCAGCGGTTTGCAACATACTGTTGCCCGCGAACGGATCGCGGTTGAAGTTGTCCCACACCCAATCTTCCGCGTCGCCGCGCCCGCCAGGGCTGAGCGGATTCGGGTACAGCAGGTGCGGCCCGTTCGAGGTGCGGTCCGCCGTGATGCAAAGGATGGCCGCGTCGCCTTGCGTTTCCACAGATTGCGCCGCGCTGCCGATGACGCGCGCGGAAGTCGCGCAAGCCTGCGAAAACACGGGCCCCGTCACTCCCTCCGCGCCGATCATGCCCGCCAGCCACGGTGCGCCATAAAAGGATTGCGGCGCGGGAATGGTCAAGCCGAGATACAAATTGCTGAATGTCCTGGGTGAAATGTTATGCGCTTCCAACGCTTTGCGCGCCACCTCTGCCGCGAATTTCAGCGTGTGCAGATTGGCGAAACTTCCCTGCCAGCGGGCGAAAGGCGAGCACCAATATCCGCCGTAGGGGATGAAGGTTTTTTGGTATGCCATGTTTACGCTCCCACGGTTTGCCCGCCATCCACGAAGATGACGTGTCCCGTAATGTAGGATGCCTGATCGCTGGCAAGAAAAGCATGAACTGCCGCGATCTCGGAAGGTTCAGCCAATCGTTTCAGCGGAATTTTCTCGAGCAAACCTGTCATCACGTTTTCAGGGATGGCCGCCGTCATGCGCGTCTTCACGCCGCCTGGCGCGATGCAATTGACCGCGATGTTGAAGCGCGCCCATTCAAGAGCGAGCGTTTGCGTCAAACCGATCACGCCCGCTTTCGATGCGGCGTAATTCGCCTGCCCGATATTTCCCAGCGCGGCAACCGAAGCCGTGTTGACGATGCGTCCGTATTTTTGTTTCATCATCGCCGCAGCCGCGATCTGTGAGCAAAGCCACGTGCCTTTCAAGTTGACATCCAGCACCGCGTCCCAATTTTCATCGGACATGAACTTGACTTCGCCGTCCTTGATGCGCGTGGTCAGCCCGTCGCGTGTGATGCCCGCGTTGTTGATCAGGATGTCGAGACGGCCATATTCCTTGACGACCGCCTCCACGACGCGCTGCACGTCTTCGCGCACAGAGACATTTGCCTTCACGGTCAATACCTGACTTCCTGCCTGCTCTGTCTCTTTACGCGTTTCCTCCAACCCGGCCTCATCCAGGTCTATGGTCGCGACCCTGGCGCCTTCCTCAAGAAAGCGCAGCACGATCGCCCGCCCGATTCCATTTCCTCCGCCCGTGATCAATGCGACTTTATCTTTCAACAACATTCTGCCCTCCGATTTGTGATTCCGTCATTGCGAGGAGGGTGTTCTCCCTGGCACCGCCCGCCAGGGCAGGTGTCCCGACGAAGCAATCTCCATATTACAAGGGATTGCTTTGCTCCGCTCGCAATGACGGATGGATTGATTACGATTTTGTTTTCATCAGGAGAGTCCACTCTCCCTCAACGACAACTTCATTGCGCTGGTTGCGAACGCGAGTTGCAAACTTGACCACGCCTCGGTCTGGTTTGGATGTGGGCTTTTTCTCCGTCACTTCCATCTCAAGGTGGATCGTGTCGCCGAATTTGACCGCGCCTTTGTAGCGCGTGACCTGCTCCATCAAGGCGATGGTCGTGCCTTCGAAGATACCCATCCAGTTCGCCATGCCCGTCGCCATGGCAAGGATCAATACGCCGTGCGCGATGCGCTCGCCGATGGGCGTTGACTTTCCAAACTCGGCGTCGGTGTGCAGGGGATTGAAATCGCCGGAGAGACCCGCGAAGTTCACTACATCCGCTTCGGTGACGGTGCGCGCTTGCGAAGGGTAGGTGTTTCCAATTTCAAATTCATCGTATGCAAGCCCTCTTGATGCCATAAGTTTTTTTCTCCTTAATCCAACTACTCAACTACTTAACTATTCAACTACGCAACTATTTATGTTTCCAAACCGCCGCGCGTTTTTCCATGAACGCCGCGAGTCCTTCTTGCGCGTCTTCGGTCTTCATCAATTCTTCCAAATAGAGTCTTTCCAACTCTGGCGCTGAAGCATCCCACTCGCCAAAGCCCAAATTCAAAGCGCGCTTGGTCATGGTCAGTGCGACGCGGCTCAGGTTCGTGAGTTGTGTGACTTTCTCTTGAACCCATTGCTCCAATACGTCCGCGGGAACGACGGCATTGACCAAGCCAAGTTTCAACGCTTCATCAGAGGTGAGAGTGCGACCCGTGAGGAGCATATCTGCCGCGGCGCGATATCCCACCATGCGCGGCAGTCTCATCGCAGCGATGGGAGCGAACGCGGCGAGTTGGATCTCTGGTTGTCCAATTTTCGCGCTTTCAGCCATGACGGCGAGATCACAGCACAGAACCAGCTCACAACCCCCGCCCAATGCGTGACCGTGGACGACAGCCAGGGTGGGGCAGGGGAAGTTTGCCAGCGCGCGGCAGGCGCGGTCAAAGAGGGGAATCATCTCGCCGACTTTATCGGGAGTGTGATCCGCCACATCCACACCAGCCGAGAACATTTTCCCTTCGGCGCGCAGGATGAGGACGCGAATGCTTTCGTCGCGGGATAACTCCGTCAGCGCGGACTCGAGTTGGCCCAGGGCGGCGATGTCAAGCACGTTTAGCGGAGCCCGCCTCAAGGTCAGGGTGGATGCGCCGTTCTTCGTCCCAACGGTGATATAAGAGTCCGTCATTTCAATTCCGCGCCGCAATTGCCACAGTGAGTGAATTCTTCGGGCAGGGCTTTCGCGCCGCAGGAGGCGCAGGTCTTTTCGTACGCGCCCCAGATGAACTCGCTGCTTTTGCCCTGCGCCGCGCGTTCGCGTAACATGCGATAGCGCGCCGGGCGTTTTTCGACGAAGGCGGTCATGCCTTCGAGCGGCTCCCAGGATGTGTAGTGAATGGACAGCCAATCGCGTGCGGCGCCGATGGTCTGGTGCCAGCCAAGATTTTTCCAGAAGTTAACTTGTTCTTTTGTGAAGCGCGTGCACTCCGCGAATTTATCCACGAGTTCCTGCGCGAGAGCATCCACCATTTCATCGAGTTTGGCAAGGTCAATGCTGTAACCGTCCGCGCCCTTTTGGGCTTTGGCAATTTGTTCGGGCGTGGCGTGCTCGATGAACTCGCCGTCTTTTCTGACCGACGGCGCGACCTCATTGACGAGACCCCATTCAAGCGCCTGATAGGCGGGGATGCGGCGATTCGTCATCAACATATAGCGGGCGCGGCGGTCACCGATCGTGATCGGCAGCCACTGGGTCGCGCCACCCGCGGCGACGCTACCGACGCCCGTGCCAACCTGTCCCACCCAGGCATGTTCCGCGATGACAGCGAGGTCACATGCAAGGTTTGATTCGTTCCCGCCGCCGACTGCCATGCCATTCAAGCGCGCAATGACGGGCTTGCCTGTGTTGACAATGCTTTCGATGTACGCGCCGAACAGGCGCATATATTTCCAGTAGTCGTGCGGCGAGCGCGTGTAGCGTTCCTGATACTCCTTTACGTCCCCGCCCGTGCAAAAAGCCTTGTTGCCCGCGCCCGTGTAAACGATGACCGCCACCTCGTCGTCGAACGCGGCCTGGCGAAATGCGGCCGCGAGTTCCTCCAACGCGTTGGTGCTGTAGGAGTTGTAGACCTGCGGGCGGTTGATGGTGATGCGCGCCACCCAGTTCTTCTTTTCGAAGATGATTTCCTTGAAGTCGGTTTTTTGGTGTTTCAGCACATCCATTTGTTTTTCTCCTTGAAGGCTCGCGGTGACATCAGCTTCTGTCCCGGCCCACCACTTCGTCCACGAATTGATTGGCGGGCGCTTCCAATATGCGGCGATAATCATCGAACAACTGCCGCGACTTGAACCCGATCCAGCCGGATGGAAGCAGGGCGGCGGGCAGGTTCGGGTTCATACGCGTGAGATTTTGGAAGTGGTGTGTCAACCAGAAGCGCCGAACAAAACACTCATCCGGCGCGGGCGCATGTTTTCCATTATTTTTACATTCAAGATATTCACTTTCGAATTGGGTGATGAATTTTTTGTGCTGGGCCGTCAGGTTGGGGAGTTCCCAGCAGCGTTGAACGAGTTGCTGGTCTTCCGAGGGACCTGCGTGAATCCCTGAAAATATTTCGACGTGATTTTGGATGCCGAGATCATTGCACAGCGCGGTGATTTCTGTCTTGCGATTGTGAGGCGAGATCCACGTATTGGGCGCAAGCGGACCAAACCCGAACCAGGGCAGGCGCGTGCGGAAGGCGTGACGCAAACTGCGTTTCTTCTCTGGTATGGAAAAGACCACGATGTGCCACATCCCGTCCCATTCCTTGAGCGGCGGTTCGAAGATGCGTTTTTCCCCCTGGGCAAGCAGTGACCAGCCGCGCGGGGTCAGCGAATACTGACTGCGTCGTCCTTCCTTACGCACTGCCAGCCAACCTTTGCGCGACATGCGTGAGAGTGTGATGCGCGCAGCGTGTTCGCCGACATCCAGATGATGTAAAAGGGAGAGCAGGCCGCTGGTCCAGATGGACCCGCCGCGCGCAAGGATGAATTCACCGAATAAGGTGAAGATCAGGAATTGCGTGCGGACGGAGGGTCTTTCTGTTGCCATTATGATTTTATGTTTCTCCAGTAAAAAGCCTAAACACGAAGGACACAAAGGGGAAAGGTTTTTTCCTTCGTGACCTTTGTGTACTTTGTGTTTAAGAAGGTGTTACTTCCACACCTTCTCTGCTCAATTTTTCCATACGCCGAAATCCCAAAATCGCCGCGCCTAATGCAGAGACGAATTGAACCATATCGCCTTCCGGCACATTGACTTCAGTATTGAGTTGTTCGCGTACGACGCGCCCCATGGATTCGTAGCGCAGGATGCCGCCAATCAAAGTGAACTCTGGGGTTAAACCCACGCGCTTAATCAACTGCGTGGAGCGGCCGACCAGTGAGACGATGGCTCCGAACATAATATCCGACGGAGAGGCGCCCTGTGAAAGGTGGTTGATCACTTCCGACTCGGCGAATACCGCGCATACGCCCGAGATTGGCACGGCTTTTTTGGAGACAGCCGCCAGCGTTCCGATCTCTTCGGTCTTGTAACCCATGTAATGCGCGGTCTTTTCGAGGAATGCGCCTGTGCCTGCCGCGCATTTATCGTTCAATCGAAAGGACTTTACTTTTCCATTGTCGTCCAGATGGATGGCTTTCATCGTCTGTCCGCCGACATCCAAAATTGTGTGTGTGTTTGGATAGAAGAATGCCGCGCCGCGCGCGCTGGCGTTGATGTCGGTAACATTGATATCGCGAAACGTGACCAAATGTCGCCCAAAGCCGGTAGTCACTAAATAGGAACAGTCGGCCTCTTGAAGTCCGGCCAGATCGAGGGCGTTGTGAAATGCCTTGTGCGCGGCTTCTTCGAGTCGAAATCCTGTGCTGAGCATGGCATGGCTGACGATCTCTTTTCCGTCGCGCAGGATAACGGCTTTTGTATAAGTGGAGCCAACGTCAATACCTGTAACGTAAGTCATGCGGCCTCCATAATGCTGGAAGGAGCGCGGCTGGCGACGATGTGATCGAGCGCGAATATTGCGGCTCCGAGCGCGCCGATATAATGTGAGTCGGGGCTGATGTTTAATTTGAAACCGATCGCCTGTTCGAGCGCCTTGATCACCCCCGGGTTTTTGGTGACGCCGCCCGTGAAGGTCAATTCTTCTTCGATCCCAACGCGGCGCAATAAACCAACAGAACGCGACGCGATGGACAGATGCACGCCCCAGAGAATGTCTTCGATCTTTTTGCCTTTGCCCAGCCACGATAACACTTCGGACTCGGCGAAGACCGTGCAGGTGGTGCTGATCTTGACGGGTCTTTCCGACTTCATCGCAACGTTGCCAAGTTCGCTGAGTGGAATATCCAACGCGGCGGCGGCGGCTCCGAGGAAGCGGCCCGTGCCTGCCGCGCATTTGTCGTTCATGCAGAAGTCCAGCACTTCGCCGCGCGGACTGACGCGAATTGCTTTCGTATCCTGTCCGCCCATATCCAGTACGGTTTTTGTGTTGGGAAACATGTGCGAAGCGCCGCGCGCGTGGCAGGAAATTTCAGTCACCTGCGTATTTCCAAATGTGACGCGGTACCTGCCATAGCCTGTGCCGACCACGTATTCGACTTCCTCTTCTTGAATACCGCTATTTTTAAGCGCTTCGTTATATGCGTTTTCAGCCGCGAGGACAACGTTCGCGCCCGTATCTATCAGGGAACGCCCAACGATTTCACTTGCCTCGTTGATAATGATCGCTTTTGTTTGTGTCGAGCCGACATCTACACCTGCGGCATAAGCCATGAAAACCTCCAACAATAATCTTGCTGCGTAGTGGCGACTTTAGTCGCTTGTTTTGGTTGCTCACATGCAAAACGACTGAAGTCGTTACTACATTGTTATTACACTGTCTTTGCTGCGGTTAAGCGGCGCGAGGCGAGTCCTTCAAAGAAGGCATCCGCGCGGTTTTTTATCTGCGCTTCAGAGACGACGCGCTTGTCCATCATGTCTGATTCAATGAACAGACTGGGCGTGTCCGTTGCCGCCATCATTGCGCGGCGTCCGTCCGCCAGGCCTGTCGAGACCGTGCGGCAGGATTTGATCGGGTGATAGACCACGCCGTCCAGTTCGTAGTCCTTGACCATCTCGATCACAACGCGGTCCTGGTGGAACATGTTATCCATCGCCTCGCGGACGCTGATCAACGTGCCTTCCGCCAGGCTTTCGATGGGGCGACTCACATCGTACTCAAACCCAATGTTGGCTCCGCCCGAAGCGAAATGCAAATACGTGGAATGGACGAACGCGCCGCCCCATTCCGCGAACATTTCGTTGAAGCGGCGGAAGATGGGATAGCACGGCACGCCGACGAATGCCAGGCGATATTTTTCATCGGTCTGTGTGCCGATACCGTGCTCGGCTTTATATTCCATTTCTTCCACAAGGTTCTTGAAAAACTGGCTGCCCTCTTTTGTGCCGCGAAAATTATTCGAGACCCCCAAATATACCGTGCCATCCGTCAACGCATTGAACAGCGACGGTTTACTTTTGTTGAGTTCGAGCACGCGCTTCCAGCCGGTGTTCATGTCGTTGGCATACGCCATTGTTTCGCGCAGGCGGTCAATGTCGAATTTCTTTCCCGATACTTTTTCGCACAAGACAATCAATTCCCTGATCTGTGCTTCGACATATTTGCAATCGCGCGCAAAGTCCGAACTGCCCGGTTGGAATTGTCCGCCCGCCCGTCTCGTGGCTGGCACATCCAGGACGAAGACTGGCATGCCGTACATCCGTTCCCAGATCTCCGCCCATTTAACGTAGGTATTGCAGGCGTTGGTCAACACGGTCAGCGCGGGCTTGGGGATTTTTCCCATCGGGTGCGCTCTTTCGCGCAGATGAACGCCGATGTCCGCTTTGACGTATCCGCAAATATCGGGTGAGTATCCGTAGTCTTCCGCGACTGTCAGGTACTCATCCGCAACGCGGCGCACCGCGGTTTGCAGGGAGGTGATCTCGGGGAGAACAAGCGGAAAGTCGAACACCTTCAATATCTCCGCCATGCTGCCCATCACAAAGACATACGCCGCGCCGCGATTGTCCCGTGCCGCGTCGCCCAATTCTGCGAACCAATCGCGGAACAGGTTTGCCCCTTCCACGTTGCCGCGCCCGACGATGTCAACTTTTTTATCTTCTGGCATCATGTCACCTTTATACAGACCTGACAGGTTTTATTGAGGCGCGGTTGATCGGACTTCTATGAATGAAAATGCGCCTGATTAATTACGGTACTATGAAAACCTGTCAGGTCTTATTAACCGAACAGAATATTCTCCGTGAACGTCTCCAGCTGGATCTCCATGTGATCGAAACTGGTCATGCTCTCTTCGAACTCGCTGACGAAGTAGGGAATCCCTTTTTCATCCAGCGCCTTTGTGTAAGCCACCTGCTCTTCAAGCCCGGGTTCGCACATTTTCGCGGCAGTGATGATCGCCGCCTCCGCGCCCGAGTTGGCAATCCTCTCCAAAAGCATTTTTTCCTTCGGCTTACGGGAATCGTGTTGCACGGGGCTGTAACTTGATTTTTCCAGGTACGCTTCCGCGAGATTAAATAACGGATCGCCTGCGAGCGGGACATCTTCAAGGATCCATCTCAAGCCGATTAGCAAATCGTCGTCCACGACGTAACAGGATTGTGAGATTGCGCGGATTAAATCCAGCGGAGGCTGTTCACAGAAGCCGCCCTCGAAGACCACCCGAATCTTATCCTGACGTTTGGCTGGCCGCGCCTCGATCAGCGGGATCGCGGCTTTGAGCATTTCGTTGTGCTCCTCGCGTTGGATCATCCCGCCGACGTTCATCAGCAAGTACGCCTCGAATACCGAGAGTTGCCAGGGTTGTTTGCGTTTGATTTCATACAGTTGGCGCAGCAAACTTCTGTTTTCGTTAAAGACTGCCAGTGAATTACGGAGCGCTTCTTCCGTGACCTTTTTCCCCGTGATTGCCTCGATGTCGGCTTGCACGCGCGCATACTCATCGCGCAGATAGGTTGCGGAGGCGGCTGAGTTCGCGTTCTGCGGCAGGTACAGAATCTGGCACGGATAATTAAAATTACGTCCCCACACCGCCCCGAGATTGCGCGCCGCATCGCAGATCGGGTGGGTGACGAACATTTCCAATTCGACGCGCTTGCCCAGTGTAAGTTCGAGTGAGGTCTTGATGATCGAGCACAGATAGGAGCCGAAATGGGAATCCGAGTGCATACACTCAATGGGCGCGCCGCGCATTTTCAACGGCAACATCCCCGCCGCGTGGGCAATTTCTTCTGGAAAGTAAACCTGGAAATGACCGAGAACCTTTCCCCCCGCTGCGCGCCAACGCTTCACCGTCGGAAAATCGGCGTCTTCCACCAATTCCCGACATTCCGCGATGATCCCATCCAATGACTGATCCTGCCACTTATCGAATAACCGTAAAGCCATGCAGAACCTCCAACCAGGGAAATTCAACGTCCGGAAAACATATTTCACTCTTGCGTCGCAACGTCATAAAAGTGAGATATGTTTAGTATATGATATTTTTAGGATTTGTCAACTTAAAATTTCCCCCATAAGAAAACCTCCGAGATCTCTGAGACCTCGGAGGTTTGACTTATACTCCCCGTAATTTACTTTCTCGCTGTAACGCGCCTTCACTTTCAACCGACTTTACGGGATGTTGTAGGATTCCAACACGATGGTCTCGAAGTAATCCTGGCCGCCGAGTTTGCCGTTTCCGCTGGATTTGACCCAACCGACGCCGGGCGCATACCAGACGGTGTAGGCGCTGTCTATGGAAAGTTTGACGGTGTTCGACGAAGTGGCAACATTAAAGTCAATCACGGTGTTGGCTGCAATGGCAACGGCTTCGAACGCGCCGGCCGGGACGGTGATGCTTTCCTTATTTCCTGCGATGTAAGTGACGGCGACGCGCCCGGTCATGGTCGCCGGGTTGCCATCTTTTGTTTTCTCGAGGCCCTGGATGTCGAGGCCGTAGGTCCATTCCGCGCCGGGAATGAGGCTGGGCGGGAGATTGACCCCGGAAATGTTACTGCCTTGCAGATCGGTGAATTTTTCAAAGGCAAGCATGCTGGGCGCATCGGTGGCTCCCAATTGGACGGCGGCCAGCCCCTCGGGTTTGCAGGCCCATTCCTGGGTGTAGGTTTTATCCTTGACCTGGGTCGAGACGGTAAATCCGTCGGCGCGCACGTTGGTGATGGTGCGGGTGAATGTGTAAGGACCGGACGGGCTACCCGTGCTGGAGTAGGTGTACGTGGCGTTGTTTTTGACCGCGAAATACTCGTTGGCGCACAGATCGCCGGGCTGGGCGGTCGGCAGGGGGACGGCCGGGGTCGCGCCCGGCTCCGCCGGGATGGCGGTGGGGCTTCCCGCGCCCAGTCCGCAGGCAGTTAGTGTGGCGACCAGCAGGATTGCGCCGGCGAACACTCGAATTCCATTCTTCATTTTATTACGCTCCTTGACTTTTGATTCCCGATTATACAACCGATTTGGAAATGGAAATTTTGAGGGGCTTACGGCTTGCGCTTGAACGTCATGGTGAAAACGCTGCCTTTACCGGGCGCGCTGGACACCTCCAGCGCGCCGTTATGTTGTTCGATGACCTGGCGCGCGATGGCAAGCCCGAGGCCGATGCCGCTGTACAGGTCGTTGTCGTGGCGCTCGATGTGGTAGAAGCGGTCGAAAATGTGCGGCAGGGCTTCCGATGCGATGCCGATGCCCTGATCCCTGACCATGACCAGCAGTTTCTCGCGCGTCGATTCGATCTGGATTTCCACATCCCCGCCGTGCGGGCTGAACTTGAGCGCATTGTCCACCAGCGCCATCAGCGCCCGTTCGAGCGAGCGCGCGTCGCCGGGGATGGTCGGGATGTTTTGGTTACCGCGCAGGGTCAGGGCGATCTTCTTGTCGGCGGCCTTGCCCTTGTACTTTTCGGCGACATTGCGGCTGACCTCGCCCAGGTCCACGGGCTGGAACTCGGACAAGACCAGGTCCATCTCCTGCAGGAAGAGGATATCGTTGACCAGCGTGACGATCTGGCGGACGTTGCGGTCCACCGTATCCACCGCGGTTTGGAGTTGTCCGCCCGACATGGCCCCTTTTTGCAGGAGTTGCAGGTAGCCGCTGGCGGACATGAGCGGCGTCCGCAGTTCGTGCGCGACGTTGGTGAGGAAATCGCGCCGCGCAAGTTCCTGTTCGGCCAGTTTTTGGTAGGCTTGCGCCAGTTCACTGGCGCGCACGCGCAGTTCTTCAATCGCCATTTGATCGTTCTCGCGCAATCGGTGGCTGATCTCGCGTACCATGGCGAGCGAAACGCTGGCCGAGTTTTTCAGGACGCGATCGAAGCCCTGTTTATCCAATTCCAGCACGATGACAGGGGTGAGGGTGGTGACTGTCGCGGCGCGCGGCGCGTTGTGAATGAGCCCCATCTCGCCGAAGAAATCGCCGGGACTGAGCGTGTTGAGCAGGCGGTTTTCCGTATTGTTGACCAGTTTGGTGACCTGCACTTCGCCGTCCAGGATCATGTAAAAGATATCCTCGGTCGCGTTTTCGCGGCAGAGAACCTTTCCCTGTTCATAGGATTGGACCCGGCAATTCGAGATGAGTTCCTCGACTTCGGCCGGTTTGATGCCGGGGAAAGCACGCGGGATGACTTTGCTGGGGGCGCGAACGGTAGTCATAGGCGGGTCTCCAAATGGTTTGGTCGCGAACGTGCTTGCAGGAACGACATTACCTTTTGACGTTATTCAGATGCGGCTTGCAGAAATTCCAGCAGGTTGGAACCGAATCCAGCCTCCATTTTGCGCGGGACAAAAAACGTCATTCCATGTTTGATGCCCGGATAAGCGTAGATTTTATAAAGATCATTCGGCGTGAGACTCCAGCAGGTTTGCGGCGCGGGAGTATCGTCATAGGCGTACATGCAACGCACCGGTTTGCCCTTTGCAAGCAGGGATTGCACGGCCTGATTGTAATCCACGTTCAGCCAGTTGCCGGGTGAAACACTGAAAGCGCCGGAACAACCCTCGCCGCAGGCATCCACGACCGCATCCGCGCCAAGGGAAGCGCCAATCCCAATCACCCGGTTGGGGTCCACGCCGGGCATCGTCCGCGCGACGACATAGGCGGCTTTGGCGTCCAGCAAAAAGCCCGCCGCATGTTGACGGATGCCCGCGCCTTCCAGGGATGGCAGGCTCTCTCCGTGGCCGCGGAAATCGAAGGTGAAGACCGCGTAGGATAGGCCGCCAGGCATTTGCGGCAGTCTGCCACCCGCGTAGGTGTAGGGTTGGTCGGAGGCATCCAGCGCGCCCCAGTTTTGCATCCACGGGATGATGGCGCTTTCCTGCCAGGCCGCCTGGTTGTTTCCGTATTCGTGCATCAGCACGACCACCGGCGCGTTCGGTTTCCATGACGGATAAAAATACCCAACCAGTTCGCGCCCGTCTTCTGTTTTGAATGTTACGCGTGCGCCGGGTTGATCCGGGGCCAGTGTGACAGTTGGGGAAGGCGTGAGCATGACCGCGGGCGACGAGGCAACCGTCAGTGTCTGGACAGGAGGCGGGCTTCCCGTCCGCGCAGGCGAGGCCGGGGTGGTCGCGTCCGAGCGAAGTCCCGCGAGAATCGCAACCAGAAATGCCAGGACAATAAAAGCCTCGATGATGCGGGTGTCTCTCATTATAAAACGGGAATCATCCGATCTTGTAACCGATCTTTCGCAGGAAATCCTTGCGCCAGGCGATATCCTCCGCGCCTTCCACGCCTTTGGGCGCGAAGCCGTCCACCACGCCGAGGATGCCGCGTCCCTGTTCGGTCTGACAGACCAGCACCTCGGTCGGATTGGCCGTGGCGCAGTAGACGCGCGCCACCTCCGGCACGTACTTGATCGCGTTCAGCACGTTGACCGGAAAGAATCCTTCGGCCAAAAAAACGATGAAGGAATGTCCCGCGCCGATTGCCAGCGCGTTCTTCTTCGCCAGTTCGATCATGGCCTCGTCCGTCCCACTCCAGCGCAGGAGACATTTTGACGAGGCCTCGCAAAACGCCAGCCCAAACTTGATGCCGGGCACGGCGGTCACCAGCGCCTCGTGGATGTCTTCCACGGTCTTGACGAAGTGCGACTGGCCGAGAATAAAATTGATCGGTTCGGGTTTTTCGATGGGGACGACCTGAATTTCCATTGGCATGCTCCTTGTTTTCATCTAAGGACTTGTGTAAAAATAAGTTCCGTGTTTCCGTCAGCAGTTGGACTGCTGA
>CAYJLS010000011.1:29412-43082 GCA_964371065.1 uncultured Anaerolineaceae bacterium | reverse complement strand
CCCTGCAAGAAACGCCAAGTTTCGCTTGGCGCACCGTGTAATCCGTGTACAAAAGGTTTTAATCACGCCGATTCCCAATGAGCCTTTTTTTTAAACACTAAGGACACAAAGGTCACGAAGGAAAAACCCAAGATCGAAAGGCTTTTCCCCTTTGTGTACTTCGTGTCCTTTGTGTTTAGGCTCTTTTCGCTAATAACGAGAGAACCATAACCGAAAGAGACTCCTATGCTTCAAATCCTCAAAATGGCTTTCCGCGATCTGGGACGCAACAAGCGCCGCACGCTTCTTTCCGCGCTGGCGGTATCGTTTGGCATGGCCATGCTCCTGTTGATGGCCTCCGTTTTGGTAGGCGAAATGCGCGGCGCGCTCCAGAACACCATCCAACTGCACAGCGGACATCTCCAGATTCGCAGTCTAACGTACGATGAAAACAAGATCAGCCTGAAATGGGACGACCTGATTCAAAACCCGCAGGCGCTGGTCGAGACGATCACGAGTCAATATCCCCAAATCACGGCGGCCACGCCGCGGCTGATCGCCAGCGGAATCGTGACGCGCGGCGAAAATTCGCGCGGCGTGCAGGTCATCGGGTTCGACCCGGCTTCGGACGCGAACCAGGTCTATCGTCAAGGTTTGATCAAAGGCGAGTTCCTCGCCGCCGACGACCGCGAAGGCGTCCTGGTCGGCCAGCCGTTGGCGGAAAAATTGGGACTCACCGTCGGCGACCAGGTCAACCTGCTGGTCAACACCTCCAGCGGGAACGTGGATGAGCAGATGTTCACCATTCGCGGCATTTACTCCACCAACACCTTCGGCTATGACGAGAGCACGGTCTTCATGCCGCTCGCCAAGGCGCAGACCATCACAGGCGCGGAAGATCGCGCCAGCATGATCTTCATCCTCTTACAGGATCGCGAACAGGCGGACGCGCTGGCTGCCGCGTTGCAGTCCACGAGTTACACCGTGTTGACGTGGCGCGAGATGAACGCGCTCATCGTCCAGACCGAGGACTTCGCCCAGGCTTACATGACGATCTTCTACCTCATCGTGCTGGGCATCACCGCCACCGTGGTTTCGAACACGCTGGCCATGTCCGTCTTCGAGCGGACACGCGAGATCGGCATCCTGGCCGCCATCGGCATGAAGGGACGCCAGATTCTGGCGCAGTTTCTGGCCGAGGCCGCGTTGATCGCCACGGGCGGGGTCATCGGCGGACTGATCCTCGGCGGCGCGCTCGCGTTCGTCTTCGGCCGCTACGGTTTTCCGATGGACGTTAGCCAGTTTGGTCTCACGGGCATCCTGATCACCAACAGGATCTACACCTACCTGACCCTCAACGACGCCATCTACCTGAGCATCCTCACCTACATCGTCACTATCGTCGCTTCATTCGCTCCCGCCCGCATGGCCTCCCGCATGGAGCCGGTGGAAGCATTGCACGGAAAATAAACCAGGAGACCTGACAGGTTTCCACAGAGCCTTGATCAACCAGGTCGAGTTTCATTCACAGAACCCTGATCCATCAGAGTCGCAATGAAACCTGTCAGGTCTTAAAGGAGAACATCATGGAAGTCGCAAACATCTCGAACGTCACACGCACCTTCACCATCGGCAAAGTGGAAACCCGCGCCCTGCGCGGTGTGGACTTGAAAATCAATTCGGGCGAGTTCACCGCTCTGGTCGGCCCCTCGGGTTCGGGCAAGACCACCCTGCTCCAGATCATCGGCTGTCTCGACCAGCCAACCACCGGCTCGGTCATCATCAACGGGCAGGATGTGACCAAACTCAACCGCAACCAGCGCGCCGATTTAAGAAAGGGCACACTCGGATTCGTGTTCCAATTTTTCGCGCTCATCCCCACGCTCAACGCCTACGAAAATGTGGAACTGCCCCTGCTCCTCAGCGGACAGAAGAACGGCACACGCAAAGAGCGCGTCATGGAACTGCTCAACGCTGTCGGCCTCGCCGACCGCGTCCGCCACCGCCCCGACCAACTCAGCGGCGGCGAGCAACAACGCGTCGCGGTCGCCCGCGCCCTGGTCACCCGCCCGGTCATCGTCCTCGCCGACGAACCGACCGCGAATCTGGATACCGAGAACGGCAAGCAGGTGATGGAGATCATCTCCAAACTGAACAAGGAAACGGGCATCACCTTCGTCTTTGCCACCCATGACCCGCGCGTCATCGGCTATGCCCAGCGCGTTGTCACCCTGCGCGACGGCGTCATTGAAAAAGACAGCCGCGTGAATGGGAAATAGCAGGAGAAAAAATGAAACGACTGATTACTGTTCACTGTTTACTGATCACTCTCCTCACCGCCTGCTCCGGCGCGTCCACCCCCGCGCCCATCCCGACCGTTTCGCTGGATGCCGCCTCCCCAAGCGGATCATCCGCTGGAACCATCACCGCTTCGGCGGTTGTCGCCCCGTTGCGGGAAGCGCGGCTCTCCCTGCCCACCGTCGGGCGCGTCGCGTCTGTGGACGTGAAAGTGGGAGACAAGGTTCAGGCCGGGCAGGCGCTCGTCCACATTGACACCTCTCTGCTGGAGGCGCGCGTCCGGGAGGCAGAAGCCAATTTAGCGGCGGCCGAGATCCAGGTCAAGTATTTGAAACGGGTGGGGACGGATGAACGCTTCCTCGAATCCGCCGAAGCGGACGTCGAACGCGCCCAGGCCCTGCTCGATTCCGCAAAAGCGATGCTCGAGTCCCAGGCCGCCCTCGCCGCGCCCTTCAACGGGACGGTTGTTACCGTGGACGTGGCCCCCGGCGAAACCCTCGTGCCGGGCCAGGTCGCCATCCTGCTAGGCGATCTATCCAAATATCAAATCGAAACCACCGACCTGAGCGAACGCGACGTGACGCGCATCAAAATCGGGCAGTCTGTTAAAGTTTTCATCGAAGCGCTCAACCAGGATTTCACCGGAAAAGTGGCGGAAGTCGCGCTCGTCTCCTCCACCCTCGGCGGCGACGTAGTCTACACTGTGACCGTTGAACTGGACGAGCAGCCGCAGGGATTGCTGTGGGGCATGAGCGCCGAAGTGGAAATCCAAACCAAGTGACGCGGGAGAAATTTGGAATGAACAGAAATTTCCACACCGTTTTTAACGCGAGTGACGCGAATACTAAGGACTTGTATAAAAATAAGTTCCGTGTTTCCGTCAGCAGTTGGACTGCTGACGGCTCGCAGTGCAACTGCTCGCGAACTTTGAAATTGGGAAGTTATTTTTACACGGCTACTAAAGTACGATGTGAGCAAATTCCGCAAATGGAAACCGGGAGAATTCGCGCCACATCGTGCTTTAGCATTTGCAAATTCGCGATATTCGCGTTGAGTCTTTGCACGATCCTCGCTCTGTTGGTCAGCCCGGTCGCCGTCCGCGCCGCGGATACCAAACCCGTGATCGCCTCGGCGGTCATCGTCCCCGCGCAGGTTTCCGAGGTGGGATTCCTCACCAGCGCGCTGGTGCGCGAAATCCCCGTCAAACAAGGTGACGTTGTCCAGGCCGGGCAGATGCTGGCCGCGCTTGACATGCCCGAACTGGAATATATCGTCACAGCCGCGGAGGCCGCGCTCCGTTCGGCGCAATTCTACGCGGAACTCCAGCGCTACGGCTCGGTCAAGAAATACGATAACAGAGGCCGCGTCTATTTCGAGGCCCCGCCGCACGAGGTCATTCAAAAAGCCGACGCGCGCGCCGAGCAGGCTCGCGTCGCCCTGGAAGTGGCGCAGATCACCCTCGCCCAGTCCACACTGGTTACCCCCTACAACGGAACGGTTGTCGCTGTCCACGCCATGCCCGGCGAACTCGTCCAACCCGGCCAACCCGTCTTCACGCTTGCCACGCTGGACAAACTGCAAATCGAGACCACCGACCTCTCCGAGCGCGACATTACCAAAATCAAAATCGGCCAGTCGGCCACGGTGTCCATCGAAGCGCTCGACGCGAAATTCCCCGCCACGGTCATCGCCATCGCGCCGCGCGCCGAAACCCTCGGCGGCGACGTGGTCTACAAAGTAACGCTCGCGTTTGACAAACAACCGGATGGATTGTTGTGGGGGATGACTGCTGAAGTGACAATTACGACAGAATGAATCAGTAGAGCGAGATACACCTCGCTCTACTCTTTTACAACACTCGCCCCTTCCCCCGCCTCGCAGACGAAAATCCCCGCTTCCTTCCCCGACTTCAATTTGTATTCCGCGCCGACGGCTTCCGCGAACGTCCCGGCCTCGTCCCGCCGTACCGCAGCGACGGCGCATCCGCCAAACCCCGCGCCTGTCATCCTCGCGCCAAAACATTCGGGACGCGACTGGGCGATCTCCACCATCCAATTCAACGCGTCGTTGGTGACTTCAAAATCGTCGCGCAGACTGGCGTGACTTTCATTGAACAAGCGTCCGAGTGTAACAACATCGTCAGCGCGCATCGCCTGTACCGCATCCAGCACGCGCGCGTTCTCCGTCACCACATGCCGCGCGCGTCTCATAATTAAATCATCCAACATTCCACGTTCAACGTTCAACCGCTCAACGCTCACATCCCGCAGCGACTTCACTCCAAAGAATCGCGCCGCTTCCTCGCACTGACTCCGCCGCTCGTTGTACGCCGAATCCACCAGCCCGCGTCGCGTGGACGTGTCCATCACCACTACGGCTACGTCCTTCGGCAGGGACACGTGCTCATATTCCAGCGTGCGGCAATCCAAAAAGAACGCGTATCCCGCTTTGGCCGCCGCGCTGACCGCCTGGTCCATGATGCCGGATTTGACGCCGATCCAATTATTCTCTGCGCGTTGTCCTATCCTGGCTATACGCAGTGCATCCCAGGCAAATCCGCTGACGGAGGCGAAGGCGCGCGCGGTCGCCACCTCCAACGCGGCGGACGAGGAGAGTCCCGCGCCGCGCGGCACGTCACCGGATATGACACTTTCCCAGCCCTTTAGTTGGTAATTGTCAATTTGTAATTCGTTTGCCACCCCTTTGATGTATTCCACCCAGCGCAAGTCGCCTCGAGCGAGGGAATCCAGATCGAAAGCCGCGGCCAGCCCCAGGTCGAGGGAATGAACCGAAACGATGCGATCCGCGCGCGGTCGCAACGCGATCCACACGGCGCGGTCAATCGCCATCGGCAGGACGAAGCCCTCGTTGTAGTCCGTGTGCTCGCCGATCAGGTTCACCCGTCCCGGCGCGCGGACGATAAACTCCGGCTCGGAATTAAAGATGGATGTAAACGATGCGTGGATGTTGGTCTGCATGTCTCCATTTTATCAAAAGGGTTGCATACAAATGAAAAAACGCGCTAGAATGGACGCATCCCGTCATTAAACTCAGAACAGGAAGGAGAGCGCCATGTCCTATTCACAGATTCTCGAAGTTGCGATCGGTCTTGTGCTAGTGTATTACCTGCTAGGTTCCATCGTCTCCTGGATCACCACAATGATCATCGAAATGCAGGAAACGCGCGGCCAGATATTGGAGGAATACCTCAAGAAGACCGTTGGCACGAAGACCATTGAAGATTTAAAGACCGGCCGGAAAAAGGAGGTAAATATCCTGGCCGACCAGTATCAGATCCAATCGCTTCAACCCATTCGATATAAGAATCCCTTGTCCGTGTTTGGCGCGATCACTGAGTCAAAGATGGTTGAAAAAATCCCCGCCTCCACGCTGGTGGATGCCTTCTTCGATGTGACCGGCCTGACGGGCCGCCCGAAAATGGAGGCGGCCGAGTTGAAGAACATGATCAACGCGCTTCCCAACTCGGAAGGCAAGCGGGCCATGCTCAAGTGGATTGACCAGGGCGTCACCAACATCAACACATTGCAGGCACGCGCCAACGCCTACTTTTCCGGTATTATTGATCAGGCCGCCTGTAAGTTCAAGGCCAATGCCCGCAGTTTCGTTATTATTTTATCCATTGCCATCACCCTGGTCCTCGGAACGGACAGTATCCAACTGGCAAAAGATCTGTGGAACAACGCTGAATTGCGCGCCATCACAGCCGTGCAGGCGGACGCGCTCGTTCAACAGGGAAATCAGGCGCTCGACCTGGATGCCATCATCGCGGAATTAGGCAAGCTATCCATCGTCAAGTTCGGGTGGTGGCAGATGGAGGGCGCGCTTCCCACGGACGCCAAAGCGACAGACTGGATCGGATTCGTCCTGTTGAAATTGCTCGGCCTGGGTTTCACCGCCGCGGCCGTTTCGCAGGGATCATCCTTCTGGTACGATATTATGAAGAAGTTGACCGCCCCGCCTGCCAGCAGTAGTAGTTCCAGCAGCAGTTCCGGAGGCGGAACCACCAGTAGCAGTAGTAGCGAAAGTAGTTAACATTCAATCCAAAAAACTCTCCGAGGCGATTGGCCTCGGAGAGTTTTTTATTTAACCTGCCAGCGGGCGAAGACCGCCTGCGAGAGTAGTCGCCCGGCAGACGTTTCGCGCGTCACCAATTCGCCGCGTTCCACCTCCCCCTTGAAGCCGCGCATCACCTCCTCCAGCGCCTGCCCCACGTGGATCGCGGAGGCCCTCACCGCGTAGATAGTCGTCACCACAAAGAGCGGACGCTCCGACAACACCGAGCGGCAGGCGGAGAATAGATCGGGCAGGGACTTGTAAACCTCCCAAATCTCACCTTTCGGTCCGCGCCCGAATTTGGGCGGGTCCAGCAGGATGCCATCGTATTTCGTCCCGCGCCGGGCTTCGCGCTGGACAAATTTCAGCGCGTCGTCCACGATCCAGCGGATGGGCTTTTCGCCCAGTCCCGAAAGTTCCTGGTTCTCACGCGCCCACGCCACGGATTTCTTGGATGCGTCCACGTGCGTGACCTTCGCGCCCGCCGCGGCCACCGCCAGGGAGGCCAGTCCCGTGTAACCGAACAGGTTGAGCACGCTGACGGGCCGATCCGCTCTTGCGACGGAATCCGCCATCCAGTCCCAATGCGCGGCGACTTCGGGGAATACACCCAGGTGACGTCCGGGAGTGGTCATCGCCCAGAAACGGAGCGCCCTCACCCCCGTCCTCTCTCCCGAAGTACGGGAACCCCGCGGGGGTGCTTCGCGAAGGGGCGCCGAAGGCGGGGTGAGGTCATATTCCATTTTCCAGCGTTCGGGGATTTTCTTTTGCGCGATCCAATGTCCCCCGCTTTCCTCAGCAGTGGGCTGGAAGGACGCGTGCGCCGCGGACCAATTTTTTTCGGGCAGGGCGCGTCGCCACATGGCTTGCGACTCGGGACGCGAGAATATGTACGGACCGAAGCGCTCCAGTTTCAGGCCGTCGCCTGAATCGAGCAGTTCATAGTCGCGCCAGTTGGGGGATTCGAGCAGGGAAAATGGGGGTGGCTCTATCGGCATTGGGCTCATCCAAAGGTAAGGGGGGAAAAACAAAATTGCCACTTGAAATTCATCCGAATCTAATGTACAATGTGGGAGAAAGTGGTAAGAAGTGGTAAGTCCGCCATGAGCGCCGGGTTCGCCCCGGCGTTCATCGCATTAAAAGGACAAGTAGCACAAATGTTCTTAGGTCAATACCAACACTCGATTGATGACAAGGGCCGCCTGATGGTTCCGGCGCGCTTCCGCGAGTTGCTGGAAGGCGGCGGCTACCTTACCCAGGGGTTCGATAAATGCCTGATGGTGATGACCGAGACTCATTTCCAACAAGTCTACGAACGCATCACCGCCATGAGCCTGACAGACTCGACCGCACGCCTGTTACGCCGCCTGATCTTCTCCACCGCCTACAAAGCCGAAGTGGACAAGGTCGGGCGCGTCCTCGTGCCGACCCACCTGCGCCAGTTTGCAGAACTCGAAAGCAACGTCATCGTCGCGGGACAGGGCGAGTATTTCGAGGTCTGGTCTCCCGCCGAATGGGACAAGCAGGCCGCGCTACTCAACGACACCGAAGCCAATAACCAGCGCTTCGCAACACTCGATCTTTCTTCCAAATCGTAGGGACGAATAAATTCGTCACTACATGGTCATGTCGCATCTACCCGTTCTTTACCACGAGATTATACACGCGTTGCGGCCCCATAGTCCGGGGCGCTATGTGGACGGCACGGTCGGCGCGGGCGGACATGCCCGCGGAATATTGGAGGCCTGTGCGCCAGGCGGCCAACTGCTGGGTCTCGATCTCGACCCGCAGGCGCTGGCGCTCGCCCGAGAGACCTTGGCTCCTTTCGGTCAGAGCGCGCATTTGGCCCAGGCCTCCTATACCTCCCTGCCCCGGCAACTAACGCAACTCGGCTGGGAGGCGGTGGACGGCATCCTGCTCGATCTCGGACTGTCCTCGATGCAGTTGGACACGCCCGAGCGCGGCTTCTCCTTCCAGCACGATGCGCCGCTGGACATGCGCTTCAGCCCGGAGAATCCCGTCACGGCCGCCGGTTTGGTGAACGGCCTCGACGAGAACGAGTTGGCTGACCTGCTTTACCGTTACGGCGAGGAAGCCAACGGACGCCGCATCGCCCGCGCCATCGTCCGAGCAAGGCCGCTTCAGACCACCCTCCAGCTGGCCGCGGCCATCGAAGCGATCCTCCCGCGCAGGGGCCGCGTCCACCCCGCCACGCAGACCTTCCAGGCACTGCGCATCGCGGTCAACGAGGAACTGGCCTCGGTGGCCGACGTACTCCCGAAAGCGGTAGCCGCCCTAAGGTCCGGCGCGAGGCTGGCAGTCATCTCCTTCCACTCGCTGGAGGATCGCATCGTCAAGGACTTCTTCCGCGAGCAGGGACGCGACCTGGTCAACCCGCCCTACACGCCGCTGTATGCCGAAGAACGCAAGGCCGTGCTGAAAGAAATTTCGCGAAAGCCCATCATCCCCTCGGAGGCAGAGATTGCCGAAAACCCGAGGGCGCGCAGCGCAAAACTGAGAGTTGCAGAGAAACTATGATGAACGTAACCCATCTCACCCATGCTTATCGCCAGGCACCCTGGCGCATCCAGCGCCAATGGGCAGGCGCGTTCCTGCTTGGCGTGCTTGCGCTGGCCATGATCTCCGCCCTGTACCTGGACGTGACCTCGCAGGCGGCCATTATCGGCCGTGAAATCCAAACCCTGCAATACGACACTGCCGAAATACAGCATGAAAACGCGGACATGCAGACCCGCCTGGCCTCTCTTTTATCAACCCGCACGATGGAGGCACGCGCCCTCGCGCTTGGTTTTCGCCCGGCAGAGGCTGGGGAAATCCATTACCTGGTGGTGCCGGGCTATGTCCGTTCGACGGGAGTGAGTCTGGCCGTCTCGCGCCCGCAGACCGGCGCGCCAGCCACTCCGCCCGAGTACACGCAGTCCCTGCTGGATTGGCTGTCCGATTACCTGCAATCGCCTGCCGGCGGAATTGCGGGAGGCGTTTTGCCATGAAAGAATTTTCCATGCGACAGGAGTATGCGTGGCGTTCGATATTCGTCGCCGCGCTTTTGCCCCTGTTTGCCCTGACTGTGCTGGGACAAATGATCCGCATCCAAAACAGTCCCGAGGCCGGGAAGTTTCGGGAACAATCCGATTACTTTGCCGTCGTCCCGCGCACGTTCTACCCGGAGCGCGGCGAAATCTATGACCGCAACGGCCACCTGCTGGCGGGCAACGAGACCGTCTACACCGTGGGCGTCAACATTTCCAACATGTTGGACGCAACCGCTTTGGCGCGCGAAGTCAGCGCCCAACTGGGACTGGATTATGAAGAGACCTACCAAAAACTGCTCAACCCCTATGGCCTGGTCTACGTGCCGCTGGCGAACTACGTCAGCAGTGAGGCAATCGCTTCCCTGAAAGCATCCTACAAAAAGGCGGCTGAGGATGCGGCCGCCGAATACCGGTCTTCGCCGCTGTTGGGATTGGAATTCCAGCCGACCCTGCAACGCCGTTACCCGGAAAATGAACTGGCATCGAATATCATCGGTTTTTTCAATCACGATGGATACGGAAGTTTTGGCGTGGAAGAAAAATATAACGACCTGCTGGCCGGCGTCCCGGTGAATGCCTGGGTTCCCCAGGATCCGAACCGCGCCGCCGAAATTCCCAAAGTACCCAACGGCACTACATTGATCCTGACAATTGACCGTGACCTGCAAGCCGCGGCGGAACACTCTCTCGACCAGGCGTTGCTCGATTACGGCGCACACAACGGCACCATCGTCATCATGGACCCGCGCACGGGCGAAATTCTCGCCATGGCCGCCACCCCGCGCCTCAACCTGAATGAGTTTTGGAATTACGAAAATTTCTATAGCCAGGCCTACGAATTCAACCCCGCCATTTCCATGCAATACGAACCTGGCTCGGTCTTCAAGGTGCTGACCATGGCCGCCGGGTTGGATACCGGCGCAGTCACGCAAGACACCACTTACAACGATGTCGGTTACATTGTGGTGGGCGACGTACTCATTCAAAACTGGGATCGCCGTCCGTGGGGATTGCAGAATATGACCGGATGCCTGCAACACTCGCTCAACGTCTGCCTGGCATGGGTATCCACCGTGATGGGGCAGGATAATTTCTATAACTACATGCAGCGCTTCGGCTTCGGCCGCCCCACCGGCATTGACCTGGCCGGAGAAACGCCGGGCCGCCTCAAAACCCCGGGCGATCCGGATTGGTATGCGGTTGACCTTGGCACAAACGCCTTCGGCCAGGGCGTGGCGGTCAGCCCGATCCAAATGCTGATGTCGGTTTCCGCTGTCGCCAACGATGGACGCATGGTCACGCCGCACGTTCTGTATGGCATGGTCAGCGACGGGCGGCAGGTCAACATCCAATTGGAACCATCCGGCACGCCCATCAGCCAGGAAACCGCCCACACCTTGAGCGAAATGCTATCCATCTCGCTGGAGAACGAAGCCTCGCTGGCGCTGGTGCCCGGCTACCGCATTGCCGGCAAGACCGGCACCGCCGAAATCCCGGTCAACGGGTTTTACGATAGCACGCAAACCAACGTCTCCTTCATCGGCTGGGGGCCGGTGGACGATCCGCAATTCATGATCTACGTCTGGCTCGACCGCCCCAGCGTCTCCATCTGGGCCAACGACACCGCCGCCCCGCTCTTCGCGGAAATCGCCCAGAAGACCGTCATCCTGCTCAACATCCCGCCCGATTCCGTCCGCCTTCAGATTGCCCAGCCCTAGGAAACCATGCTCACCCTGGCCGACGCGCTCGAAGCCCTCACAAACTCCCGACCGCTCGCGAACCACATCATCACCGAAGCGGCCATTGACTCGCGCCAGGTGATCCCCGGCTCGCTCTTCGTGGCCATCCCCGGCGAAAAAGCGGACGGGCACGACTTTGTGGAGGCGGCCTTCCGACGCGGCGCGTCCTACGCGCTGATCCAGCGGGACGTGGACGCCTCTTTCCGGACCCTCGACCTGCGCGGCGGTTCCATCGCTGATTCCGCCGACTCGCTGACTCTCGATTCCCCCCTCTGCCTGCGCGTGGACAACAGCCTCTCGGCCCTCCAGCAGATTGCGCGCTTCTGGCGCCGCAAACTGACAGGCCTGCGCGTGATCGGCATCACCGGCAGCGTGGGAAAATCCTCCACCAAAGAAATGGTAGCCGAAGCGCTCGGCCAGCGCTACCGCACGCTCAAAAGCCCCGGCAACCTGAATAACGAGATCGGCCTGCCGCTCTCCATCCTGCGGCTGGGATCGGGCTACGAACGCGCCGTGCTGGAAATGGGATTCTACGTGCCGGGCGAAATCGCCTTCCTATGCGACATCGCCCAGCCTTCCATCGGCATCGTGACCAACGTCGGCACCGTCCACGCGGAACGCGCCGGTTCACAGGAAGCCATCTTCCTCGGAAAATCCGAACTCGTCCAATCCCTGCCCCCCGCGCCGCAAGGCACAGCCATTTTGAACTTCGACGATCCCTGGGTGCGAAAAATGGAAGAGAAGACCCGCGCCCGCGTCTTCTTCTACGGCCTGTCCCCCGAAGCGGATTTGTGGGCCGACGAAATTCAGGGATTGGGGCTGGACGGCATCCGCTTCCGCCTGCATTATCAGTCCGAAATCCTGCATGCCCGCGTCCCGTTGATCGGGCGGCACTCCGTCCACACCGCCCTGCGCGCCGCCGCGGCGGGATTGGTTGAAGGGCTGACCTGGCAGGAAATCTTCGAAGGCCTGCATCAGGGACACACCCAATTGCGCCTGGTGGCCGTCCGAAGCCAGACGGGCGCGCTCCTGCTGGACGACACCTACAACGCCTCGCCTGAGTCCATGCTGGCCGCGCTTAATCTGCTGGACGAGTTGGATGGCCGTAAAATCGCCGTGTTGGGCGACATGCTCGAACTGGGTCCCTACGAAAAACAGGGACACGAAATGGTCGGCATGCGCGCCGCCCGCGTGGCGGACGTGCTGCTCACGCTGGGGACGCGCGCCCGCATGATTGCCGAATCCGCCCGCAGGTCCGGGTTGAGCCGCTCGAACATCCACGAATTCGAGGAACTGGAGCCCATCGTCGCCTGGCTGGAAAGCAACCTGAGCGCCGACGATACCGCGCTGGTTAAAGGTTCGCATGGGCTTCATATGGATCGCATCGTGGCCGCGCTGGAGGTGCGTTCATGAACCAGATGCCGCTCTCGCTCAGCCTGGCGGTGCTGGCCTTCATGATGACGGTCATCTGGGGCGGGCCGTTGCTCCGCATCTTGCGCCATTTCAAAATCGGCAAGGTCATCCGCGTGGAGGAACCCGGCCATCACGCCGTGAAGATGGGCACACCCACCCTGGGCGGCGTGATGTTCATCGCCCCGGTGGTTTTACTGACCCTGCTGTTGAACGCCTCCAGCTTGTTTGGCGTGACGGGCATCGGACGCTCCATCCTGCTCCCGCTGGTGGTGATGGTGGCCTTCGCCATCCTCGGCGCGGTGGACGACTGGGAGGGCATCCGCGGCCCACGCCGCGGCGAAGGCATGCGCTCGCGCACCAAACTCATCATCCAGGTGGTGCTGGCGTTCGGCGCGGCCTATGCGCTGAAATATCTTCTGCAAGCGCCCGACCTGTATCTGCCCGCCTATCCCATCGAAATCAAACTCGGCTTTTGGTATATCCCGATTGCGGCTTTCATCATCGTTGCCATGTCGAACGCGGTTAATTTTACAGACGGGCTGGACGGATTGGCCGGGCTGATCGCCGCCACCGCCTTTGTGGCCTATGGAAGCATTGCGCTCATACAGGGGCAGACCTACGTGGCGCGCTTCTGCTTCGTCATGGTCGGCGCGCTATTTGGCTATTTATGGTTCAACGTTCACCCCGCCATGTTGATCATGGGCGATACCGGTTCCCAGGCCCTCGGCGCGACCCTGGCTGTCATCGCGTTGATGACAGGTCAGTGGGGCGTCCTGCCCGTCATTGCCATCATCCCGGTCAGCGAGATGGTCAGCGTGGTGATTCAAGTCGCGTATTTCCGCGCTACCAAAGGCCGGCGCTTTTTCAAGATGGCCCCCATCCACTTGCACTTTGAATTGCTCGGCTGGAGCGAGACGCAGGTGGTGCAACGTTTCTGGTTGATCGGACTGCTGGCCGCCATGGTAGGAGTGGGGCTGGCGCTGGTTTGATGGTTTTGTAGTTATGTAGTTAGGTAGTTAGGTAGTTTGGTAGTTTGGCAGTTTGGTAGTTTGGTAGTTGCGTGTTCCGTGTTCCGTGTTTACCGATTGCCAATTACCAATTACTGATTACTGAT
>CAYJLS010000011.1:22429-29312 GCA_964371065.1 uncultured Anaerolineaceae bacterium | reverse complement strand
ACTGATCACTGATAACTGATAACTGATGAACAACTGGACCAACAAACGCGTTCTCATTCTCGGCGCCGCGCGGCAGGGACAAGCCCTGGCCCGCTGGCTGGCGCGTCACGGCGCGCGCGTGATCCTGAACGACCTGCGCCCGCTCGACGACATGCGCGCGGCACAGGCCGCCATCAGCGACGTGGATGTGGAATGGGTGCTCGGCAGTCATCCGCTCGAACTGCTCGAACGCGTGGACCTGCTTTGCCCGTCCGGCGGGATTCCGCTCAGCCTGCCCATCGTGGCCGAGGCCATCCAACGCGGCATCCCACTCTCGAACGACACGCAAATCTTTTTGGAAGCCGCGCCCTGCAAAACCATCGGCATCACCGGCTCGGCAGGCAAGACCACCACCACGACGCTGGTGGGAAAAATGGCCGTTGAAAGTTTAACGTTAAACGTTCAACGTTCAACGCAGGTTTACATCGGCGGCAACATCGGCGACCCGCTCATCAATTATGTAGATGATATGAAACCGAACGATCTCGCTATTTTGGAAATCTCCAGTTTCCAACTCGACCAGATGAGCACCTCCACCAACATCGCGGCCGTCCTCAACGTCACCCCCAACCACCTCGACCGCCACGGCACGCTGGAAACCTACACCGCCGCCAAAGCGCGCCTGCTGGACTTTCAGTCCGCAGGCGGGATCGCCGTCCTCGGGCGCGACGACCCGGGCAGTTGGGGATTGTGCGACCGCGTGCGCGGAAAATTACTGACCTTCAGCCTGTCCCCGCTCGACGAGGGACTCGACGGCTCCTACCTCGACGATGGCCTGCTTGCGTTTCGAGAGGGCTTCGCCTACCTCCCCCTGCTGAGACGGGATCACATCCACCTGCGCGGCGACCACAACGTGAGCAACGCGCTGGCCGCCTTCGTCATCGGCCACGCGGCGGGACTTCCGCTGGACGCCATGCTGACCGCCGCCGAGGACTTCCGCGGCGTGCCGCACCGCCTGGAATTCGTCCGTGAATTCAACGGCGCGCGCTGGTACAACGACTCGATTGCCACCGCCCCCGAGCGGACGATGGCCGCCATCCGCTCGTTCGACGAGCCGATCGTGCTGTTGCTGGGCGGACGCGACAAGAACCTGCCCTGGGGCGATCTGGCGGACCTCGTCCACCAGCGCGTGGAGCATGTGGTCATCTTCGGGGAGGCCGCGGGGCTGATCGAGGCCGCACTCGGCCCAACGTCCGGGAAGACGCGCACGCAGGCGCGTTGCGAGGGACTGCGCGAGGCGGTCAAAAAAGCCGCGCAGGTGGCCGAGTCTGGATGCGTCGTCCTGCTTTCGCCGGGCGGCACGAGTTTCGATGAATTTACCGATTTTGAAGAACGCGGAGAAAGGTTTAAAACATGGGCGCTGGAACTTTCGTAAATCCTTCAACCTACCCGGCGGAGGAACGTCCCGCCCCGGCCCATAGTGTGGACATGCCGCTCCTGCTGGGATTGATCGGGTTGCTGGTGTTCGGGCTGATCGTGCTCTTCTCGGCATCCTGGGATTTTTCGCTGGAGATGCTGGGCCGGGAACCGACCTATATGTTCAGCCGCCAGTTGCTCTGGCTGGCCATCGGGACGGCGGGCGCGTACGTGCTCTCGCGCTTCGATTATCACCACTGGAGCAAACTGGTCGTGCCGATTACGTTCCTGACCATCTTCCTGCTGGTGGTCGTTCTGTTGACGAAGGATATCCGCTTCGGCGCAAAACGTTCGTTCTTCGAGGGTTCGGTGCAACCCTCCGAACTGGCAAAACTGGTGAGTATCATTTACCTGGCAGTCTGGTTGTATGCCAAGCGAAAAAACCTGCAGGTGTTCAGCCTCGGTTTTTTGCCGTTGAGCATTATCCTGGGAACGTTTGGCGGCTTGATCTTTTTGCAACCCGACTTGAGCGCGGCAGGCACAGTGCTGATCATGGGCGGCCTGTTGTTCTTCCTGGCAGGCGGCGACCTGAAACAAATCCTGCTTATGCTGGTTGTCACCCTGATCGTTGGCTGGCTGGTGGTGCAGGTCAGTGATACGGGACAGAAACGCGTCGCCGATTTTATTTTGGGCTTGAAAGACCCCACCCAGGCCTCCTATCACGTCCTGCGTTCACTCGAGGCGGTGGTAGGCGGCGGCGTCTTTGGCCGGGGGCTGGGACAATCGCTCAGCAAATTTATCGGTCTGCCCGTCCCGCCCACCGACAGCATTTTCGCCATCGTGGTCGAAGAGTTGGGACTGGCCGGCTCGATTTTCCTGATGGGCTTGTATGCCCTGCTCATCTGGCGCGGACTGGTGATCGCCCGCCGCGCCCCAGACATGCTGGGCACCCTGCTCGCCTCCGGGCTGGTCTTGTGGATCGGTGTGGAGTCCCTGATCAACATGGCCGTGATGGTGGGGCTGCTGCCCTTCGCGGGCAACGCCCTGCCTTTTGTCAGCGCGGGCGGCTCGAACCTGACCGTCATGCTGGCGGCGGTTGGAATTGTGATGAACGTCTCCCGCCAAAGAGGCGAGGCGACGCGGACAAACGATGAATGGAGGTCCTTCGGTGCGGCTTTTGATTTGCGCGGGCGGAACGGGCGGCGGCGTGTATCCCGCTCTCGCCGTGCTTGAGGCGTTGAACGTCGAACGTTCAACGTTCAACGTTTTGTGGGTTGGCGGTGAAGAGGGCGTGGAGGCCAGCCTGGTTCAACGCGCCGGCATCCCCTTCCAGCCCATTCCCGCCGCGGGCCTGCACGGCGTGAGCCTGCGCGCCCTGCCGGGCAACCTGGTCAAACTGGCGCGCGGCTACCGATCCGCACGGAGAATCCTGCGCGAGTTCCGCCCCGACGCGTTATTCCTCACCGGAGGTTACCTGGCCGCGCTAATGGCGCTAGCCGGAGCGAAGATCCCGACCCTGCTCTACGTGCCGGATATCGAACCCGCACTTGCGATTAAGACCATCGCCCGTTTCGCGGACCGGATCGCGGTCACCACACCCGAATCGCCGGGCTACTTCCCCTCCCGCGCCCGCGTCGTGGAGACCGGCTACCCCGTGCGCGCCGACCTCCTGAAATGGGATCGCGCCTCCGCGCAGAAAGCGCTCCACCTGCATGGCGGCAAACCCGTCCTGTTGGTGACGGGCGGAAGCCGCGGGGCGCGTTCGATCAACCAGGCCGTGCTCCAACACCTGCCCGCCCTGCTCGAACTGGCGCAGGTGATCCACCTCAGCGGCCAGTTGGACTGGCCGGCCGTTGAAGCCGCGACCCACTCCCTATCCGGGACGAACCGCCGCGACTATCACGCCTTCCCCTATCTGCACGAGGAGATGGGCGCGGCGCTGGCCGCCGCGGACCTGGTCGTCTCGCGGGCGGGCGCCTCCGCGCTGGGCGAATATCCCCTGCTGGGACTGCCCGCCATACTGATCCCCTACCCGCATGCCTGGCGCTACCAAAAGGTCAACGCCGGCTATCTCGTCCGCCGCGGCGCGGCCATCGTCATCGAAGACCATCGCCTGAAGGATGAACTTCCCGCAATGGCGCAGTCCCTCCTGAAAGACCCGGCCCGGCTCGAAGCCATGCGCGCCGCCATGCGCGCGCTGGCGCGTCCACAGGCCGCCCGCCAGATCGCGCAACAACTGATTGAGTTATCCAAAGAGGCGCAACTATGATCAGCATTATTTATATCTTCTGGATGTATGTCATCCTTTTCGCGGTCATCGGCATGTTGCGCGGCTGGGCCAAGGAACTGCTGGTCGGTTTTTCGGTGGTCGTGGCAGTGGCGCTTAACTTCCTGCTCCACACGTACGCGCCGATGGTAAAAAACCTGCTCGAAAACGACCTGACCCTGTTCTGGGTGCGGGCCATCGTGCTTGTGACACTGGTCTATTTCGGATACCAGACCGTTATCAGCGTGGCGCGCTTGCAAGCGGGCGCCCGCCGCGAGCGCCTGCAAGATTCGCTCTTCGGCATCTTCCTGGGCGCGATCAACGGTTATTTGGTCGTCGGCACCCTCTGGTATTACTGGGCGGCCGCAGGCAATCCCGGCGGTTTTTACCAGCCAGTAGAAAATGCCGCCGCGCAAAGGACCATCCAGGCCATGCTCCAATATATGCCGCCGCACCTGCTCGGCTCGCCGGGCATCTACTTTGCCGTCATCATCGTGCTGATCTTCATCCTGGTTGTTTACGTTTAGGTTACGTGGTCTCGGTACATCCTTCGACTTCGTTTCACTCCGCTCAGGACTACTCGACCATCGCCAAGCGAAAATCGGAAATCGTAAATCGGAAATCGTAAATCGAAAATCATTATGACTCACATCCACTTCATCGGCATCGGCGGGACAGGCTTATCCGCCATCGCGCGCCTCCTGCTGGAGATGGGAAACACCGTCTCCGGCTCGGACCGCGTCCTGTCCCCGTTTGCCGCGAAGTTGCAAGCCGACGGCGCGACTGTCTTCGTCGGGCACGACGCAGACAACGTGGCGGGCGCGGACTGGGTGGTGCGCTCCTCCGCCATTGCGGACGACAATCCCGAGGTCCAGGAAGCGCGCGCGCGCGGCATCCCGGTCTACAAGCGCGCGGATTTCCTCGGTCGCCTGATGGAAGACAAGATCGGCATCGCCGTGGCTGGCACGCACGGCAAGACCACCACCAGCGCCATGATCGCATGGATGCTGTTCGCCCTCGGCCGCGACCCTTCGTTCATCATCGGTTCCACGCTCACCAACCTGAAGACCAACGCGCGGGCGGGCAAGGGTAGTCCCTTCGTCATCGAAGCGGACGAATACGACCGCATGTTCCTGGGCTTGAAACCTTTCATTGCCATCGTCACCAACATCGAGCACGACCATCCCGATTGTTATCCCACCTTCGAGGATATGTACGCGGCCTTCGAAACCTTCGCCGGACTGGTCCCGTTCGATGGCACGCTGATCGCCTGCCTCGACGACCCCGCGGCCGCCGCGCTCATGAACAGCGCGCGCAAAGCCGGCAAAAATGTGCTTGGCTACGGCTTGCAAGGCGATAACACGCTCAACGCCCCGCAATGGACCCTGGCGCGCAACCTGAAACCCAACTCGCGCGGCGGCTTCGATTTTGAAGCGGTCTCCAACCTGTTCCACGAAACCGAGTCCATCCCCGTATCACTGCAAGTGCCCGGCCGGCACAACGCGCAAAACTCGTTGTCCGCGCTCTCGGTGGCGGCGCTGTTGGGGCTTCCCCCAAAAAAAGCCGCTGAGGCGCTGGGAGAATTCCGCGGCACGGGGCGCCGCTTCGAGGTCATCGGCGAGGCGCAGGGCATCACCGTCATCAACGATTACGGCCACCACCCCACCGAGATCAAGGTCACGCTGGCCGCGGCGCGCGCGCGTTATCCCGGACGCCGCATCTGGGCTGTCTGGCAGCCGCACACCTACTCACGCACCCAGACTCTGTTTGAACACTTTGTCAATGCCTTCGGCGACGCGGACGAAGTGCTCGTCACCGAAGTCTACGCCTCGCGCGACGCTTCGCGCAAACAGGATTTCACCAGCGCGATGGTGGTCAGTTCCATGCGTCACCCCTCGGCGCATTTCACCGCCGAGTTGAAAGACACGACGAAATACCTGCTCGACCATCTTCAACCCGGCGACGCGCTGATCGTTTTCTCCGCCGGGGACGCCGACCAGGTCAGCGCGGAAGTGCTGGCTGGATTATTGTAGAGCAAATTGCCAATTTGCTCCACATGAACAAATTAGCAATTTGTTCTACAAGAGGTGCCTCATGAAAAAACAAAAACAGGACGAAACCCGCCGCTTCGAAACCGTGACGTTGGGCCTACCCCCATTAAAAATGGTTTTGGTGCACGCCGACACGGAACGCCGCAAGCGCGCCGCCAAAAAGATGGCTGGGCCGCGCAAGAATCAGAAAGAATTGGACAACCTGAAAGCCGTCATCAAGTTGATTGATCACCTGACGGAAACAGAGTAGACAGGTACACAGGTAAACAGGAATTATGCTGAACCTCTCCGCCCTGCGCGTTGCATTTGGAAAACGACTGCAAGAGAACGTGATTCTTGCGCCGTTCACGTCCGCGCGCATCGGCGGTCCGGCGGACGCGCTGATCACCGTCAAATCCGCGGATGAACTGGCGGAGGCGGTCGCGCGGCTGTGGGAAATGGACGCGCCCACCTTCATCCTCGGCGGCGGCTCGAATGTGCTCGTTAGTGACCGCGGCGTACGCGGCGTGGTGATCCTCAACCGGGCGAAGGAAGTCCGCTTCAGTAACGGCAACCCGCCCAAAGTCTGGGCGGAGGCGGGCGCGGGATTCAGCAGTCTCGCGAAGCGCGCCGCGGAGCGCGGTCTCGCGGGACTCGAGTGGGCCGCGGCCGTCCCCGGCACGGTCGGCGGCGCAGTGTACGGCAACGCGGGCGCGTTCGGCGGCGACGTGGCGGACAATCTCATCTACGCGGAATTGCTGACGGAAAATGGACGCGAACGCTGGCCGGTTGAAAAAATGGAATACGGCTATCGCACCAGCGCGCTGAAACGTTCCACCTTAAAATTTGTGATTCTGGCCGCAGAATTACGTTTAAGCCATAGCACAAAAGAGGCAGTCAGGTTTAAAATCGGTGAATTCGTTTCCAAACGCAAATCCACCCAACCGCCCGGCGCAAGCATGGGCTCGATGTTCAAGAACCCGCCGGGTGATTTTGCCGGGCGGTTGATCGAAGCCGCAGGGCTGAAGGGCACGCGCATTGGCAATGCCGAGATCAGCGCGGTGCATGGAAATTTCTTTGTTAATCACGGCGATACAAAAGCCAGTGACATCCGCGCACTGATCGAACTCGCACAACGAACGGTTGCCGAAAAATTTGGCGTGACGTTGGAATTGGAAATCGAGATGATTGG
>CAYJLS010000011.1:0-22329 GCA_964371065.1 uncultured Anaerolineaceae bacterium | reverse complement strand
GAACGGTTGCCGAAAAATTTGGCGTGACGTTGGAATTGGAAATCGAGATGATTGGAGAATGGAACGGGTGACTGTTCCAGAAATGTTTATGACAAAGAAATTACGCGTGGCAGTGTTATTTGGCGGCCGCTCCGGCGAGCATGAAGTCTCGCTGATGTCGGCGCGCTCGGTGATCGCCGCGCTCGACCCGAAAAAATACGAGATCTTCCCGGTCGGCATCACCCACGCAGGAAACTGGTTTGTTGGAGAAAATGTCCTGGACGCGCTGGAGCAAAACAAGACCGAAAACCTGACACCCGCCGCGCTTTTGCCCGATCCCTCCGAGCAGGGTCTTTACGCAATACGCAATACGCAACACGGAGAGATGCTCGAACTGTTGACTTCCGTTGACGTCCTCTTCCCCGTTCTCCACGGCACCTTCGGCGAAGACGGCACCATGCAGGGACTATTTGAATTAGCAGATGTAGCCTACGTGGGCGCGGGCGTGGTCGGTTCGGCGGTGGGTATGGACAAGGGCATCTTCAAAGATGTGATGCGCGCCAACGATATCCCCGTGGTGGACTGGGTGATCCTGCGCCGCTCGGAGATCGAGCAGGATATGGAAGCCGCCATCCGCAAGGCCGAGTCGCTGGGTGCGTATCCGCTTTTCGCCAAACCCGCCAACCTCGGTTCGTCGGTGGGCATCACCAAATGCAACAGCCGCGCCGACCTGGGCGAGGGACTGATGGAAGCCGCGGCCTTCGACCGGCGCATCCTCGTGGAGCGCGGCGTGGTCAACGCGAGCGAGATCGAAGTCAGCGTGCTGGGCAATGACCAGCCCATCGCGTCCGTGCCGGGCGAAGTCCTGCCGAGCCGCGAGTTCTACTCGTACGAATCCAAATACGTGGACGGCACCAGCGGACTCGTCATCCCCGCGCCGATCCCCGCCGAGGCCGCCGAACGCATCCGCGACCTGGCCGTGCGCGCCTACAAAGCCATTGACTGCGCCGGCATGGCACGCGCGGATTTCTTCCTCGAAAAAGAAACGGGACGGGTGCTGCTCAACGAACTGAACACCCTGCCCGGTTTTACCAGCATCAGCATGTACCCAAAACTGTGGAACGCGACCGGCATCACCTATCCCGAATTGGTGGACCGCCTGATCGAACTGGCGCTGGAACGCAAAGCGGAACGCGATCGCACGACGCGTGAATTTCGGAGGCGCAAGTGACCAACAAAGAGTCATCCTCCCGCGCCGACCTCGTGCGCCAACGGCGAAAGAAAGACGAGAACCGCCGACCAACGCGCCCTGCGCAACGCGCCTCGCTCCCGACCCCGACCCTGACGCGCCGCGGCGCGACCCTGGACGCGTCCACCGTGCGCGCCAAACCGAAGACCCGGCCGGTACGCAAGTACGAGGCAGTCGCGGCCGCCCCTCTGACAGGCCAACTACAAGTCCCTGCCCTGCCCCACATCCGCGTGGGCTGGAGGTTGTTATCGTTTTTCCTCGTTGCATTATTCGGCGCGGGCATTTATTTCGCGTGGACTTTGCCCGCCTTCCGCGTGGCAGGCGCGACGCTTGTCGGCAACCAGATGCTGAGCGCGGAGGAGATTGAATCCGTGCTTCATTTGAATAACGCGCCCGTTTTCCTCATCGTCCCCGCGGACGCGGAGACCGCCCTGCGGCTCAACTTCCCCGAGATCACGTCGGCGAAAGTCTCGGTGGAATTGCCCAACAAAGTCATCGCGACCATCACGGAACGCCAGCCGGTCATCCGCTGGGAGCAGGGCGGCGAGTTCGCCTGGGTGGACGCCGAGGGCGTGATTTTCCTTCCGCGGGGCGAAGCGCAAGGCCTGGTGGTGGTCAGCGCCTCGGGGTCGCCGCCGGCCGGCTCGAGGTCCGGGGATGACCAGCTGGCGCCCGTCCCGTTTGTGGCGGCGCAGGTCATCGAGTCCATCCGCCTGCTGGCGCCGCACGTCCCGCAGGGTTCGGTCCTGCTTTACAATCCAAAATTTGGAATCGGCTGGGTGGATGGCCGCGGCTGGACGGTCTGGTTCGGCTCGAACGCGGCTGAGACCGATGTGAAATTGCGTATTTATTCCGCGCTGGTGGATTCACTGGCCGAGCGCGGCATCACCCCGTCTTTCATCAACGTGGCGTATCCGGGCGCCCCGTATTATCGCTTGGGACAATAACATGGAAGAGATCGTTGTAGGCATTGACGTTGGCACAACCAAGATTTGCACGCTCGTCGGGCGCGTGGAGGACGGCAAGTCCATCCGCATCCTGGGCGTGGGCATCGAGCCGTCGGAAGGCATCAAAAAAGGCAACATTGTGGATTTGAACGCCGCCACGCAAGCCATCACGCGTTCGGTGAAACGCGCCGAGGCCACCTCCGGGCTGGAAATCGCCAGCGCGTTGGTGAGCCTGGCGGGTGCGCACGTCTCCTCGGTGAACAGCCGCGGGACGTCCGCCGTCACGGGCGGGATCGTGGACGAACTGGATGTATTCAACGCCCTCGACCAGGCGCGCGCGATTGCGATTCCCTCCGACCGTGAGATTGTCCACGTGATCCAAAGAGGCTTTTCCATTGACGGGCAGGACGGCATCCGCCAGCCGATCGGCCTGCACGGCTACAAGATGGAAGTGGAGACGCACATCATCACCGCCTCCGCCGCCACGGTGGACAACCTGCGCCAGTGCGTGGGCGCGGCGGGCGTGAAGCAAATGCAATTTGTACTCAACCCGCTCGCTTCGGGCGAGGTCACGCTGACGGAAGAGGAAAGAGAAATGGGCGTGGCGGTCTGCGACATCGGCGGCGGGACGACCGATCTGGCGATCTACGTCAACGGCAATGTATGGCACACGATGGTGCTGGCCGTCGGCGGCAATCACATTACACAAGACATCGCGCACGGACTGCGCCTGCCCGTCAGCCAGGCCGAGGAAGTAAAAATCCAGCAGGGACACGCCCTGCGCGGCGAAGTGGGCCCGGAGGAATATTTCTCCATCCGCCCGTTCGGCGAAGATCACGCCGTGCAGATCAACCGGCAGGACCTGTCGAACATCATCGAAGCGCGCGTAGCGGAAATGTTCAAACTCATCCTGCAGGAGATCAAGCGCTCCGGTTATGACGGCCTCCTGCCCGCAGGCCTGGTGTTGACCGGTGGCACGTCCATGTTGCCCGGCATTAAACGCCTGGCCTCCGAGGTGATGGGACTCCCCGTCCGCGCCGCGCAACCGGAACACCTGGTCGGCCTCGTGGACAAATTAAACTCACCGGCATATTCCACCAGCGTCGGACTCCTGTACTGGGGATTCAACGCTCACGAAACCGGAACCAGTCAAAAGCGCGGGCGGAAGCGCCGCATGAAAGGAGAACAAAATATGGTTTTTGCCAATGTTAAAGAATGGATCAAGAGGTTGTTGCCGTAATCACTCACCAGGAGTTCGCGAGCAGTTAAACTGCGAGCCATTCAGCAGTGCAACTGCTGAAGGAACACAGAGGAAGGAACACAGGCTGCGCGCAACAAAGAACACAAGTACTTTTTACCCTACGCGTAAAAGAAATTTCCCTGTATAATCTCGAAAGGAGAAGCCCTATGGACGCAAACAAAGTCACACGAAACCTGTCAACCGAATCGTATGCGCGCATCAAAGTCATCGGCGTGGGAGGCGGCGGATCGAACGCCGTCAACCGCATGATGGACGAAGGCATTCAAGGCGTGGAGTTCATCTCCGTCAACACCGACGCGCAAGCGCTGATGCTCTCGAAGGCCTCGGTGCGCGTCCGCCTCGGAGACAAGTTGACGCGCGGCCTCGGCGCGGGCGGCGACCCGGAAGTGGGCCGCAAGGCCGCGGAGGAGACCGCCGACGAGTTGTACAACGTACTCAAAGGCTCGGACATGGTCTTCGTCACCGCAGGCATGGGCGGCGGCACCGGCACCGGCGCGGCGCCCATCGTCTCGCAGATCGCCAAAGAGTCCGGCGCGCTGACCATCGGCGTCGTCACCCGCCCGTTCACCTTCGAAGGCATGCGGCGACAGCAGTCCGCGGAACAGGGCATCACCAAACTTAAGGAGCACGCCGACACGCTCATCGTCATCCCGAACGACCGCCTGCTGCAACTGGCCGACAAGCGCGCCAGCCTGCAGGACTCATTCCGCATGGCCGATGAAGTTTTGCACCAGGGTATCCAGGGTATCTCCGAACTGATTACCACGCCCGGCCTGATCAACCTCGACTTCGCCGACGTGCGTACGATCATGGGCGAAGGCGGCGCGGCCCTCATGGCGGTCGGCAAGGGCGAAGGCGACGAGCGCTCCCGCAAAGCCGCCGAGCAGGCCATCTCCAGCCAGTTGCTCGATATCACCATTGACGGCGCACGCGGCGTCCTGTTCAACATCACGGGCGGACCGAGCCTGACCCTGTTCGAGGTCAACCAGGCCGCGGCCATCATCCGTGAGACCTCGCACCCGGATGTGAACCTGATCTTCGGCGCGGTGATTGACCCGAACATGGGCGACGAAGTCCGCATCACGGTCATCGCCACCGGATTTGAACGGGGTGGACTGCCGCGGCGTATTCTGGAGCGCCCAACCACCACGCGCCGCACGGAACCAGCATCCCAGCCCATGCACTACATTCGCCCGATGGAAAATGTCTCGGTCAGCGCGGCGCCACAACCCAAAGCGGACGAGGGTCACAAGTCCACGCCCAGCGCCACGTATGGGAGCGACGACCTGGATATTCCAACCTTCCTGAGAAATCGAAGATAGACCCCCACCCTGCCCTCCCCCATTTCAAAGAACGGAAATGGGGGAGGAGTTTTTTCTCCTTCCCCCAAATCTGTATTTTGATTTGGGGGAAGGTCGGGAAGGGGGTTTCGTGCTAAAATTGCCGCATGGAAAAAGCCCGCCTGCCCTCCCCCACTGAACGCTCCTCCTACCAAAAGCACCGCCACGAATTGTGGACGAAGATACTCAACCCCATGCTGGTTGCGGTGGCGGTGATCGTTGCCGTCGCCACACTGACGGGCATCGCCACCTTCCGCGATCACGGCGAAGTGGCCCGCTGGGCGGCCATCTCCACCATCTGGATCGTCATCCCGATCATGGCCGCGGGACTGCTCCTGCTTTTGGTCTTCATCGCCATCCTCTACGGGATGGCGCGCCTGCTTGCGCTCATACCGACCTACACGAGGCAGGCGCAAAAAATCGTCTGGCGCATCGAAGGCGCCATCCAGCGCGGCGCGGACATGGCCGTCAAACCCGTCCTTGCGCTGGAAGGCATCCTCGCCACCATCAAGCGTCTCATTGGCAAAAAATAAACGGGAAAGGTGACAGTCACTTTGCAAGATACTGTTGGCGAACTACTTTCTGTGGGAGAAAAAGGCTTATTTGAAGCATATTTTAGTGCTTCGGTGGGACAATAGCTTTCTCTTTTGCCATAAAACGGGCTTTCGGTGGGAGAAAACTTCGAGAAAAATGAGTTCGCCAACAGTATCTTTGCAAGTGACTGTCACCTGCACCAAAACAGAAAGGTGTTTTTTCATGGAAAACAAAAGTAAAACCCTTCTCCTCGGCGCGCTGATCGGCGCGTTCACTGGCCTCGTCGCCGCCATGCTGCTCTCCCGCCGCGCCGAGCGCGAGGAAAAGTCCACGGCCATCACCGCGGGCGAAGGATTGAAACTCGGCGTGCTGGTGTTCGGACTGTTGAGGGCGATTGCAAGTCTGGGTGACGATAAATAGAACCTGACAAGTCATCGAATAGAAATTGTCTTCGTAAGGAAAGTACGTTCAGGAGAATCCCATGAGTGAGATCAGGTTACGCGAACCGTTGGCTTCGCAAATCCAGCGTGAGGCAGACTCGTACGGGTTGGCGGTGGAACAACTTATCGAAACCGCTGTGCGTCATTATCGCTTTCAGGCCCAGCGCGAGAAGATCAACACCGAGTCGGCCTGGTGGAACGCGCTCACGCCCGAAAAACGCGCCCGTTATTTGGGGGAATTCGTAGCAGTGCATCGCCACGAGGTGGTGGATCACGACAGGGATGAAGAGTCTCTCCGCAAGAGGATTCGGGCAAAATACGGCAAGACTGCCATCTTGATCGCCCCGTCAGAAGGCCGCCGTGAATTTCGAGTTGTCAATACGCGCTTTTCACCGCCATGAGCATTCCTTATGACTCGAACTACGCGCCGCCCGCGCCGATTTTGAAGTTCAGGCTGGCCGCGCCAGGCGACACGCCGCAAGGCGACCCATTGACGGGAATTGTGGATACGGGTTCGGATGGAACGCTCATCCCCAGCCGATATCTTGAGTCCGTCGAAGCGATCGACATCGGCGATGGCATGCTTTACGGAGTACTGGGGGAAGCACGCAATGTCCATCTTTATGAAGCGGATATCTCCATCGAAAATCTAACCCTGCCGGGCATAGTTGTGGTTGGCGATGATTTCGGCGATGAAATTGTAATTGGGCGCAACATACTGAACCGGTTGATCCTTCTGCTTGACGGTCACCGGAGTTTGACCGACTTGCTGGAACGGCGACCAGGCTTGGGAAAAAGTGAATAGCAGGGGAGATTTTTTTCGTTATTATGATCTCCATCTCCAAACAAACCGCACGAAGATTCATCCTCGGCAGGCAGGGACTGTGGCCCGGTCGGCGATGGCAAGGAAAGGCAGGGACGGGACAAGCCATGCGCGCCTGCGAAGCCGTACAACTTGACCCATTGAATATCATCGCGCGCAGTCAGGATATCGTTCTGCACAGCCGCGTGTTGGATTACAAACCCGAGTATCTTTATCAAGTCGCCTACGGAGACCGCCGGTTTTTTGATTACGGCGGCTGGCTGGCGATGTATCCAATGGAGGAACTGCCATATTGGCGCATGCACATGGAAAAACGCACGCGCGACGAATACGTGAGTTATTTTGTCCAGAACCACCGGGAGGTGTTGGAGCAAGTGCGCGCGGAGTTGCGAAAGCGCGGTCCGCTGGGAAACCGCGACTTTGACGGCAAGCGTTTGGAAATGCAAAGTTACCGCGGACGAAAGGAAACGTCGGTGGCGTTGTTCGATATGTGGCTTTCAGGCGAATTGATGATCCATCACCGCGAGGGCTTTAATCGCGTGTACGATTTTCGGGAGAACGTCGCGCCCAAGGAATTCGATTATGTGGCAACCGAACAGGAGGCCGAGGAATTCTTTGCGCGGAAATCGGTGGCATTTATGGGCTTGAAGAACGAAGGGAATATACGAGCGGAAATGCGCGGGTACTTGCGCGAAAATTATTCGATTGAGGAGATGAAGAGTCTGCTCGGGAGGTGGAAAGAGTCCGGGATGTTTGAGCAGGTTCAAGTCGAGGGCGGACGCGAACCCTATCTCGTTTTGGCGGAGGATGTTCCGGCTTTGAAGTCGCTTGCAAATGGGAAGGTCCCCCAAGGATGGAATCCCAAAGAATTAACCACGCTGGAGGAGGTCACATTTCTCTCGCCGCTGGATATTGTCAGCGCGCGCGGACGGGCGAAGAAGTTGTTTGATTTCGAGTACAAGTGGGAAGTGTATGTGCCCGCGCACAAGCGCCGCTGGGGCTATTACACCCTGCCGATTTTATACGGCGACGACCTGGTGGCGCGGCTGGACCCGAGGCTGGACCGCAAGACGATGACTCTGCACGTGCTGGGTTTTTGGCTGGAAGAGGATGCGCCAAAGGATGAGACTTTTGCGAGCGCGCTCGCCAATGGGCTGGGACGCTTTGCAAAACTGGTGGGAGCGCAAAGGGTGGAGGTCGGCGCGCTGAAGCCCATCAAGTTGCGTTCGTATTTGAAGAAGAATATCAAGTTGTAAGCCAATTAAGTGGAAATCCGACCCGGATTTGTCCCGGTTTTTGTTATTTGATTGTATTGATAAACACGTTGACGCAGGGGGTAAAAGCGTATAGTATTGATCTATGGATTTTTCATCTCTGCGCGCCAGAGTTTCCATAAGGAAGGAAAAGTTATGAAGCCATGCGCACTGTAGCAGGAACGTCCCGATGACTTCCAGAAAATCCCCGGTTGGACGCCGCTCACAGGCCGGGATTAAACGCGTTTCTTCGCCATCGCCAGGTTGGGAGGCCGTTTTTCGCGTCCTGCATGACCCGGGCGTGATCCTCGGCCCGGACTTTAGCCTCCTGCATGCCAATCGCGCCGCGCAGGAGGCGGTCGGATTATCCAAACAGGAACTCAAGGGCCGGCATTGTTACGATGTTTTTCACGGCACGCATGCTCCCCCGCCGGGCTGTCCGCTCGTAAAACTGAACGCCCGCAAACACGCCGAAACCGCCGAGATGGAAGTCGAACTCCTGCGCCGCGCTTATCGGATTTCCTGCGCACCCATCCTGGACGAAAACGGGAAGATCCAAAGCGTCATCCACCCGGCTACTGACATTACAAAACGGATGCGGACCTCGTTAGGCGGTTCTCCTCTTTCTCATTTCCTGGCTATGAGGTTAAACACTTCGGAAACCCTACAGCCGAGTTTATGCAAAGAAGCCAAAAGCAAACCTGGGGAGTGTTATTAACCTTGTGAGGAGGCATGGATGAGCGTCCGAATAAAGATATTGATTGTCATCTGCCTGACTTTTCTGGTCCTACTGGGAATACTGTATTTTACATCCCGGTGGTTTTTGTTACAGAACGCAATTGTCGCTGAAGAAAAAAGCACAACACAAGATGTTACCCGCCTTCTGGCGGCCCTGGATGACCAAATCGCAGTGATGAATGTAACTGTGAGCGATTGGGCGCCATGGGATGACACATACGAATTCATTAGCAGTGGTGAACCGGGCTATATTGATTCCAACCTTCCCAATATGACCTTTACCAACCTTGGGGTTGAATTGATGCTGTTTATCAACAATTCGGGTCAAATTGTCTTTGGCAGGATGGTTGACCTTGAAAGCGAGGCAGAGATTCCTGTCCCGGAGAGCCTGTACAGCGAACTTCAAGTCGGCAGCCGCCTGCTCAGCCATAAGGATCCTGCTGATAAAACAGCCGGAATCCTCTCTCTCCCCGAAAGAGCGATGATCATCACTTCACAACCCATTGTTACAAGCCAGGGAGAGGGGCAAATCCGCGGGACTCTCATCATGGGACGGCGCCTGGGCGAGGCGGAAATTGCCAAATTGTCACAAAGGACTCAACTTTCAATCAGCGCCTTCCCATATAACGATGATGCTTTGCCTGACGATGTTGCCCTGGCGCGGAACTTGCTGGTGGGTGTGAAACCCATTTTTGTCGCCCCTCAGAGCGAAACAGTCGTTTCGGGCTATACCCTTGTCAACGATGTCTACGGGAACCCCGCCCTGATCTTGCGGGTCAATGCCCCGCGTGAGGCATTTATCCAGGCAAAGATGAGTATGCGTACCTTGGGCCTGGCACTGCTTGCCATTGGGATTGTCTTAGCCCTGGTAACCATGTTGTTGCTCGAGAGAATGGTTATCATCCGGCTGACCAGTCTCAGCTTAAGCGTCATGAAGATTGGCAGCCAGGGAACCGCCTCCTCCCGGGTGGAAGCCAACGGGAACGACGAGATTTTTGTATTGGCAACCAGTGTGAATTCCATGCTCGATGCGCTTGAAAAATCGCAGGCAAAAGAACGGGAGAGCGAAGAACGCTATCGCACGCTGGTGGCTGAAATTCCCGCTGTCGTCTACATTGACGACGCCGCAACCGACCCCGGCCACACCTTGTTCATCAGCCCGCAGGTGGAAACGATATTTGGCGTCTCGGCAGAAGAATGGATACAAGGCGGGCTGGGACTGTGGAGCGACCTGGTCCATCCCGATGACCGCGCCCGCGCCCAGGCGGAATACCTGCGCTGTCTCGAAGACCGCGAAAAATTTGACAGCGAATATCGCATCATTACCCCGGATGGACGCCAAGTCTGGATCCGCGACCAGGCCATGATTTCGCGCGATGAAAAAGGTCGTCCGCATCTCGCGCATGGGGTCATGCACGACATCACCGAGCGCAAGCGGGTGGAACAGGAACTTCGGGAAAGCGGAAACAAACATCGGCTGTTATTTGAATCAGCCAATGACAGTATTTTTATCATGCAGGGAGACCGTTTTATTGACTGCAATTCCAAAACGCTGGACCTGTTTGGGTGCCGGCGGGAGGAGATCATCGGGAAAAAACTTTATGAATTTTCCCCGCCCACCCAGCCCGATGGCCGCGCTTCAAAGGAAAAAGCGCTGGAAAAAATCCAATCCGCGTTGAATGGAGAAGCGCCCCGCTTTGAGTGGAAGCATTGCCGGTTGGATGGCGCCCTGTTCGATGTCGAAGTCAGCTTGAACCTGATGAAACTGAACCAGGAAGTTTATATTCAGGCGATCGTCCACGACATCAGCGAACGCAAACAGGCGGAGGCGGCGCTGCGTGAATCGGAAGAACGTTATCACACTTTGTTTGACAGCATGATGGATGGCGTCTACCGCAGTACGCACTCGGGAAGGTTTGTGGATGTCAACCCGGCCATGGTGAAGATGTTCGGGTATTCCAGCAAGGAGGAAATGCTGGCGGTGGATATCAAAAAGGAACTCTATTTCGCGCCTGAAGAACGCGGCAGCCATATCCTGAATACCGGGCAAGAAGAGATGGATGTTTACCGGATGCGGCGCAAGGACGGATCCGAAATATGGGTCGAAGATCACGGATATTACGTACACGACGCGCAGGGCAGGGTAATCTACCATGAAGGAATGTTGCGCGACATCACCGGACGCAAACAGATCGAAGAAGCGCTGGCGGCTTCTGAAGCGGAACTGCGCGCCCTGTTCGCTTCCATGCAAGATGCAGTGTTGGCCATTGATCGGGAGGGAGTTTACCGCAAGATCGCCCCAACCAATCCCGGCCTGCTGGTTAAGCCGCCCGAGGAACTGCTCGGTAAGAATCTGAAGGATATCTTCCCTGCCGAAAAGGCTGAGGCCTTTCAAGCGGTTGTGCAACAGGTACTGGATACAAAACAAAACGCGCAGATCGAATATGAACTCCTCATCGGCGACCGAAGCGTGTGGTTCCAAACAACCATTTCTCCGTTGGAGTCGGACAGCACACTATGGGTGGCGCACGATATTACCAAACGCAAGCAGATGGAAGAAGCCCTGCGAGTCGCGGAAGCAAATTTCCGTTCCATTTTTGAAAATGCAACCGTCGGCATTTTTCAATCCACTCCGCAGGGACGTTTCCTGAGCGTCAACCCGGTCATGGCGCGCATCTTCGGATACGATACACCTGAAGAAATGGTCGCAGGCATTACTAATATTGAGAAACAGGATTATGTTGATCCAGCCGACCGCCGCGAATTTCAGCGCCTGATGATCGAACAGGGGGAAGCGCGCGAATTTACCAGTTGGAATTACCGAAAAAATGGCGAACGTATCTGGATCCAGGAAAGCGCTCGCGCGGTAAAGGACGCGCAAGGCAACATTCTATACTACGAAGGCTTTTTATCCGATATCACCGAGCGCAAACAGGCCGAAGACGAACTGCGCCGCGCCAAAGACGCGCTCGAAGCGGTCAACCGCGAATTGCAGCAATCGCTGGAACGTGAACAGCTATTGGCGCGCACAGACGACTTGACCGACTTGTACAACCGCCGCTATTTTTTCAAACATGCCGCCCGTGAATTCAGGGACGCCCTGCATTACAAGCGTCCGCTCAGCATCATCATGTTCGATGTGGATGGTTTCAAACGGATCAATGATTCCTTCGGACACCTGACCGGCGATAAGGCGCTGGCGCTGGTGGCGCAGGTGACCGCCGCGCAGGTGCGCGCCATTGACGTGCTGGCGCGTTACGGCGGCGACGAATTTGTCGTCCTATTGCCACAGACCAGCGTGCAACAGGCGCTTGCCATCGCGGAACGCATCCGGGTAAGCGTGGCAGCCTCACGACTCGAGACAGACAGGGACGCCATCGCCCTGACACTCAGCATGGGGATCGCAGAAATCATCCACACCTTACAGGACGAGTCGGTGGAATCCGTCATCCGCCGCGCGGACGAAGCGATGTACAACGCGAAACAAGCCGGATTGAACCGCATTGTGATCAGTGAGAAGTGAGAAGGCACAGTGACAGATGGAACTAATGATCGGAGAAAATCATGAACCGCTTCAGGAATAACTCCTCGTTTTGGCCGCAGGCAGCCGTTTTGATATTGGTCGCAATTGCCTACTGGGTTGCGGTGCGTCTCGGGCTTTTGTTTGTGGCGCAACCCGAAGGCGTTGCCTTCATTTGGCCCGCAAGCGGATTGGCGCTGGCGATCTTATTGCTCAGCCCCAAACGCCAGTGGCCAATATTGCTCGCGGTTATTTTTGTCACCAATGCGGCGGGGAATTGGAGCGGCGGCAATCCGCTTTTGGTGAGTCTGGGCTTTGCGCTGGCAAATATACTGGAGGCGCTTCTCGGCGCGTGGGCGCTGACCTGGTTATGCAAATCAAAAATCACCTTCGGGCGCACCGTGGAAATATTTGCCTTGTTCGGAGTGGCGATTTTTAGTAACGGCCTCACCGCCCTGCTGGGCGCGGCAGTACCCGCGCTGGCCTTCGGCGCCCCGTTTATGAACACCTGGCTGGTATGGTGGATCTCGGATGGATTGGGGATGCTCCTGGTGACGCCGTTCATCGTCACCTGGGCTGCCAGCCAAAATATATTACAATCCGCATCCCCGCGCCGGATTGTGGAAGCAGTGTTACTTGTTTTAGTGTTGGTAATGTTCGCGTGGTTATTGTTCGGACCCTTCACCGTTGCGGAAGAACCTGTCTTACGCAATTACATGCTCTTTCCGCTGTTGATCTGGCTGGCGTTCCGCTACAGTCCGCGCGGCATGGCCAGCGCTTTGATCCTGCTGGCGGCCATCGCCATCTGGAACACCCTGCAAGGTCACGGTATCTTCGGATTCGCCGGCCAGACCGTAACCCAACACCTCCTGTCGGTTCAGAAGCTCCTCGGTGTGACGACTTTTACGGGTTTACTCCTAAGCGCCATCGTCGCCGAGCAAAAGCGGGGGGAGGGGGCGTTGAAACAGAACGAAGAGAAATACCGCAAACTTGTTGATCTTACTCCGGATGGATTGTTAATCCATGTTGGCGGAACGATCATATATTCAAATAACGCGGCGGCCAACATCCTTGGACTGGCAAGTCCTGGCGACATGGTCGGAAAAAAACTCATGGACTTTATCCATCCGGATTATCGCAGTATTGTAGCGGAACGCATCCGGCAAATCACTAAAAACAAAGACGACGCGCCTTTGATCGAGGAAAAACTTGTCCGCCCGGATGGCGCTGTGATTGACGCGGAAGTAACCGCCATTTCTTTCAATTACGCGGGAGAGAACGCGGTGCAGGTGGTTTTTCGGGACATCACCGAGCGCAAGCAGGCGGAGGAAGTATCGCGTCGTGCTGAGGCGGCTCTTGCAGAAGCGCAACGGATCTCGCATTTGGGCAGTTGGGACTGGGACCTGGGGACAGGCAAAATACAGTTTTCTGATGAAATGTTTCATCTGGTCGGTATGATTCACGGGGACGCGGAAATTACCCGCGCAGTGTTTGCCAAATTCCTGCATCCGGATGAAGCGGAACAAATCCTTCAGAAGTTTTTGCAAAGTACGGCTGCACACTTTTCCGGCATTGAACATCGAATTGTTCAGCCGGACGGCAAAATACGAAACGCGCTCAGCCGCATAAAAGCATATTGCGATGAGAATGGCAAACCCCTTCGCTTGCTTGGTTCCACCCAGGACATTACCGAACGCAAGCAGGCAGAAAAGGCGCTGCACGAAAGTGAGGCGCGCTATCGCCAGATTGTAGAACTATCGCAGGATTTGATCGTCATCCACCAGCAAGGAAAGGTTGTTTTCGTCAACGAGGCCGGCGTTAGAATGGTGGGAGCCACAAGCCCCGATCAGATTGTTGGAAGATCGGTGCTCGAGTTTGTACCCACTAGCCGCAAAGAAATTGCCCAACAAAGAATGCAGCGCCCGTTGGCAGATGGCAAGTCGCCTGTGTATGAGCAAAAGCTGCGCCGGCTCGATGGGACAGAGGTGGATATTGAAGTTGTGGGAACCCCCTTCCGTTATCAAGGCGAGGTAGCCATACAACTCGTCGTGCGCGACGTCACCGAACGCAAGCGGGCGGAAGAGGAAATCCGCCAACTGAACGCCAAACTCGAACAGCGCGTCGAAGAGCGCACGCGTGAACTACGCGAGGCCCAGGAGCAACTCGTGCGCCAGGAAAAACTGGCCGTGCTGGGACAACTGGCCGGGGGTGTGGGACATGAATTGCGCAACCCGCTGGCGGTCATCATCAACGCGGTCTATTTCCTGAAACTCGTCCAGCCGGAGGCGGACGAGAAAATCAAGGATTACCTTGGCATGATCGAAAGAGAGACGCACAATGCCGAAATGATCATCGCCGACCTGCTGGACTTTGCCCGCGTCCAATCCGCGGAGCGTGAGGCGGTCTCCGTTTCCGAACTGGTTCGTCAAACGCTGGAGCGTTTTCCCGCGCCCGCGTCCGTGGAAGTGACTCTCGAAATTCCGTCTGACCTGCTAAAAGTGTATGCCGACCCGCGCCAGATGACCCAGGTGCTTGGCAATCTTACAGTCAACGCCTGCCAGGCTATGCCGAAGGGGGGACAGTTATCAGTGATCAGTGATCAGTGTTCAGTAAACAGTGAGCAGTGGGTACGAATTACTATCAAAGATACCGGCGTGGGGATTCCGCCGGAAAATATGAGGAAACTCTTCGAGCCGTTGTTCACCACCAAAGCCAAAGGCATCGGGCTGGGGCTGGCCGTCAGCCAGAAACTGGCCGAAGCAAACGGCGGCCGGATCGAGGTCCAGAGCGAGCCGGGCGTGGGTTCCACGTTCACGCTCTGGTTGCCCATCCAGGGAGGGGAACGATGAAAGAATCCGCGGCCATCCTGGTCGTTGACGATAATCCATCCATGGCAAAAACCCTGAGAGATATCCTGGCCGTTAAAGGCTTTACAGTCCATGCGGCTTTTTCGGGAGCGGAAGCCCTGGAGATCCTGCAAACCCAGCCAGTTGATATCCTGCTGACAGACGTCATCATGCCGGATATGGATGGAGTCGCCCTGTACCGGGCGACCCGAAAAACGCACCCAAAGCTCACCACGATCTTAATGACAGCCTACGCGGCCGACGACATCATCCAGCAGGGATTGACGGAAGGGATCAAGACGGTGTTGACCAAGCCGCTGGATATTGATTTGCTCCTGGCCCTGTTTTCGGCTTATAAAAGGATTTTGTAAAGACCTCCAGGATGACCTGAAAGGAACTTGAGCATGAGCCATTATGATCAAAAAGAAAAACGCACGCTGGCTGTTTATCTCACCATTTTCATTTTACTGGCGGCGGGCATTGCCGCGGTTAGCAATCTCACCTACCAAAACTACCAAAAACAATTCCGCGCCCAGGTCGAAAGCCAACTTGGAATGATTGGCTCTATAAAGGCAGATGAACTGCAGGACTGGCGGAATGAACGCATGGCGGATGCCGGCCTCTTTTATCGCAATGAGAACTTTTCCGAGCAGGTGCAGTTCTTTCTCGAAAACCCACAGGATGCCGAAGCGCGAGCCAAACTATTGACCTGGATGGAGAAAATTGCGGTCTTCCCGGAATATAACCGTGTCTTCCTGCTTGATACCCAGGGTGTCGAGCGGATCTCGATTCCCGCGACTCCCGAAGTAGTCCCGGCGGACCTCGTCGAGCAGGCTTCCGCAAGCCTGGCTTCGGACCAGATGATCTTTCTGGATTTCCACCGCCATTCAGACGAAGGCCCTGTCCGCCTGTCCATATTGGCGCCTATTTTCGAGGCGCAGGCTGGCAATCGGCCGCTGGGGGTGCTTGTCCTGCGGATTGACCCAAATGTCTATCTCTATCCCTTCATTCAACGCTGGTCCGTACCCAGCACAAGCGCCGAGACCCTGCTTATCCGTCGTGAGGAGGAAGATGTGCTCTACTTAAACTCACTGCGCTTTCAGCCGGATGCGGCTCTCAATCTGCGCTTTTCACTGGATGAAACTCAACTCCCTGCCGTGAAAGCCGCACTGGGGCAAGAAGGCATCGTGGAAGGGCTGGATTATCGCGGTGTGCCAGTAGTCGCTGATCTGCGCGCCGTGCCGGGTTTGCCCTGGTTTTTAGTATCCAAGATAGACACTGCCGAAGTCTACGCCCCACTGCGAGCGCGCCTGTGGCAGACACTCCTTTTCGTTGGGGCGCTAATCGCCGCGGGCGGCGCGGGACTGATGCTGGCCTGGCGGCAACAGCGCATCGAGTATTACCGCACACAGGCAGATGCGGCAGAGGCAGTGCTCAATTCAGAAGTGCGCTACCGCCGCCTGTTCGAGGCGGCCCGGGACGGCATTTTGATCCTGGATGCTGAGACCGGGGTGATCGTGGATGTGAATCCGTTCCTGGTCGAGATGTTGGACTTAGCGCAAGAAGAAATCCTGGGAAAAGAACTCTGGGAACTGGGTTTTTTCAAGGATATCGCCGCAAACAAGGCCAATTTCCTTGAATTGCAGCAGAAAGAATATATCCGCTATGAAAACCTGCCGCTGGAGACTGCGCACGGGCGGAAGTTCTACGTAGAGTTCGTCAGCAACGTTTATCAGGTGGACCACCACAAGGTTGTCCAATGCAATATCCGCGACATCACCGAGCGCAAGCAGGCAGCAGAAGCGTTGCAACAATCGGAGAAAAAGTTCCGGGATCTGGTGGAAAACGCCATGGTCGGCGTGTATATTACCAATGTCAAAGGAGACATCTTATACGCGAATGATATGGCCATGAAGATATTCGGGTTTAATTCGGCTGAGGAGTTTGTTTCCAGCGGAGCCGTGGTCAGGTACAAGAATCCAAAGGACCGCACGGTTTTGATTGAAAATCTAAAGCATAAGGGGAGCATCCGGGACTTCGAGTTTAAGGCTCTGATAAAAACAGGCGAAACAAGGGACATCCTCCTGAGCGCCGTTCTCGCAGACGAAGTTCTGACGGGGATGGTATTGGACATCACCGAGCGCAAACAGGCGGAGAATGCCCTGCGTGATAGCCAGGCGCAGGTGACCGGTATTTTCAATTCGGCAATGGATGCCATCCTCACAGTTGATGAGGAGCAGAAAATTAGCATCTTCAATCCCTCTGCCGAGCAAATGTTTGGATGCCCTGCCAGCGAGGCCTTAGGCCAAACGCTTGACCGCTTCCTGCCTGAAACTGTTCGCAAGGAACACCGTGAGTACCTGCGCATTTTTGGTCAGTCCAATTCGACCAAACGCTCAATGAAAACCCCGACGCTGGCGCTGACTTGTTTGCGCGCGGATGGCGAGGCATTCCCAAGTGAAGTTTCCATTTCACAACTTGAGATCGGCGGACAAAAGTTTTACACTGCAATTGTCCGCGACATCACCGAGCGCAAACAGGCGGAAGAGGCCCTGCGCGAGGCCAATGATTATCTCGAAAACCTGTTTAATTACGCCAATGCTCCCATCATCGTCTGGGACCCGCAGTTCAAAATCACACGTTTCAACCAAACCTTTGAGGAACTAACTGGCAAAAGCGCCGCGGAAGCGCTCGGAAAACCGCTGGGGATACTCTTCCCGCCCGCTCAGATCAAAGCCTCGATGAAACACATCCGAAAAACGCTAACCGGCGAGCGCTGGGAAGTCGTCGAGATTGACATCCAGCATGTGGATGGTTCAATCCGCACCGTGCTGTGGAACTCGGCCACGCTGTTCTCTTCGGATGGCAAAACCCCCCTGGCAACTATTGCGCAGGGACAGGATATCACCGAGCGCAAGCGCGCCGAACAGCAACTCGCCAATTACACAGAAAAACTCGAAGAAATGGTGGATAAACGCACACTTGAATTGCGTAACATCCAGGAACAACTCGTGCGCCAGGAACGGCTGGCTACGCTCGGTCAACTGGCCGGAAGCATCGGCCACGAACTCCGCAACCCACTGGGCGTCATCTCGAATGCCGTTTACTTCCTGAAAATGTCCCTGCCGGATGCGAAGAACATCATCAAGGAATACCTGGACATCATCGAGAACGAGGCGCGCACCTCCGATAAAATCGTCACCGACCTGCTGGACTTTACCCGCATCAAATCCCTGGACCGACAGCCGGTCGCGGTTTCCGAACTAATCCACCAAACGCTGGAGCGTTACCCCGCGCCCCCCTCGGTGGAGGTGACGCTCGAAATCGCCCCAGACCTGCCGCCGGTCTACGCCGACCCGCAGCACATCCTACAGGTGCTTGGCAACCTCACCGTCAACGCCCGCCAGTCCATGGAAAATGTCGGAAAACTGATAATTTCCGCCGCCGCTCAAAGTGATATGATAAGTATTGCGGTGCAGGATACCGGCATGGGCATCCCGCCCGAAAACATGAAAAAACTTTTCGAGCCGCTCTTTACCACCAAGACCAAAGGCATCGGGCTGGGCCTGGCCGTCAGCTGGAAACTGGCCGAAGCAAACGGGGGCCGCATCGAGGTCCAGAGCGAACCGGGCAAAGGCAGTACGTTCACGCTGGTTCTGCCTGTTTACAAGGAGTTGAAATGAATCCCAAATTACGCATCCTGATTGTGGATGACGACCAGCGCATGACGCGCACCCTGTCCGACATCCTGACCCTGTCTGGGCACGAGGCGGTGGAGGCCTGGTCTGGCGCGGAAGCGCTCGAAAAAATCCGCACGCAGGCGTTTGACTGCGTCCTGACGGATGTGCGCATGCCCGGCATGGACGGCGTGGAATTCCACCATCAACTGCGCCAGTCCCAGCCCGGCCTGCCGGTGGCGCTGATGACCGCTTACGCCTCCGATGAAATCATCCGCCAGGGGTTGGAGGAGGGCGTGGTGGGCGTGTTTGACAAACCGTTGGATATTACCCACCTGCTGGGGTTCTTCGCCTCGCTGGCGCGCAACCGCATCATTGCCATCGTGGATGATGATCCGGCGTTTTGCAGGACCCTCGGCGACATCCTGCGCCAGCGCGGGTTCGAGGTGAAGCAAATCACCGACCCACATGCCGGCGTGGAATGGATGGCCTCCGAATCCCAGGTGATCCTGCTGGACATGAAACTGAACAGCATCAGCGGGTTCGATATATTGAAAATCATCCGGACGCAATACCCGTCCCTGCCGGTGCTGTTGGTGACCGGTTATCGCCAGGAAATGGCGTCTGCCATCCAGGCCGCGCAAGAACTCGGCGCCTACGCCTGCCTGTACAAACCGCTGGAGATCCCGACCCTGTTGGAGAAACTGACCCAGCTCCAGTTGGCGCGACTGCGAGGCGTGTTCGTCAAAAAATAATTTTCCTGCAACCGATGAGTTGACGCAGTGCCTGCAATCTGAAGCTAACTCGATCAATCGAATGGAGTTCCCATGTTGAATGAAAAAACGCAACCAATTCAGGACCTGCAACGCACCATTATAGAATTAAACCTGGCTTATGAGGCAACGGTCGAGGGGTTTGTGCGCGCCCTTGAAATGCGCGAGGGCGAACCGATCGGGCACACACACCAGGTGACGGAAATCACCGCCCGCCTGGCGAAGGTGGTTGGAGTTGACGATGAAACCTTGCCGCACCTGCGCCGCGGCGCGCTCCTGCATGATATTGGGAAATTGGGCGTCCCCGAAAGTATCCTGCATAAATCCGGGACGCTGACCGATGAGGAGTGGAAGGCCGTACGCTTGCATCCCCAAATTGCCTACGCCCTGCTTTCCCCCATCGTTTACCTGTATCCCGCCCTGGACATTCCCTATTGCCATCATGAAAAATGGGATGGCAGTGGATACCCGCAGGGGTTAAAAGGAACTCAGATCCCGTTGGCGGCGCGCATCTTTGCGGTGGTGGATGTTTGGGACGCGCTCATCTCCGACCGGCCGTTCCGTAAAGCCTGGTCGAATGACCAGGCCAGCAACTACATGCGCGAGCAGGCCGGCTCGCGCTTTGACCCGGAGATGGTGGAGGCTTTCCTGAATGCCGAGATCAAGAAAAAGGTCACCAAAGCGCTGATATGATAGAGAAGCGCATGTGTGAGTCTCCTAAAAAAACGATCTTCTTTACCGCGAAGAAACGAAGGGCGCGAAGAAATTGTTAGCGCGCCAAAGTGCTGGGATAACCGCTGGGGTTAGGCGGCAGTTGAACTGCCGTCCCATCGGTTTGGCGCGCTAACAAGAAATTTAACAGACCGCGAAGATATTCAACGAAATTCCGAAAGATTTTTTAAATTCTTGAATTTCTTCTTGAGAATCTTCGCGATCTTCGCCTCTTCGCGGTGAAAAAGCCTTTTTGCAGTGGACTCACGTATCAAAGTGGCAGCCACTTCGATGGAGTAAAAGCCAATGAAAGTCCTGCTGGTAGATGACGATCCCGACTTGCGGGAGCTTCTGAGCAACATCCTCAAGATGAAGGGGATTGAATCCGTTCCTGCTGAGACGGGCGCAGAGGCTTTGGCCCGCATCGAACGGCAGGATATTGACGTGGCCCTGATTGACCTCAAGTTGGAGGATATGTCCGGGCTGGACGTGTTGCGCGGCATCAAGGAACGCTCATCGAAGACCGAGTGCATCCTGCTGACCGGCAACGCTTCGCAGGCAACTGCCATCGAAGCCATCAACCTGGGGGCCTATGCTTATTTTCAAAAGCCTTATGACGTGGAACAACTCCTGGTTGTCATCAGGCGCGCCGCGGAAAAGCGGGCGACGGAAGAGGCGTTAAAGAAAAGCGAAGCGCGCTACCGCGACCTGGTGGAGAATAGCCAGGATCTGATCTGCACGCACGACCTGCAAGGCAACCTGCTCTACATTAATGAAGCGGGAACAAAAATATCGGGCTATTCCAACGAAATACTGCTGAAGATGAACCTGCGCGACATTCTTGCGCCGGAAGTGCGTGACCGTTTCGAGGCGTATTTGGCCGAGATCCAGGCCAAGGGCCAGGCGCACGGCCTGATGCGCATCCAAACCGCCGCGGGCGAAATCCGTTATCTCGAATTCAAAAACACGTTGCAGACAGAGTCCCTGGCCGCGCCGGTTGCGCGTGGCACGGCGCGCGATGTCACCGAGCGGATGCGGGCGGAAGAGGCGCTCCAAAACAGCGAGAAACGCTTCCGCGCCCTAATCGAAAATGGGCGCGACAATATTTCCCTGCTGGCCGCGGACGGTACCTTACTGTGGGAAAGCCCGTCTACCATCAGCACGCTGGGTTACGCGCCCAATCAGTTCGTGGGGCGCAACATCTTCGAACTGATGCACCCCGACGATCAGGGTTGGACCCGAGACCTGTACGCACAGGTTGTCCAAACGCCGGGCAGAAGCCAGGATGGCACTTTCCGTCTGCGGCATGGCGACGGCACGTGGCACTGGATAGAATCCACCACCGCCAACATGCTCAATGAGCCGAGCGTGCGGGCCATTGTCGTCAACTATCGCGACATCACGGCGCGCAAGCAAGCGGAACAAAAACTGCGCGAGAACGAAACGCGCCTGCGCCAGATCACCGATAACATGCTGGATGTGATCGGCCTGACCGACACGCAGGGCGTTTACGAATACGTCAGCCCGTCGGTCAAAACGGTACTCGGTTATGAGCCGTCCGACATCCTCGGAAAGACGATGTTTGAGAATGTCCATCCCAACGACCTGTACCGCGTTATGCGAGTTTCGATGCGCGCGTTGCGCGCCGCGCAGACCGGCCGTATGGAGTTGCGCTACCGCCACGCGGACGACCATTATGTGTGGCTGGAATCTACGGGTACGCCGGTGCTGGACAGCAACGGCCGCGTCATCGGCGCGGTCACGAGTTCGCGCGACATTACCGAGCGCAAGCAGGCGGAAACAGAATTGCGCGCCCTGTCCACGCGCCAGGAAGCCATTCTGGCCGCCGTTCCAGACATTCTCATGGAAGTGGATAAGGACAAGATGTACACCTGGGCGAATCCGGCCGGGTTCGAGTTCTTCGGTGAGGATGTGATCGGCAAAGAGGCCGCTTTCTACTTCGAGGGCGAACAAGATGTTTACGGCGTAGTAAAACCAGTCTTCGACGGCAGCGAAGATGTGATCTATGTCGAGAGCTGGCAGAGGCGCAAGGATGGGGAAAAGCGGCTGCTCGCCTGGTGGTGCCGGGCGCTCAAGGATACGAACGGAAACGTGGTCGGCGCGCTCTCTTCGGCGCACGACATCACCGAGCGCAAGCAGGCGAAAGAAGCATTACGCGAGAACGAGAAAAAATACCAGGTACTGACAGAAATTTCCCCGGTTGGGATATTCCGAACG
>CAYJLS010000010.1:0-46286 GCA_964371065.1 uncultured Anaerolineaceae bacterium | reverse complement strand
CTTCCCGAAGGCTCGCAATGACGGCGCAACAAAAAATCCCCGCGAACGGGGATTCGAGTGCGCTGGGAGGGACTTGAACCCTCACGCCTTACGGCACACGCACCTCAAGCGTGCCTGTCTGCCAATTCCAGCACCAGCGCAAGCAGGCCGTATTATAATCGGCTTACCTTGCTTGTCAAGCAACTTCATCAGAGAATCCAGGTTTCTTAAAGAAACCTGGATTCTGAACAGGAGACATTATGATCCGCATTGCCGTTGACGCCATGGGAAGTGACAACTACCCCAATCCCGATGTGGAAGGCGCGGTAATGGCCGCCCGCGAGTACGGTGTGGAAATTATCCTGGTGGGCGATGAAGCCAAAATCAATCCTGCGCTGGCCGCGCAGAATCCCGGAGGCCTGCCCATCCGCGTCGTCCACGCGCCCGAAATACTGACGATGGAAGATAAAGGCGAGGGACTGGCCTTCAAGGCGCGTCACAAGGACGCGAAAAATTCGATGGCGGTGGGCCTTGACCTGGTCAAGCGCGGCGAAGCAGACGCCTTCGTCACCGCGGGCAACACCGGCGCAGGCATGGTCACCGCGCTGTTCCGCCTGGGACGAATCCGAGGGGTGGAACGTCCCGCCATCGCGCCCATCTTCCCCACCGCCACAGGCTCGTGCGTGGTGCTGGATATCGGCGCGAATCCCGATTGCGAACCGTTACATCTGCTCCAGTTTGGGATCATGGGCAGTATCTACGCCGAGAAAGCGCGCGGCGTCAAGAATCCCAAAGTCGGGCTGGTCTCCAACGGCGAGGAGGAGGGCAAGGGCAACCACCTCGTCAAGGAAGCCACACCCTTGTTCAGGAACTCGAAGTTGAATTACTACGGCAACGTGGAGGGCAAGGAAGTCATCGGCGGCAAAGTGGACGTGGCCGTGACGGACGGTTTTGTAGGCAACGTCATGCTCAAGACCGCCGAGGCGGTCGCCAAACTGATCGTTGACAAGATCAAAGAGGCCATCAAAGGCGGCGGTCCGCTGGTAATGTTGGGTGGACTGCTGGTCAAGCCCGCGCTCGGACAGATCAAGAAACTACTCGACCCCAGCGACCAGGGCGCGGCCGTCCTGCTCGGCGTGAACGGACTGGTCTTCATCGGCCACGGCCGCTCGGACGCGCTCGCCATTAAAAGCGCCGTCCGTGTGGCGAAGAACGCCGCGGAGTCGAACGTGCTGGCCGCCATCAAATCCGCGATTGAAGAAAGTTTGAAAGGATGAACGACTGAAGTCGTTACTACGTAGTAACGACTTCAGTCGTTGGTCTTCGCGATTCAAAAAGGATTCCATGAAAATCATCAAAAACGAAAAACTCATCAAGCGCAATGCCAAGATTGGGCAATACACCTCCCTGGCCGGCATACTCCTGGTTGCCAGCACGCTCATTTTCATCTGGCAATTCACAAAAGACCCAACATCCCTCACCCAGGCCAACACCTTCATCCTATGGGGCATCCTATTCCTCGGGATCGTCCTCTCGCAAGTGAGCATGTATTTCGGCACGCGCTGGGGACGCCGTCCCGACGAGGCCATTGACAAGGCTCTCAAAGGCCTGCCCGGCGACTTTACGCTCTATCATTACTCTTCTCCTGTACCCCATCTCATCGTCGGTCCGGCAGGCGTTTGGCTGGTACTCCCCTACCACATGCGCGGCGCCGTGACTTACCGGAAAAACCGCTGGCACATCGGCGGCGGCGGTTTCGCGCAAAGTTACCTGCGAATCTTTGGGCAGGAATCCATTGGCCGCCCCGACCTCGAAGTCGGCAGCCAGGCCGCTACACTGGAAAAATTTCTCAAGAAAAAATTCGATGATGGGCAGGAAATTCCGTCCATTCACGCCGCCCTCGTTTTTCTGGATGAGCGGGTGGAAATCAACGCCGATGACGCGCCCCTGCCAACGATGCAAATCAAAAAATTGAAGGACTTTCTCCGCAAGGCGGCGAAGGAAACACCCTTCCCGTCCGCGGAAGTGGCGCGCGTCAAGGCCGCGCTGCCGGACGAATAAATTCGTCACTACGTGGCAGCCCATGTAGTAACGACTTTAGTCGTGCCACTTTGCAGCCCATGTAGTAACGACTTTAGTCGTGTCACTTTGCAGCCCATGTAGTAACGACTTTAGTCGTGTCACTTTGCAACCCATGTAGTAACGACTTTAGTCGTGTCACTTTGCAGCCCATGTAGTAACGACTTTAGTCGTGTCACTTTGCCTCGAACACTTCCGGGAGCGGATGGCACTGCCCACACCCGATGTGCGGCTCCGGGACAATTCCCCCGCTCTTGTCGCAATACGCGCTGACCTGTACCTGCTTCCGAAAGAAATCCAGCATGGGACGCACGATGCGCGGCCTGAGCCGCATGAACTGACAGGCATTGGCGCGCCGGATGCCCGGCACGGGACAGCCGCGGCATAGCGATGAATCCCACACAAGCCCCGCGGCTTCCAATAGGCGGCACTCCTCGCGGTTTCGTCCGCGCAGGTAGTCGCCGTAGAAATATTCACATTCCGTTCCGAAAGGGGTTTTCATGCGGATATGATACTGTCTACCTGTGTACGTGTGTACGTGTCTACACGCGTGTTACGTACCCGCCCGTGCGCGTGTCCACGCGGATCTTGTCGCCCACACTGACGAAGTTGGGAACTTGCACCGTCAGCCCGGTCTCGGTCTTGACCTTTTTGGTCACGCCCGTAGCGGTGTCGCCGCGGATTGCCATTTCAGCCTCGACCACTTCCATATCCACCGAGGTGGGCAGTTCAATATCGAGCGGTTTATCGTTGTAAAAAGTTAATTTGGCTTCCATGCCTGCCATGAGATAGAGGGCCGTCTCGCCAAGCATGTCTTTTTCCAGCGCTGGCTGGTCGAAGGTTTCGTTGTCCATGAAGTGGTACAACTCGCCGTCCGTGTATAGATAGGAGACGTTGTGGAAGTCGAGGCGCACATCCTGCACACTCTGTCCACTGCTGAAAGTGCGCTCGATGTTGGAGCCTGTCATCAAGTTACGCGCCTTGATGCGGATGGAGGCATTGCCGCGTCCGGTCTTGTTGTGGCTGTAGTCCAGCACTTTGTAGAGCGAGCCGTCCATTTCGAAGGTCACGCCTTTGCGAAGTTCGTTTACATCAATCATTGCTTTGGTTCCTCTTTAAGAATTTCAAACGGGCGGGATTATACACAAGAAAGATGAAAGATGAAAGATAAAGGATGAAGAATAAATACATGAAACCGAAATAGCCGATACCTCAATTCCAATCCTGGAATATTTCCTTTTGCGCGTGCAACCGCCATACAAATAACCCGGAATAGGATATCCGAATCACCTTTCCCAATCGTTTGGCCTGGGTATTAAACTCAGGATGGCGAAGCAGGCGACGAATGAAAATAGCCGACTCGTCCCGCTTCACATCCAGAAATATTATTCATGCCGCTAGCGGCTCCAAGGCGTGTTCGTGCGCGTGTTGAACAAATGATTTGCTAGCCAGGTAGACCGCCTCGGTGATGGCGTCCTTCGTGATCGCGCCATCCCATTCCTGCACGATACTTTCCCAGGCTTTTCCCTCTGCAACCATCTCCAACACCTGCCAAACCATAATGCGTGTGCCGCGAAAGGTGGGCTTTCCGTGGCAAACATCCGGGTCGGCAACAATATAGCGTCCTAATAAGCGTGTGTTTTTTGTACGCACGCCAAAGTGATGGGATGTTCGCCTGTTCGGGCGGCAGTTGAACTGCCGTCCCATCGGTTTGGCGCGCTAACTGTTTTTTTGCCTTTTCATCGCAATACCTCTTTACTCTATCGGGGAAGATTATACCTCTGCCTTTCCCCCATGTCCCGCCTCTGCGCCAGAATCTTCCCGCAACAACGCAACCGCGTGCTCCAGCACACCCGCCACCACTTGCAGACTCTCGACCGCGCCCTTGGGACTGCCCGGCAGGTTGATGATAATCGTCCGCCCGCGGATGCCTGTCACCGCCCGCGAGAGCATGGCATGGGGTGTGATCTTGAGCGATTCGGCGCGGATGGCCTCGGCCAGGCCGGGGGCTTCGCGCTTGATCACGTCACGCGTGGCCTCGGGGGTGACGTCGCGCGGGGCGAAGCCCGTCCCGCCGGTGGTCAGGATCACGTCCAGGTCGCCGCGCGCGCACCACCCCGTCAGCGTGGAGGCGATGGTCAAACGGTCATCCGCCACAACGTCAAGGAGAGAGGCGGACCAGCCGCGGGCGCGGACAAAGTCTGCGAGGGCAGGCCCGCTCAAGTCGGCGCGTTCGCCGCGCGAGGAGCGGTCGGATACGGTCAAAATTCCAAAACGCAGGGTCATGCCCGAAGGTCCTTGGAATAGATCACGTCGTCATCGAGCAAAACCCAATTTTGCTTTTTGTAGAGGGCGCGGGCTTCTTCATTGTTTGCATGGACGAGCAAATAACTGCGGATGCAACCTTTTGCGGCCAGGCGTTTTTCGAGTTCGCGCATGAGCGCCTCGGCGATGCCGCGCCGACGATGAACGGCGGCCACCGCCAAATGATAGACCATGCCGCGCCGTCCGTCGAAGCCGCCGATGACCGTGCCGGCCAGTTCGCTGTCCAGTTCGGCGACGAGAAAGAGGTCGGGGTCGCGGCTGAGTTTCTTTTCGATTTCCGCGGGAACATCCGAGCGGCTGAAATGCACCCCCTTGTCCATGCCTTGCCACAGGCGCGCCGCCTGTTCGTAATCCTGGGGATAATGGAATTCGCGGATCAAGATTGGGCGGTTGGTCATTGCAATAAAGGATTTCAGCCGCAATGTGACAGTCACTTCGACCCCTACGGGGTGCTTCGCAAAAGTGACTGTCACATTGGGGCGCTAACTCACGCTCCGCAACGCGTCCAGCAGGTCGTCGGGCATGAACGGTTTTTGGATGAAACCGTTGGCGCCCGCAGACAAGCACTGGTCTTTGAAGTCCAGCCCGGAGGTCATCAGGACGCGCACGGATTCCCCGCCGGGCGCGGCGCGCAATTTCGCCAGTTCATCCAGGCCGTTTTGGCGAAGCAGATGCACGTCCATTAAAAGGATGTCGGGTTTTGTTTTGAGAACCGCCTGCGCGATGTCCGCGTCTGCGCTCAGTGCAGACACCTGATAGCCCTCCATTTTGAGGAGGGTTTTGAGCAGGGACACCATCGTGGCGTCATCTTCGGCCAGCAGAATTCTTGGCATTCGTTTTGGTTTTCGCTTTCGTGGTTTTTTTCCTGCCCGAGGCTTTCGCGGGCTGTTTCGCTTTTTCGAGCGAGGCGTTCAACACATCCTCCACCGTTTCGGCAAACACAAATTTCATGGACTTCTTGATCTCGTCGGGGACATCATCCAGGTCCTGCTTGTTGCGCTTCGGCAGAACGATCGTCCGCAAGCCGTTGCGGTGCGCGGCCAGGATCTTTTCCTTGATGCCGCCCACAGGCAGGACTTGCCCGCGCAAGGTGATCTCGCCCGTCATCCCCACCTGCGGCAGGACCTTGCGCCCCGAGATGAGCGAGACGAGGGAGGTCGCCATCGTCACGCCCGCGGACGGCCCGTCTTTGGGCGTCGCACCCGCCGGGACGTGGAGGTGGATGTCGTTATTGTTGAAGAAGTCGGCGGCCAGTTTGAGTTCATCCGCCCGCGAGCGGACATAGGAAAACGCGGCGCGCGCCGATTCCTGCATCACGTTACCGAGCGAACCCGACACCTGGAAACCCTTGTTCCCGGGCATCTTGGTGGATTCAATATACAGGATGTCGCCGCCGAAGGAGGTCCACGCCAGGCCGGGCACTACGCCGGGGATGGAGGTGCGGCGGCTGACCTCCTCCTGTCCGAGGTAGATCGGGTTATCGAGCAGCTCCTCAACGACTTTGGGCGTCACCTTGACCGAACTGCGCTTGCCCTCGGCGATACGCGTCCCCACCTTGCGGCAGGCCGCGCCGATCTTGCGCTCCAGGTTGCGGACGCCCGCCTCGCGCGTGTACTCGCGGATGATCTTTTGCAGGGACTCGTCACTGAATGTGACTTCCTTCGCGCGCAACCCGTTCTCGCGCAATTGCCGCGGGATGAGATAGCCGCGCGCGATGGCAATCTTCTCGCGGTCGGTGTAGCCCGAAAGCGGGATGATTTCCATGCGGTCAAGCAACGGCCCTGGCACAGTCTCCAGCGTGTTGGCGGTGGTGATGAACATGACTTGCGACAGGTCAATCGGTACTTCGAGATAGTTATCGCGGAATTCGTTGTTCTGTTCGGGGTCGAGCACTTCGAGCAGGGCCGAGGCGGGGTCGCCGTGAAAGTCGAAGACCAGTTTGTCAATCTCGTCCAACATAAAGACCGGGTTGTTGCTTTCGATGCGGCGCATGGCCTGGAGAATCCGTCCGGGCATGGCGCCGATGTAGGTGCGGCGGTGGCCGCGAATCTCGGCCTCGTCGCGCATTCCGCCCAGCGACATGCGCGTAAACTTGCGCTCCATCGCCCGCGCGATGGACTGTCCCAGCGAGGTCTTGCCCACGCCGGGCGGACCGACGAAGCACAGGATCACGCCCTCACGTTCGCGGCGGATCTTGTCCTGCGACTCGACCTTGAACTCCTCCCTGCGCTCGATGCGAAGTTTACGGATCGCAAGGAACTCGAGGATGCGGTCTTTCACATCCTCCAGTCCGTAATGATCGGCATTCAAAACCTCGCGGGCGTGCTGGATGTCGAGGTTGTCCTGCGTTTGCACGGACCAGGGCATGGTCACCAGCCAGTCCAGATAGGTGCGGATGATGCCATATTCAGCCGCGGCGGTCGGCAGGCGCTCCAACCGTTCCAGTTCACGGCGCGCCATCTTCTCGGCTTCCTCGGGCATTTTGGCGGCTTCGATCTTCTTGCGGAATTCCTCCGCCTCCGCCGCCTGCTCGTCGCGTTCGCCCAGTTCCTTCTGGATGGCCTTCATCTGCTCGCGCAGGAAATAATCGCGCTGGACTTTTTCGATCTCCCCGCGCGCCTCGTTCTGGATCTTCTGGCCGATGGTCAACACCTCGACCTCGCGCACCAGCAACCCCATCAATTTTCGCAACTTCTCCGAGACCGAGTCGATCTCCAGCAATTTCTGCGCGTCCGCCATGTCAATGCGCTGGAAATTGGCGATGGTGTACACCGTCTGGAGAGGTTCTTCGATTCCGAGAATGGATTGCGCCAGTTCCTCCGGGAAGGAGGGGATTAACTGCACGATCTGCCCAAATTGGTCGCGCGCATTGCGCGCCAGCGCATCAATCTCCAGCCCGCTCTCGATGGTCTCCGGGGCAAGATGGATTTTGGCCTTGAGATACGGTTCCTCCTGCACGAACTCGCCAAGACGGAAGCGCTCCAGTCCCTGCACCAAAAGGCGGATGGTGCCATCCGGCGCGCGCAGGAGACGATGCACCGTGGCAATCGTCCCCACCGCGTGGAGGTCGTTCGGGCCGGGCTGTTCCATCTCCGGGTCGCGCGCCGCGACCAGTCCCACCAGTTTGGTTTCGTTGGCAGTCACATCGTCCACCAAACGCACCGAGCGCGACTGGCCCACCGTCAACGGGACGGCCGTCGTCGGATAGACCACCACCCCGCGCAACGGCAGGATCGGCAGAACCTCGGGATATTTTGACTTCTCCGCGGACAGTTCGCCCTCGGAGGGGGGGACGGCCTCATCTTTGTTCGACAAGCGCGTAAACAGGGACGGCAGGAACGAGGCTGTCCCTGCGGGATCGTTTTCCCACATCCAATTCACGAATTCGTTTGCGGCAGTATTCCAGCGAGAAGCGCCCATATTACTCTTTGACTTTTGGCAGGGTGACGGTGAGAAAACCGTCTACGTATTCGGCGCGGGACGCGTCCACGTCCACAGGACCGGGCAGGCCGACCGCGGTGGAGAAGCGCCCAAAGCGAATTTCCATCTGCTGATAGGCGCGTCGCTCCGGGACGTCGGGGCGGGTTCCGCCGATCTGGAGGAATCCGTCCTCGAGCGTGATCTCGAAATCGGCCTCGCGCATGCCCGCCACCTCCACACGCAGGATGTAGGCCTCGTCCGTTTCGTACACATCCGTCGGCGGGCTCCACGCGCTGGAGCGCACCGTCCAACTCACCGCGTGGATGAGGTCGCGCCGTCTATCCACTAAAGAGACCGATGCATCGGATTTGCGAATTACTGTGGGCATGTCACTTACTCCTTGTAATGCGAGATAATATCTCGCACTACGCTTTCAAGGCCTTCTTCGCCGCTTCGAGCACTTCCTCGTAATTCGGCTCCACGCTGGACGCCGGCATGTAGGCGGCATAAACGATCTTATCATCACGGCCAACTACAAACACGGAGCGGCGCAAAGTGCGGCGTTCCTTGACGAGCGCGCCATATTTTTCACCAAACTCCGCGTTCTGATGATCGGATAAAACCATCACCTGGTCCACGCCCGCCGCGCCGCACCAGCGTTTCTGCGCGTACGGCAGGTCGGTGCTGATGGTCTGGATCACAACATCCTTGCCCAGCGCGGCGGCCTCGGTGTTGAAACGCCGCGTCTCGCGGTCGCAAACCTCGGTATCCAGCGAGGGGACGGCGGCAATAATTCGCACTTTGCCTTTCGTATCGGCCAGCCCGCGGACGAGGGACCAATCCAGCGCGTGCGCGGTAAACTCGGGCGCGGTCTGTCCCACCTTGACATCGTCGCCGATGATGGTGGCGTCCTTACCGCCAACTTTGATGATTCCAAATCGTTCGCTTGCCATATTAAGACTCACTCCTTTACCATTATCTACGTGTGTGCCTGTATACATCTCCACGTACCCAGCGCCCCCGGAAGGAATCGAACCTTCAACCTTCTGCTTAGAAGGCAGCTGCACTGTCCATTGTGCTACGGGGGCAGAACTACTCGTTACCACCCGTCATTGCGACCTTCGGGAAGCAATCCCCTGTTCGATGAGGAGATTGCTTCGTCGGGAAAAGCGCCCTCCTCGCAACGACGGAAGTAAACTACTACTGCGCCGGTCTCAATCCTTTATAGACACGCGGACCGGCCAGCGTGATCAAAATCGTATTCGCGGGACGACCCATGCGCGCTGCCAGGTCTTCGGCGCTCATCGGCTGGTTCCCGTTTGCCAAAAACAAGCGGAAGACCGCCTCGACCAGCGCGGTTTTCTGGGTGACAAAATCTTCCTGCCGCGCGCAGTGACTCATCAGCGCGTGCTGAATGCCGTCCACCTCGCGCACCTCGGCGGTATTCTCGTCCACCCAATCAATCATCTGGCCCTCTTCCAAACTCGCCAGCGATTCCTGGTGGGCGGGGCACAACAACGAACGCAGATACACATGCCAGTCGCGCTCACTTTCCTTCCACCATTCAAAGTCAATCTGGAAGGGCGTGCGGATGGTCGGTTTAAGCAGGCTGGGTCGCTTCACTTCAGTCATGCTACCTCATCCAATCGGTAATGCAAATCGCCGACGTGCGCATATTCGGGATGGGTCGCCAGCAAAGCCATCAATGGCGCGGGCGGCACGCGGCGTAAAATATTGATCCCGGCATACAACTCCTGCGCATGCACGTGTCCCTGCGGGCTGAGTTTGGTCAGTTCGCGCATCAGGTTCCTGGTCAGGTCTTCGAACGACACGCGGGACTTTGCGGCCTGCTCGCGGGCGGCATCCACCGCGGCCGGGTCCGGCACAGCCAGCGCCATGCGGTCGTTCAACTCGGCGGAAATCTGTTGTTTCAAGAGGGCGAAGACGAGGCCGCCATCCGCGCCCACGATGACCGTCCGCACCCAATCGCGGACCGACCGATGGGTCAGCGCCTCGATGCGGACCTCCCCAGGCTGGTCGCCGCGTCGGACGCGGATCAGCGCCCCGGGCATCAGCTCCTGGGATTTGTACCAGTCCGCCAGGCCGTAGACGTAGCCATGTTTACGGACAACCCAGGCGGGAATCTTCCTGCCCGTCTTGGTGTCCACCAGCGTAAAGCAGACGCGGTCCGATTCGTAGGCAGTGGGGAACAAACGTTTGACGCGCGCCGAAATCGGGAGCGTGCCAGCCCGCCAGTGCGGATAGAGCAGGCTGATGGTCACCTCGTCCGCGGGCGGTGCAGAGGCTTGGCCCAATTCATCGTCCACCTGCGCTTCGAACGCCAGCATCTGGTCGGTGAGGATGGCGCGGTCGTGTTCGATTGCCACGTATTGCAACGGCACAGGCACCGTCCGCACGCCTTCGGGTTCGAGGCGTTCGAGGCACCATAGCACCTTGCCTGCGGGGCCAACTTCGTCAAAACGCGGATCTTCCTGCAAGGCATAATTGAGGGAAAACTCTGTCAGTTTGGGATTGACGCCCGCCGGCAGTTCAATATCTTTCATCAAAACATCGGTGGTCAGGGGCTCGCCGCCCGCCACGTCCAGCACGGCTTCGGCCAGGTTGAGGTGGCCGGCGTTCACGTCCAGCAGGAGGGCGCGCGGGAACCAGCGCCCGGCGATACAAACAAGACTTTCGTCGCCCGCGAAAGCGGAATCCAGTTTCTTTTCGAGGTCCGCGCCAAAGTCACGCGCGACCGCCTCGGGTTCCAGCTCTGAAGCGGATTCGTCCTCAGCGGGCGGATCGTTCAGTTTGTGATTCTCCAGCGCGGCGGCGAACACATTTTGCGCGCCGTCGTCCATTGCAACGGCCAGCACGTCGAACGCGCCCAGTTCGGGATTCAGCCCGGCGCGTATCGCAGTGACGCGTCCGCTGGATTTGAGCGCGGGGAAGCTTAACGAATCGCCGACGGCATATTTTTCTTTGGGCAGGTAGGCTTTGGTAAGGTCCTGCTTTTTCGCGGCGGATTCCTGCTCGGCGCGCAGGCGTTCCGCAACCAGCACCGTGACCAGCTCGCGCGGCGTGAGCGGGGTCTCATGCTCGAACAGGTACGTTTGCAGGAATTCAATGTCGTTGGGAGTGACGTGAAGGGTTTGCCAGTAGTTGACGGGAAGATTGAGGGATACGCTTGCCATAGGATGCCTTGTGCTGTGATGTGCTCGAAGTGCGTTTATTATACCTTACTGCTTCTTGCATTACGATTTTTTTTAGACTCATTGGGAGTTGTCTTAATTCTGTACACGGATTCTCACGGATAAAACCTTTTAGGTACGACTGCACTTAAGCGTGGTCAGTTTTTCGTCCGCGAATTCACGCGAATTTTCGCTAATCCAAAACCAATTCGCGCAGATTTGCGTAAATTAGCGGATGATTTTTGTGCCTGTGAAAATCCGCCGCGTTTAACTGTGGCGACACCACCTTCGTGTATTTTGTATTAAAAAAACACCCAAGATTCTGACGCCCACTTGTTTCAATAGATCACGAAAGTTTAAAGGGCAGTTGTACTGCCAATTGCATTACGCAGTGCAACTTCGTAAAAACAGGTTTTCGTGAAGTGCTGAGTTTTGAGTGCGGGAATGCGCGAGTGACATCCATCTTAAACTGAATGAGGCTGACTCGCTCCCGCAAGTCAGCCTCATTGATATTCGATGGATCGCTTAAATTCCCGCGTTGTTCAGGGAGTTCATCATCTCCGAGAGTGCCAGGGTCAGGTTTGGATGCGTGATCTCGAAATGATCCATCGCGGACTGGAAACGCTGAAAAATAGGTTCGTTGGTTTGGATGGGTTCATCGCCAAAGCGTTCCAACAGGTCACGGATGTCCGCATCCAGGTCATGCAGCAAGGCGCGCCCTTTTTCGTCCAGGGTTTCAGTGCGCTGGAGTTCGTCGTGCAATCCTTGGAGAAGCGTGCGTAGATTTTTATCGGACATGGCAAACTCCTTTCATTGGGAGATATGGATATCAATTTGCATCTCTATTTTACAACAATTGCGGGGAAATGGGCATTTTTGCCATCGGGAGTGCGCACGCGAACCTTGACAGGCGGAGTCCGAAGTCTTTGCGAAGCACCCTGTAAGGGCCCGACTTCGGGCAAAATCTGGCCCTTTGCAGGGTGCTTCGCAAAGATTTTGCAGTCCGAGATGACAACCTTTGCGTACACACCATCGGGACATTACTGACTTTGAGAAAAAACAACAGGCGCGCATCTGGTGATTACCCACAAGTCGCCGTTCGCCCGCAGTTGCACTGCGGGCGCAGGCGGCAGTCCAACTGCCGCCTGAACTTGTGGGTAATCACCAGGCGCGCATCCCTTGACATTCGTTGCCTGTCGTAATATACTCCAATCATCGCATTTATCTGATTAATAATAGCAATCCGATGATACAAGACCGCTCAAACCACACCCTATCCGAATTCCTGCAATATCTCGCCTCGCACGCGCAGGCCGAGCAAAGCCTGCCCGCGCTCACCGCATTAAGCCAGGAACTGGGCGTTTCGGTCGCGTCCCTGCGCGAACAATTGGAAGTCGCGCGCGCCCTCGGTCTGGTTGAAGTGCGCCCGCGTACCGGCATCCGCCGCCAGCCATACTCCTTCTCCCCGGCTGTCCGCCAGAGCCTACAATACGCGCTCGCGCTGGACAAAAACAATTTCATTGCTTTTGCCGATTTGCGACGCCACGTCGAAACCGCCTACTGGCACGAAGCCGTTCAATTGCTAACGCCCGAAGATCACAACGCGCTCAAAGTTCTCGTTGCCCGCGCCTGGGAAAAACTGCGCGGCGCGCCCATCGAAATCCCCCACCCCGAACATCGCGAATTACACATCACCATCTATCGCCGCCTCAACAACCCGTTCGTCACGGGATTGCTCCAGGCCTATTGGGACGCCTACGAAACTGTCGGCCTGAACGTCTTCACCGATTACCACTATCTCACCGAAGTCTGGACCTACCACCAGAAAATGGTGGACGCCATCTGCGAGAACGATGTGGAGGCCGGCTTCACGGCCCTCACCGAACACACCGACCTGATCAATCAATTAATTTCGTCGTCGCAATGACGACCTCCTCGAGGAGTCTATGAACAAAGTAGTGAACGATTTTTCCATCACCGTTGGCACCGTGAACGGCTCCGGCTCGTCCACCGCCAACAACACCATCCTGCGCGCCATCTTCAAAATGGGCATTCCCGTCAGCGGCAAGAACCTGTTCCCCTCCAACATCCAGGGACAGCCGACGTGGTACACCATCCGCGTCAACAAGGATGGATATCTCGGATGGGACGAGTCGCGCGAGATCGTCATCGCCATCAACCCCGCCTCGTTCGCGCGGGACCTGGCAGATGTCGCGCCCGGCGGAGCCTTTTTCTACGCTGACGATATCAAGCAGGCCATCACGCGGACGGATATCACCACCTACCCAATGCCCGTCAAACAGTTGATCCGCGAGCAGACGGAAGTCCCTTCCAACCTGCGCGACCTGGTCGGCAACATGATCTACGTTGGCATCCTGGCGCAGATGATCGGCATGGATCTGGAAAATGTCCACGCCGCACTGGATTTTCACTTCAAGCACCGCGAAAAACCGACGATGATGAACTTCAACGCCGTCAAAGCCGGCGCGGACTGGGCGAAAGCCAACCTGACGAAGAACGATCCCTTCGCGCTCGAGCCGATCCAGGGCAAGACCGACGGCATGATCATGACAGACGGCAATACCGCCGCCGCATTGGGCGCCATCTACGGCGGCGTGCAATTCGAGGCCTGGTATCCGATCACGCCCGCCACCAGCCTGGCCGAATCGCTCAACGACTATCTCCCCATCCTCCGCAAGAGAGAAGACGGCAAGCACACCTACGCGGTCGTGCAGGCCGAAGACGAACTGGCCGCGCTGGGCATGTCCATCGGCGCGGGCTGGGGCGGACTGCGCGCCATGACCTCCACCTCCGGCCCCGGCCTCTCGTTGATGACCGAGTTTGCGGGTCTCGCCTACTACGCCGAAGTGCCGGTCGTCATTTGGGACGTGCAGCGCATCGGCCCCTCCACCGGCCTGCCCACCCGCACCTCGCAGGGAGACCTAACCTTTACGGCCTTCATCGGCCACGGCGACTCGCAGTCTGTCATCCTCCTGCCCGGCGATGTATCTGAATGTTTCGAGTTCGGCTGGAAAGCCTTCGACCTCGCTGAGCGTTTGCAGACTCCCATCTTCGTGCTTAGCGACCTCGACATCGGTATGAATCAGTGGATGAGCAAACCCTTCGAATATCCCTCCGTCCCCATGGATCGCGGCAAAGTCTTGAGCGAGAAAGACATCGAAGAACTCAAAGGCAACTGGGGACGCTACCTCGATAAGGACGGCGACGGCATCCCCTACCGCACCCTGCCCGGCAACCGTCACCCCATGTCGGCCTACTTCACGCGTGGCACCGGCCACGATGAGCAGGCCCGCTACACCGAAGAAGCGCCGGTCTTCCAGCGTGTGTTGGAGCGCCTCAAGAAGAAGCACAAAACCGCAAAGCAATACGTCCCCGCGCCCATCCTGCACGAGACGCGCGGCGCCGAGATCGGCATCCTCGCCTACGGCTCGACGGAATCCGCCGTGCAGGAGGCCCGCGCCCAGTTGGCCGCGACCGGCCTCAAGTCCAGCCTGATGCGGGTGCGTGCCCTGCCGTTCTCAAAGGAAGTCGGCAAGTTCCTCGAAAAATACGAACAGATCGTCGTCGTCGAAATGAACCGCGACGGCCAGATGTACCAACTGCTGTGCATGGACTATCCCGCGCTCGCGCCCAAACTCCGCTCGGTGGCCTTTCAAGACGGCCTGCCCGCCTCCGCCAAATGGATCCGCGAGGGCATCATAAACAATTATGAAGGCAGAAAGATGAAAGATGAAGTTAAGAAAAAGACTGCGAAGAAAAGTATCAAGAAGCCGCCTATAAAAAAGAAATCCGCCAAGAAAGCCTCCGATAAGAGAGGAGCGAAAAAATGACCCAGACACTTCCCATGGCTGGCCCCGCCGTTCAAGTGAACGCGGTCGGCCTGAGCCGAAAAGATTACACCGGTAATCCCAGCACCCTCTGCCAGGGTTGCGGCCACAACTCCATCTCCAGCCAGATCATTGCCGCCTGCTACGAAATGAATGTCGTTCCTGAAGGAATGTTGAAGTTCAGCGGCATCGGCTGTTCGAGCAAATCGCCCACGTATTTCCTGAACCGCTCCTTCGGCTTCAATGGCCTGCATGGACGTATGCCTTCGGTGGCGACCGGCGCCATGTTTGCAGACATCAGCCTGCAAGCCATCGGCGTCTCCGGCGACGGCGACACGGCCAGCATCGGCATGGGCCAGTTCAAGCACATCGTCCGCCGCAACGTGGACATGGTTTACATCGTTGAGAATAACGGCGTGTACGGCCTGACGAAAGGCCAGTTCTCGGCCACCGCCGAGGTCGGCCTGGAATTGAAGAAGCAGGGCGTCAATCAGTACATGCCGATTGACATCTGCATGGAAGCCATCGCCTCCAACGCCACCTTCGTGGCTCGCTCGTTCGCCGGTGACCCGAAGCAGGTAAAGGAACTCATCAAGGCCGCCATCGCGCACAACGGCATCGCTGTGCTCGATATCATCAGCCCGTGCGTCACCTTCAACAACCAGGAGAACGCCTATCACTCCTACGCCTGGGGCAAAGATCACGAAGCGCCCCTGCATGAGTTATCCTACATCCCGGCGCGGGACGAGATCCTGATCGAGGATATCGAACCGGGCGGCACGCAGGAAGTCACTCTCCACGACGGCTCGACGATCATGCTGAAAAAACTGGAGAAGGACTACAATCCCACCCACCGTTGGGAAGCCTTGAAGATGCTCGAAGAGGCCCAGCGCGAGAATTGGCTGGTGACCGGCCTGATCTACGTCGAGCCGCAGAAGCCCGCCTTCACCGAGTCCTTCAACCTGGTGGACACGCCTCTCAACCGCCTCACCGAAACGGACCTGAGGCCTGCTCGCGAGACGATGGCAAAAGTCAACGCCTGGATGTTCTAAAGTTTGGTAATTGGTAATTGGCCCGTCGAAAAATCGGCGGGCTTTTTTGCAAATCATGTGGCCTGTTATTCTGGCTACGCGCAGATGGCTAACGGGTTATAATCGAATTATGCTTGAAATCACGCCTAAACTTTTCCTCGACGAGCGCGAGTTGACCTTCGAATTCATCCGCGCCAGTGGGCCAGGCGGACAGAATGTCAACAAGGTCGCGACCGCGGTCCAGTTGCGATTCGACGCAGTGCGCTCCGCCTCCCTGCCCGAGACGGTCAAGTCGCGGTTAATGAAACTGGCCGGGCGACGGATGACGGGTGACGGGGTGCTGGTCATCGAAGCGAAGAAATATCGTTCGCAGGAACAGAATCGATTCGATGCGATTCAACGCTTCCGCGAACTGGTGAGGAAAGCCAGCGAAAAGCCAAAGCCGCGCAGAAAGACAAGACCGACAAAGGCGGCAAAAGAGGAGCGACTAAAATCAAAAAAGCAACGGGGGGAAGTCAAGAAGATGAGAAGACAAAAATCGTTTATCGAATAACAACTCAGATATAATCCCCACCCATGCCCAAACACCAACTCCGCGGTCTCATCGCCGGTCTCGCCGCCGCCTCGATCTGGGGCGGGATGTACGTCGTCAGCAAAGTAGTGCTGGAGGTCATCCCTCCTTTCGCGTTGTTGGCAGCCCGTCTTATTTTAGGGATCGCCGCGCTGGGAGTGGTTGTCGCTTTTCGTCCTAAAACACAGATGTCGCGCGGTCAATTCTGGCAGATCTTCCTCGTCGGCTTTGTCGGCTATGGTATCTCGTTGGCATTCCAGTTCGTTGGGACAAAACTATCTACCGCATCCAACGGCTCGCTCGTGACCTCGGCCACGCCCGCCTTCGTGCTTCTGTTTGCCCCATTTTTGCTGGGGGAAAAGACCACCTCGCGCCGCCTGATCGCGCTTGTCATTTCGACATTGGGCGTGGTCGCGGTGATTGACCCGCGCACCGCGGAACTCTCCCCCTCCTTGTTCTGGGGCAACCTGTCCCTGCTGGCGGCCGCGCTGACCTGGGCGCTGTACTCGGTTTTGGTGAGGAAGGTCTCACAGACGGGCGACCTGCTCACAGCGAGCGCGGTGATGTTGGCAGGAGGCATCCCAACCAGCTTGATTTTTGGCGCGCTGGAAATTCAATCGCAAGGGATGGGCGAGATCACCCTCGGCGTGGTTGGCGGGATCCTCTTCCTCGGCATCATCTCCACCGCCATCGCCATGTTCCTGTGGAATTACGCTTTCGCGGAACTGCCCGCCGCGGTCGCCTCGCTGACATTTTTCGCGCAACCGGTAGTCGGGACGATGCTCGGCGCATTTTTTCTCGGCGAAATCATCACACCGTTGTTTTTGTCCGGGGGAATCTTGATCGGGATTGGTCTCGTCATCGCCAGCACAGAAAAATAGCCTTTTGACTCTTTTGGCAAATTTTCGGAATTGCTACTTGACATACGGAATCAAAACCCGTATACTGTATTAAGTAACACGTGTTACTAAGGATTCACATAATGCCCTCCATCAAGCGATCTACCAGCCTCGACGTCGCCAAAAAAGCAGGCGTTTCCCGGACGACTGTTTCGTTTGTTTTGAACAATGTCCCGGGTGCGAGCATCAGTGAGGCAACCCGCCAAAAGGTGCTGAAAGCCGCGCAGACTCTCAGCTATTACCCGAATATTGCCGGGCGAAAACTGGTCAGCGGAAAGTCCAATACGATTGGGTTGATCCTATGCCAGTCGCCCCAACAGGTCTTTGCCGACGCCTTTCTGCCGCAGGTTATCTTCGGCGTGGAACAAGCCGCCATGGAACGAGGCTTCCACGTTCTGCTCAAGCAAGTGGAACCAGACAACAGTCACGGATATGCCCGTCTGGTCAATGAAAATTATGTGGATGGGATCATTCTCTCCGGTCCGCGGCAGGATGATCTGGAAATCGTCGACCTGCACCGCAGAGGTGTGCCGGTCATGCTGATGGGTCAACTGCCTGAAAGCGACATCCCTTTTGTGGATGTGGATGCAGCGGCTGGTGCCGAGATTGCGGTCAGCCACCTGATCGAACAGGGACATCGGCGCGTGGGCATGATCACAAATGCCCCCCTGACGTACACATCTGCCCAACAGCGGCGCAACGGTTACCTGCGCGCGCTGGAAAAAGCAGGATTACCCACAGGCGAGCAATTGCTCCAGGAAGGCAACTACACGCCCGATAGCGGATTCAAGGCAATGACCGCCTTGCTCGAAGAAGCCAACAGTCCCTCCGCCGTTTTCGTAGCCAGTGACGTGGTTGCAATAGGCGCAATATTGGCTGTCAAAAGAGCGGGGTTGAACATTCCAAAAGATATAGCCATCGCGGGCTTTGACGACATCCCGCTGGCAGGTTACTTCGATCCGCCCCTGACCACCATCCGTCTGCCCGCTTTCGGGCTGGGATTGGCGGCCAGTGAACGCTTGATCCGCCTGATCAAAAACGAAGGCCTTGACCAGGCTGGCTTATTGATGAAATCGGAATTGATCGTGCGCGAATCCAGTCAAAGCAGTCTGCCAGTTAATTAGCGTTGTTTTTTTATCCACTCTACTAACACGTGTTAATCCACCAAGATTTAAGGAGGCGCCACTCAGAATAAAAATAACAAGAAGCCTAATTTTTCGACTATCAACCAGGATTCTCTCACAATGAACGGAGGAAGAGTAATATGAACGCAAGATTCGCAAAATTACTTGGCCTGCTTATCGTTGCCAGCATGTTGTTCACTGCCTGCGCACCGAAGGCCACCCCTACCCCTATCCCACAACCGCCAGTGACGACAGACGGAATTGACTGCCGAGGCGCCAAGTCCGGCGACGAGATCACGATGCTGTATCAGTGGTCCGGCGCGGAGGAAACCCGCCTGAACGAGATTCTAAAACCCCTGGCGGATGCCTGCGGGATCGTGATCAAAGCCGAGTCGACCCGCGACCAGGCCCTGCTGGATACCAAAGTGCAGGCCGGCACCCCACCCGACATCGCCTTCTGGAATGTGTCCCAACTGGTGCAGTACGAAGCCAAGCTCAAGAGCATGGACAGCCTGGGCGCATCCGGCGGGAACTATGCCGACTTCTTCAAGGAACCCGGCACGATCAACGGCAAGTGGCTGGGCCTGCCGGTCAAAGCCGACATCAAAACCATCATCTGGTACAGCCCGGCCGTATTCACCGCCAAGGGCTACACAGTGCCTACCACCTGGGATGAGTTGGACGCCCTGGTGGAGCAGATGGTTGCCAACGGCGACGTGCCCTGGAGCATGGGCATGGAGTCCGGGGATGCCACCGGCTGGACCGGCTCGGACTTCATCCAGGATATTCTCCTGGTGCAGCAAGGCCCGCAGTACGTGCTGGACATCATGTCCGGTAAGGTGGCTTACAATGACGCCGGTGTGAAGCAGGCCTACGAAACCTACGGCAAATGGGCGATGGATCCCAAGTACACCGTGGGCGGCGCAGCAGGCACGCTCTCGACCGGCTTCCTGGATGCCATCTACAAAGTCTTCTCCGACCCGCCGGAAGCCATGATGGTCAAGCAGTCTGGTTTCGCAGGCGGCGAAGTCGCCAAGAAGTACACCGACCTGAAATACGGCGCGGATTACGACTTCTTCCCGGTGCCCGGCGCGCAAGGCTTGCAGGGCGGCGCAGACTGGATGATGGCCTTCAACGACACCCCGGCCGTCCGGGCTTTGGTGGCCTACCTGTCATCGGACCTGGGTGGCGCCAATTGGGCCAAGGCCAGTTTCGACCTCTCCCCCAACAAGGGCGCGGCCGGCAACTACGTTGACCCGGCGCTGATCAAAAAGGGCGAGGCCCTCGCCAACACCCAGGGTTTCACTTCTGACATCGGCGACACCATCCCCGGCGGCTTTGGCAAGGCCGAGTGGACCGCCATCGTAACCTTCGTCAACGGCGGCAACCTCGACGCGTCTCTCGCCGCGGCCGCCCAGACACAGGCGGAAGCTCTCAGCGGCGCGCCACTCGCAGGTGGGATTGACTGCCGAGGCGCCAAGTCCGGCGACGAGATCACGATGCTGTATCAGTGGTCCGGCGCGGAGGAAACCCGCCTGAACGAGATTCTAAAACCCCTGGCGGATGCCTGCGGGATCGTGATCAAAGCCGAGTCGACCCGCGACCAGGCCCTGCTGGATACCAAAGTGCAGGCCGGCACCCCACCCGACATCGCCTTCTGGAATGTGTCCCAACTGGTGCAGTACGAAGCCAAGCTCAAGAGCATGGACAGCCTGGGCGCATCCGGCGGGAACTATGCCGACTTCTTCAAGGAACCCGGCACGATCAACGGCAAGTGGCTGGGCCTGCCGGTCAAAGCCGACATCAAAACCATCATCTGGTACAGCCCGGCCGTATTCACCGCCAAGGGCTACACAGTGCCTACCACCTGGGATGAGTTGGACGCCCTGGTGGAGCAGATGGTTGCCAACGGCGACGTGCCCTGGAGCATGGGCATGGAGTCCGGGGATGCCACCGGCTGGACCGGCTCGGACTTCATCCAGGATATTCTCCTGGTGCAGCAAGGCCCGCAGTACGTGCTGGACATCATGTCCGGTAAGGTGGCTTACAATGACGCCGGTGTGAAGCAGGCCTACGAAACCTACGGCAAATGGGCGATGGATCCCAAGTACACCGTGGGCGGCGCAGCAGGCACGCTCTCGACCGGCTTCCTGGATGCCATCTACAAAGTCTTCTCCGACCCGCCGGAAGCCATGATGGTCAAGCAGTCTGGTTTCGCAGGCGGCGAAGTCGCCAAGAAGTACACCGACCTGAAATACGGCGCGGATTACGACTTCTTCCCGGTGCCCGGCGCGCAAGGCTTGCAGGGCGGCGCAGACTGGATGATGGCCTTCAACGACACCCCGGCCGTCCGGGCTTTGGTGGCCTACCTGTCATCGGACCTGGGTGGCGCCAATTGGGCCAAGGCCAGTTTCGACCTCTCCCCCAACAAAGGCGCGGCCGGCAACTACGTTGACCCAGCGCTGATCAAAAAGGGCGAGGCCCTCGCCAATACCCTGGGGTTCACCCCTGACATCGGCGACACCATCCCCGGCGGCTTCGGCAAAGCCGAGTGGACCGCCCTCGTCACCTTCATCAACGGCGGCGACCTCGACGCGGCTCTCGCCGCGGCCGCCCAGGTGCAGGCAGAAGCATTGAAGTAACCTGGTAGGAGCCGGGCGCGCCCATTTTCTTCGAGCGCCCGGCTCCTATTCTCAGTAGATCACAAAAGGTTAAAAAGCAACTGCACTGCCGATTGGATTACGAAGTCCAACTACGAAAAAAAAACGCTTTTCGTGAAGTACTGATTCTGGTCTGGTCAAGATACCTTCCAACAGGATTAAATCGGTTAAACGGCATCCTGCCGGAAGGTCCAGAAGGAGACCGAGGTATGAGCGCAAAAAACCAACAGATTCCCGGAATTATGCGCCAGGGCCGCCTGACACCCTGGCTTTACCTCCTGCCTGCCCTGCTGGTGATGACCACGTTCATCGTCTATCCAGGGCTGAATACTTTTTACCTGAGTTTACGCAATAACGCAAACACTGGTTGGGCTGGAGACAATTGTTTGAGCGGCTCGCCATGCTGGGGGGTTTTCGAAAATTATCGCTACGCCCTGGCCTCCGAGATCATGCAAACGGCATTTCTCAACAACCTGAAGTGGATCCTGCTCATGGTCAGCGGCACGGTCCTGCTCGGGTTGATGATTGCCGTGCTGGCGGATCGCGTCCGCTATGAGGCCCTTGCCAAGGCCATCATTTTCCTTCCGATGGCAATTTCCTTTGTCGGCGCGGGCGTCATCTGGAAGTTTGTTTACGACTTCGGCTCCGGGCAGGTGCAGATCGGTTTGCTCAATGCCATTGTGACCGCCCTCGGTGGGAAACCGGTCTCCTGGCTGACCGTACCACAAGTCAACACGATTGCCTTGATCGTTGTCGGCGTGTGGATGTGGACCGGATTCTGCATGACCATCCTGGCGGCCGCGCTCAAGGGAGTTTCTACAGAAATTCTTGAGGCCGCACGCGTGGACGGGGCCAGCGAGTGGGCCGTGTTTTGGAAGATCATGGTACCCCAGATTCTGCCGACCATCACCGTTGTCATCACCACGATGATCATCAACGTCTTGAAAATCTTCGATATCGTCTACGTGATGACCGGCGGAAACTATGGCACCGAAGTGATCGCCAACCGCATGTACATCGAAATGTACACCAGCTTCAAACCCGGGCGGGCAGCGGCGATTGCGATTGTTCTCATTGCCGTGATCGTTCCAGCCATGATCTTCAATATCCGCCGCTTCCGCGAACAGGAGGCAACCCGATGAACGCAGCACGCTTCAAACGCTGGCTCCAGGGGCTCCCCACCCACATCATCTTGATCGGCATTGGACTCGTGTGGTTGCTGCCGACCATTGGTCTGCTGGTCACCTCCTTCCGCCCATTTCAGGATGTGAACGAAACCGGCTGGTGGACGGCGCTTTCGGCCCCCAAAGGGGAGAAAGAGTACAGGACTAACTGCGGGGCATGTCATGGCAACGATGGGCGAGCTATTTCTACGGCCGATTTAACCAATCCCGACCTGATACAAAATTACCGCCGTTCATTTGCCCTGCTTGTTTCGCTCGAACGCGAAACCTCCGGCGGGCAGCCTCACATGGGCGCGCTCTCCGTGCCTGACGAAAATACCGCCGCGACCATTGCCACTTACCTGCGGCGCATTTCAGGCATTGATGCCCGGCCGCGCTTCACATTGGACAATTACATTGACGCCATGACGGGTTATCGCGGCAACGTAACTTACAAATCCGACTGCGCCAGCGGACAGCAGGCTCTCGATCTGTTTTGTGATTGGCGCGATCTGGGCAACCCGCGCGGCATGGGACGCGCCTTTTTGAACAGCCTGATCGTTGTGATTCCTTCCACCATCCTGCCGATCCTCTTCGCCGCGTTCGCCGCCTACGCCTTCTCTTGGATGCACTTCCCGGGGCGGCAGTGGATGTTCGCCCTGCTGGTCGGCTTGCAGGTGGTGCCGCTGCAAATGACCCTGATCCCAATCTCACGCATGTACGCGCAATTGGGACTGAACGGCACCTTTTGGGGAGTATGGCTCTTCCACACGGGTTTCGGCCTGCCCTACGCGATCTATTTGATGCGCAATTTCATCGGCAGCCTGCCGCGTGAAGTATTCGAGTCCGCTTATCTCGACGGCGCTTCCCACTGGACGGCTTTCACTAAACTGGCAATTCCTCTTTCGGTTCCCGCCATCGCCTCTCTCGGTATCTTTCAATTTCTATGGATCTGGAACGACCTGCTCGTGGCGCTGGTCTTCCTCGGCGGGCAGCATCCGGTGCTTACCTACCAGATCGGCAACATGGTCACTTCACTGGGGAGCGGCTGGCACCTGCTGACTGCCGCGGCTTTCATCTCGATGGCCCTGCCGATGATTGTGTTCCTTTCCTTACAGCGTTATTTCGTGCGCGGGATGCTGGCTGGCGCAGTAAAGGGCTAATTGACTGTATCAACCCTAAACCTGCTTCGCAACCAGATTGATATTACCCAGGTTCCTTTCAGCGATCGCGGCTCGCGTCTATTAGTTAATCAGTATCCCGGCCAAAACCGTCTGTACGTTAAACTGGCTGAACGGTTGATCCGCCTAGAACCGGGCCTGGAAACCTATCTCCAGCGCCCACCGTTCATCCAGGATTTATGCCTGGTCAACAGCGCCGGCGGTGTTTTGGATTTTAATATTGTCACCTCGGCAGACATGCTGGAGTTCCAAACCAGCATCGGTGTTTTTCGCCTTGTCTTCCAGGATGCAGAAACGCTGACATTCGGACTTCCGCCCAACACCAGCGGCGGCCTGCGCTTCCACGCGCAGACAGAACTTCATCGCCGGACCGGGACAGGCGGCGAACTGAAGCACATCCGCAACCTGGCGTATGCGACCAACGGCAAAATTGTCAAAAATGAAACCTCCACAGACGCGAACGGCCGCGTAGTTGAATTCATCGTCCAGGCTGATAATGACTGCGCCATCACTCTCCACTTCAGCAGCCGGGATGATCTCTCCCATCCAATCTTGCCGTTCCCGTTGGCCCGTAAAAACGCCGGGCAGCGCTGGCAAAATTGGTTCGAGCGTGTCCCGCCTGTTTCTGAACCTTATCGTCAAAAATACGCCTACGCCTGGTGGGTGATGGCCAACAACCTGGTCAACCCGCTGGGTTACATCACCTACGAGGCCATGATGCCGACCAAAGCCCTCTACCTCGGCATCTGGCTGTGGGACAGCGCCCTGCACGCGATCGCATTTCGTCACATTGACCCCGAACTGGCGCGGGATCAACTGCGCGTGATGCTGGCCCACCAACTGCCGGATGGAATGCTGCCCGATGCAATCTTCGACGAGGGTGTGGTTTCCGAAATCAATCACCCTATCCACGGAAAAGTGACCAAGCCGCCAATCCTGGCTTGGGCTGCCCTCAAACTCCACGAAACCAACCCCGACCTGGATTTCCTTCGTGAAATCTATCCGCCGCTGGCGCGCTGCAATGACTGGTGGTTCTGCACGAATGGTGACGATGCGGATGGGCTGGCACAGTACACCCACCCGTATTCATCGGGACTGGATAACAGCCCTCTTTGGGATCATGGCATGCCGGTCGAATCGCCAGACATCAACACATACCTGAACATTCAAATGGATTCGCTCGCCGCAATCGCTGACATTTTGGGCAAGAACAACGAAGCAACCCTGTGGCGGGAGCGCACACAGGCTCTCACACGGCGTATGCTGGAAGACCTTTGGGATGAAGAGGCCGGCTTATTCAGAGCCTTACACCACAAGCGGCCGATCCCCGTGATTACCCCATTCAACCTTTACCCACTTTGGACCGGACAGTTACCTGGCGAAATAACAAAGCGGCTGGTCGCCCACCTGAAAAACCCCGATGAATTCTGGGGAAAGTACATGATCCCGACCGTTGCCCGCAACGATCCCACCTACAACCTTGAAGCCATGTGGCGTGGCCCCGTCTGGGCAAACATCAATTATTTTTTTGTGGAGGCCCTCCAAAAAGTCGGTGAGACCGAACTCGCGCGCGAACTGCGCGACAAAACCCTGGACATGATCATGGATCAGCCCGGCATCTATGAGTACTACAATCCTGAAACGGGCGAACCGCCCGCGACTGTCGCCAATATGTTTGGCTGGACAGCCGCCGTGTTCATCGAACTCGCGCTTCAAGCAACCGCCGAGTCCGAATCAGCAGCACTAAAAGAAAAGGAATGAAAAAAAACCGCTATGCAGCAAACACTTTGGTACCAAAACGCCATATTCTATCAAGTCTACGTGCGCGCATTTTATGACAGCAACGGCGACGGCCATGGCGACCTCCAGGGACTGACGCAGAAACTCGACTATCTGCGAAACCTCGGCGTGGACTGTCTATGGCTGATGCCGATCTACCCGTCGCCTCTCAAGGATGATGGGTATGACATCGCCGACTATTACGGTATCCACCCGGATTACGGCAACCTGGACGATTTCAAAGCCTTGCTTGATGCGGCTCACGAGCGCGGGCTGCGCGTCATCATGGAACTCGTCTTGAATCACACCTCCGATCAGCATCCATGGTTCCAGGCGGCGAGAGCCAATCGCAATTCCCCCTATCGTGATTTCTACGTCTGGAGCGACACCGACCAGAAATACCGCGACGCCCGCATCATCTTCGTGGACACCGAACGCTCGAACTGGACCTGGGACCCGCTCGCCGGTCAATATTACTGGCACCGCTTCTATGCCTCCCAACCCGATCTGAATTTCGATCATCCCGCCGTCCGCGCCGAGATGATGAACGTCATGAAGTTCTGGTTCGACCTGGGCGTGGACGGCTTCCGCGCCGACGCGGTACCCTATCTCTTCGAGCGCGACGGCACGGCCTGCGAAAACCTTCCTGAAACACACGCCTTCCTCAAAGAGATGCGGCGCTTTGTAGACGAACGCTACCCTGACCGCATCCTGCTGTGCGAAGCCAACCAGTGGCCGATGGAAGTCCGCGATTACTTCGGCAATGGGGATGAATTCCACATGGCATTTCATTTCCCACTCATGCCGCGTATCTATATGGCCATCCGCAAAGGCGAGACGGAGCCGATCCGCTGGGCGCTCGAACAAACGCCATCCATCCCGGAGAACTGTCAATGGTGCACCTTCCTGCGCAACCACGACGAGTTGACTCTGGAAATGGTCACCGAGAAGGAACGGCAATGGATGTGGCGCGCGTACGCCCCCGACCCGCGTATGCGCCTCAACCTGGGCATCCGCCGTCGGCTGGCGCCCCTGCTGGAAAACGACCGCCGCCGAATCGAATTGGCGAATTCCCTGCTATTCACCCTGCCCGGCTCCCCCATCATCTTCTACGGCGATGAAATCGGGATGGGAGACAATATCGCACTCGAAGATCGCAACGGAGTCCGCACGCCGATGCAATGGGATGCGACAGACCATGCGGCCTTTTCGAAAGCCGCAACTCTCTATGCTCCGATCATTGACAGCCCACCCTTTGACCCTGCCGCTGTCAATGCCGTCGCGCAACAAAACGACCCCGAATCGCTCTGGCAGGTAATGCGCAACATGATCGCCGCCCACAAGAAACATCCCGCCCTTGGACACGGCAGACTGGAATGGCTGGAATGCGGCTCGCAGGCTGTCGCCGTTTATGCGCGCGTCTTTGAAGAGGATCGCCTGGTGATATTCAACAACCTGAGCAATGCCAGCCAAAAGGTGGGCGTGAGACTTCAGGGTCGGGCCTGCGCCGACATATTGAAAGACCGAATTTTTCCCACAACAGACGGCCTGCTTGAAATCACCCTAAAGCCTTATGAGTATCTCTGGTTACATATTCAGACTTCCGAAGTCTCGGAGACTTCGGAAGTCTCCACTGCCCCAACTTTTTGAGATGTACGAGACCCGTTTTCTTCGACCCTTCCAGGGTGCCTCGAAAGAATCCTGGATCTGCTATTTTCCCATCGTATGCAACAACGCCATGTTCGGCGTGCGCAGCGCGCCGACGGGGAAACCGCGCACCAGCACCACCTGCTGGCCGGGCTGGATCACTGCGCTCTGCAACATGGCCGCGTCCACGTGACGGAGCATAGCCTCCACGGTGCTTGCGAACGGAACCAGCCGCGGGCGCGCGCCCCATAAAAACGACAGGCGGCGGCAGGTTTCCAATTCAGGAGTGAACGCCAGGATCGGCACATGTTGATCGTATTTTCACAGGTAATGCAGTTCCTGCGCCTGGTGAGTCAACTCGTCGCGGAATTCGGGATGCGCGATGCCAATCAGCGCCTGGGCGCGCTGGCGGATGGTCTTGCCGTAGAGTTCGGCTATGCCGTATTCTGTCACGATAAAGCGGACGTGATTTCGGGTGGTGACGACCCCCGCGCCATGCTTCAACATGACCGCAATCCTGCTGACGACCGCGCCGTCCTTCAGCGTGACCGTGCTGGGCAGGGCAATGATCGGGACGCCATCCTTGGCGCGCGAAGCTCCGTAGATGAAATCCAATTGGCCGCCCACGCCGCTGTAAAGTTTCGGGCCGATGCTGTCCGCGCAGACCTGGCCGGTGAGGTCCACCTCGATGGCAGAGTTGACCGCCACCATGCGCTCGTTCTGCGCGATGACGAAGGGGTCGTTGACGTATTCGGTGCGATGCAACTCGATCATGGGGTTGTCGTCCACCCAGTCGTATAAACGCTGGGTTCCGAGGATAAAGCCTGCCACGATCTTGCCGGGATGCAGGCTCTTGCGATTGTTGGTCAACACACCCGCGTTGACCAGGTCAATCACGCCGTCCGAGAAGAGTTCGGTGTGGATGCCCAGGTCTTTTTTGTCGTAGAGATATTTCAGCACCGCGTCGGGGATGGCGCCGATGCCCAACTGCATGGTCGCGCCGTCGGGGATCAGCCCGGCGATGTGGCCGGCGATCTTTTCGATGATTTCCGATTCGCCGTCCTCGGCCATGGGCAATTCGGGAATGGGATAGTTGACCGGCACGATGTAATTCAGCCGCCCCACGTGAATGAAGGAATCGCCCAGCGTGCGCGGCATCTGGTCGTTCACCTCGGCAATGATGAGCTTGGCCGATTCCGCCGCGGACTTGGTGAGGCCGACCTCCACGCCGAGGCTGCAAAAGCCATGTTCATCCGGCGGAGAGACATGGATCAGCGCCACATCCACCGGCAGGTGGCCGTTTTTGAAGAGCAGTGGAAATTCCGAAAGCAGTACCGGCGTAAAATCGGCGCGGCCCTCCTGCACGGCCTGGCGGATGTTGGCCGAGATGAACATGGAATTGACGCGCAGGTGGCCTTGCATGGCCGGGCTGACGTAATCCGCCGCGCCGACCGTCAGCGCGTGCGCGATCTCCACATTGGTCAAGTGGGGGGCATATTCCACCAGGGCCGCGAGAATTTTCTGCGGCACCGACACGTTTCCGGTCAGAAAGACGCGGTTCCCCGATTTGATGAAGCGCACCGCATCCTGGGGCGTGACCACGCGGGATTTGTACAGGCTAGTCCAGTCCATCGTCCACATCCTTGCGGGCGGTCAGGCGGCCCAAATGGGAGGGTCGCCCGTCGCGGGTATTGACCGCAACCTCGATGGCGGGATTTTCGGCAATGGCGGTCTCCACGCTTTTTTGAGCCATCTCCATGATGAAAGGCATGGCCGCGTTCACAAACGAGTGCGTGCAGGTGCGCGCCACCACGCCGGGGATATTCGGGACGCAATAATGCAGGACGCCCTCTTCCACAAAGATCGGCTGGTCGTGCGTGGTTGGGCGGGCGGTCTCGACACAACCGCCCTCGTCAATATCAATGTCCACGATGACGGAGCGCGGTTTCATCGAGCGGACGATTTCGCGCGTCACCAGCAGAGGCGTGCGCTCGCCGGGCGCCAGCACCGCGCCGATCAGCACATCCACAAACGAAGCGACGCGTTCGATATTGCGCCGCGTGGAAATCATGGTGGAGACGCCGGGGAAACGATCCACGATGCGCTGTAAAACAGCCAGGTCGCTATCCAGCACGATGATGTGCGCACCCAGTCCGAGAAAGGCCTGCGTCGCATACGTGCCGACTACGCCGCCGCCCAAAATGGCGACCTCGGCGGGGGGAACGCCGGGCATGCCTCCCAGCAGGATGCCCTTGCCGCCCCAATTATTTTGCAGGCAACGCGCCGCCACGGAAGCGGCCATCGCGCCGCACATCTGGCTGAACGGCCGCAGGACCGGGCGCGATCCGTCGGGCAGGGCAATCTGTTCGTAGGCGATGGCCGTGACTTTCTTCTCCAGCAAGACATCCAATTTGTCCTGCCGGGCCGAGGCGAGATGCAACATGCCGGCCATCGCGCATCCGGGCAATAACCACTCCAATTCCTGTTTGAGGGGACGCGCCACCTTGAGCAGGAGATCGGCGCGGCCGTAGACTTCCTCGCCCGAATAGACGAGACGCGCCCCGGCTTTTTCGTACTCCTGGTCGCTGAACCCCGCCCCCACGCCCGCCTCATGCTCGACCCAAACGTGGTTGCCCATCCCGGACAGAATCTCCACCCCGGCGGGCGAAAGCCCAACGCGATACTCGAACGGGCGGCGTTCTTTTGGTATGCTAATGTTCATGAGATCCTCCAACCATACCCACGTAGTGACGACTTCAGTCGCTCCTGGCGGGACGACAGAAGTCGTCACTACATGGTTTATTTCATGCCATATTCAACACATCGCGAATGGACGGCAAAGCCCAATCAATCGTCTCTTTGTCAATCACCAGCGGCGGCGCGAAACGGATGACGTTCTCGTGAGTCTCTTTTGCAAGGATGCCTTTCGACTGCATGGCCTCGCAGAAGCGGCGCGCGCCGCCCGCCTCGGGCTTCAACTCCACGCCGATCAACAGGCCGCGCCCACGCACTTCCTTGACGTGCGGGCTGGGAATCTCGGCCAGTTGCTCGACGAAGTACGTCCCCAGTTCGCGGGAACGCTCGGACAGTTTCTCGTCACGGATGACGCGCAGGGCGGCGCGGGCAATGGCCGCCGCCAGCGGGTTGCCGCCAAAGGTGGAGCCGTGCTCGCCCGGCTGGAAAAGCCCGAGCAGGGACTTGTCCGCGAGCACCGCGCTGACGGGATAGAATCCGCCAGAGAGCGCCTTGCCGATGACGACCATGTCGGGGCGGACATCCTCGTGTTGGCTGGCGAACAGCTTTCCGGTCCGGCCGAGACCCGTTTGGATTTCGTCCGCAATCAGCAAAACGTTGTTTTTTTTGCACAGGTCCGCAACTTTTTTCAGATAGCCCACAGGCGGGATGATGACCCCTCCCTCGCCCTGGATGGGTTCGACCAGCACCGCGGCAGTGTTCGAGGTGATGACGCGCTCGATCGCGTCCGCATCGCCATACGGGACGGCGAGAAAGCCAGGCGTGAAGGGGCCGAAATCGTCGCGGTAGGCAGGCTCGGTGGAAAACGAGATGATGGTGGTGGTGCGCCCGTGGAAATTGCCCGCGCAGACAATGATCTCCGCCTGGTGGCGCGGCACGCACTTGATAGTGTAGGCCCACTTGCGCGCCAGTTTGACAGCCGTCTCGACCGCCTCAGCGCCGCTGTTCATGGGCAGGGACATTTCGTAGCCGGTCATCTCGGAGAGTTCCTTGTAGAACAACGGTAGTTGATCGTTGCGGAAGGCGCGCGAGGTAAGCGTGACCTTCCCGGCTTGTTCGAGCATGGCCTTCAAAATTTCGGGATGAACGTGTCCCTGATTCACCGCGGAATATGCGCTCAGACAATCGAGGTATCTTTTGCCGTCCACGTCGTAGACCCAGACACCCTCGGCACGCGCGATGACGACATCCAATGGATGGTAGTTGTGCGCGCCATATTGATCTTCTAAAGCAATGTAGTCTTGGGTATTCATTAATTCACCTTTTAAACACGAAGGACACAAAGGCAACGAAGGTGGGTTGAGTGAGGATTTTGTTTTCTTGCTTTCGATTTTCGCGGGCGATGGTCAAAGGAAAGTCGCCACATTATGCCGTACATTAACCTTTGTCTACTTCGTGCCCTTTGTGTTTAGAATCTTTTCACGCCACACCAAGCAGACGGGCGAGGATGGCTTTCTGCGCGTGGAGGCGGTTGTGCGCCTGCGGGAAGATGGCCGAGTGCGGACCGTCGGCCACATCGTCGGTCAGTTCGTGGTTGCGATGGGCGGGCAGGCAGTGCATGACGATGACATCCTTGTCCGCTTCGCCGACCAGTTTGGCGTTGACCTGGTAAGGCGGGAAGACCTGCTCGCGTTTGGCGGTCTCCTCCTCCTGCCCCATCGAAGTCCAGGTGTCGGTGTAGATGACGTGGGCGTTTTTCACCGCCGCGTGCGGGTCACGGATGAACGAGAGTTTGGAACCCGTCTCTGCGGAAATCTTTTTAGCGATGTCCACCGCTTTCGGGTCCAAGTCGTAGCCTTCGGGACTGGCGAGGGTGAAGTTCCAGCCCAGTTTGGCGGAGACGTGCATCAGCGAGACAGCCACGTTATTCCCGTCGCCCACGAAGGTGACGTTGAGTCCCTTCGCGTCCCCGAATTTCTCGATGACGGTCAGCGCGTCGGCCATGCCCTGGCAGGGGTGGTTGTAATCGCTCAATCCATTGACCACGGGAATGCTCGACCACTTGGCGAGTTCCAGCACGTGGGCATGCTCGAAGACGCGCGCCATCAACGCCTGGACGTAGCCCGAAAGGACGCGCGCCACGTCCGCAATGGACTCGCGCTTGCCGAGTCCGATCTCGCTTGGGGAGAGGTAGAGCGCGTCGCCGCCGCAGTGACGCATGGCCATGTCAAACGAGACGCGCGTCCGCAGGCTGGGTTTCTGGAAGATCATGCCCAGCACCTTGCCCCGGAAAATAGGCTGGTTGCCTTTTTTGAAATATTCCGTCTTGAGTTTCAGCGCCAGGTCGAGCAAGTCCCTCACTTCGGCGGAAGAATAGTCTGATATTGCGAGAAAGTCTTTCATAAAATCTCCTTGGGGATTTTTACCGCTTCCACCGTCATTGCGAGGATGGTGTTCGCCTGCCCCGATGCTCTTACGGGGTCCCGACGAAGCAACCTCCGGGTTTCGAGAGGGGATTGCTTCGCGAAGAACGCTCGCAATGACGGGCTGATAAAGGTATTGAATCGAAATAGTGATTTACTAAATTATGATTGTTTCCCCGAAAGTATATCATGCGGACAGTTTGCCCCATAGTGCCGAAATGATACGCGTTGCGTGATAATCGTAATAAAGGATGACCCCACCCCCGTCCCCTCCCCAAACGAAAGAACGCGTTTTGAGAGGGGAGATAACGAAGGGGCTTTTGTTTCTGAGGAACGACCCACCCCACAGGGTGCTACGCAAGGGTGCTTCGCGAAGGAGGAACGAATAAAAGGTTAGCGCGCCAAACCGATGGGGCGGCAGTTCAACTGCCGCCTAACCCCAGCGGTTATCCCAGCACTTTGGCGCGCTAACAATAAAAGCAGAAGAGCCGCCCAATATCGGGTGGCTCTTCCAAAATTACGATTTACCTGGATGTTCGCCGTCCTTGGATGCCAGTAAAAGTTGTAATTCATATTCGGCCTGCGCGATGGGGATGGATAGGGAGTATCCCCATTCCCCGATCAGGGCATGTTGGGCGCGTCTCATGAGGATCTGGTCGTTGTCGTTCAGGGAGCGGACTTGACGCTGGTTTGCGAGACTGCGGATGACGCGACAAAGCGATTCGGCGCGGCCGTCCTTCAGCCATTCCACCAGGAGTTCCTTTCGTTCATGGCGATCCTCCGGAAGCAGGTCGGCGGGACCGGTCAGGATGTCCAGGAGTTGCTGAAATTCCTTCCCACGCGTCGGGGGGCGCAGGCGCGTCTCCAGCCTGTCGTCCGCAGGCACCCAGACCGTCATATCGCCGATTTGGACGGCGTAATACAACATGGTGGGGCCGTATAATGTTCGCTCTTCCATTTGGATTATTTTTCCAAGCCCATAGGTACAGTGCATGACTGAATCGCCTTCGTGGTAGTTCATAAGGACCTCCTATAGGTCATGTTGAAAAAAGGAGCGCCAGCCTGACAAAAGGACTGGCGCTCAGAACCCGTCAATCTGGGAAGTAAGGTAATTATATCATCTCCTGCGCTTACGGCCAGATTTCCTCCTTCCACCGATAACCGGCCGCCGCGACAACGGAAATCACCGCGGAACCAAGCAGGGACTCGGTAAAGGAAGCCTCCAGCGCAAAGATGCCGAGAAGGAACAGGAGCAGAAACGCGAGGACGCCCGCGCGAAGAGCCCCCATCCCGCGAGCGGATAAGATGAAAGCAGTTCGGGAATATCAACCGGGCATAAATTTGTTCTTCTTCTTTTCCTGTTTCAGTTTTTTCTTTTCCTTCGGATTCAGTTTTGGCTTCTTCTTTTGTTCCTTCTTGCCTTTATCTTTCTTTCCACTTTCGCCCATGGCTAATCTCCTTTTTGGGTTGGGACTTTGATTTTGAACTTACGATCAGGCACGGATGGCATCCACTTTGGGATATTCCCAGTGGCCGCTAAGCTTCCAATGCCTCATCATCCACACTGGCGGGAGGCGCGGTAGTTAACTCGTAAACCCAAACGCCCCTTTCTTTCATCATAGCGGCGATCTCATAAGCGGTCAGCAGGGATTCAAGTTTCTGCGCTTCGATGGTTTCCAGAATTAATTGATGGGACGGTCTCTCTATTTTGAAACTTTTCTGAACACAGCCGAGGAAATATTTGGCGCTTTCCGGTGAGATTTGAAATTGCGAGGCTATCTTCTCGAAGGGCTTGATCTTTTCCATGTCTCTATTTTACCCGATGAGTCGTAACTTTCGCATGAACATCCTATCCAGCACGGACGGCGGCAACGCCCGAAGGAGACAAGCGCAACTCCTCCCCCGTTGCGGACTGTAACCGCCGCCGCGCCGCCAGCCGCGCCGCCTGCAACAATTACGCCCGCGGTTCGGCCGGTGGGACCTGGTTCATAAGCAACGCCAACATTGCGGCCGTCGCGCAGGCTGGCAAAAGGCCCAAAGTGAATAGCCCGTACTGACCCAGAGCATTACCTTGGGTAATCAGGCCTAACAACCCCCAGCCCACAACATTGGCTGCGATCCACCAACCCGCCCGAGCCAACCGGCGCCGGAGCAATAGCCATTGCGCCATACCAATCGACAAGCCCATCACGAGAAATATCATATCCAGATTATTAAGGAATGTGTCCGTCCAGTGAAGCCAGCCGGGTATCAGGATCAGGAGAATTCCCAGGAGCCAGCCTGCGGCTGTGGCGAACACCCACCACCCCATACGCGGCAGATAACGGCGCAACAGCCAACATTGAAGTAGCCCTGTTAAAAGTCCCACAACCGGAATAAAGGGGTAGATCGCCAGATAATCTTCAGTGATGTGGCGCACCCCATTCACATAAACGTACTCACCAACAAAACGGGTGATGATGCGGAGAATGACCACATCAAGGAAAAAAGCGATGGGGACACACAGGATTGTCAGAACGATCCAGCTCAGATAAAAGGCCCACTCTGGCTTTTTGGGACCGGCTGGCAGTATTTCCATATTTTCTTGGCGGGTCATCAAAACCTCCTCTCCGGAATATCAGCCAATATCACTACTCATCCATATGATACCTATTCCTCACGCTAAAATCAAGGCTTATTTGTCACTTAAACACACCCATTCTCCCACTACGTTGCGCTATGGGGACTTCGTGCGGCAGCAACGTCCGCCAAAGAACGGGCGCAACTCCTCCCTCGTAGCGGACTGTAACTCCCGTAGCGACGCCAGCCGCGTTTGGACGCTATCGAGATACACCACGATCCGCCCCGGCGTCAACACCATCTGCTCGGAAGTATACTCATCCTCCCATCAGCAGACTTTAGATTTGGTAAAACGTAGGTTCGGCAAGTATCGGCTTCGTTCATTGTCCCTTCGCGATTTGAGTCAAGCATACAGCCAATTCCTCAATTACACAAGTAAATTGTTAGCGCGCCAAAGTGCTGGGATAACCGCTGGGGTTAGCCGGCAGTTGAACTGCCGCCCCATCGGTTTGGCGCGCTAACAGTAAATTTACTCCCCCATCAAATCGTTCCGCGTTTCGTATGTCCCCTACGATTCGCGCACCAGCGGAGCGCCTTCCCACCCACCCACAATCTCAGTAAAGAAATTGGCGGGCCAGTCCGAGATGGGATGCGCTTCATCCATCGGATTCACAACAAGGACAATCTCCACATCGGTGTTGACGATGCCAATCGGTGTTTCAATTTTCAAAATGCCGTCTTTTCCAACGCGGGTATGTAAGGTAATACTTTGCATGGAACACCTCTATTTCGATTCTACTCGATTTTTCATCGCTTCCCTACACCGCCATCCTCACCTGAAACATGACACATGAAACCTGGCACTTCTCCCGCCTTTCCTTCCACCTCCTTCCCTCATCTTTCATCCTTCATCTTTCATCTTTCCCATCCTCACCTTCCTCCAATACCTCATCAACCCATCCGCGGACATTCCGAGCGGATTGGCGAGACCGTACGATTTGACCGCGTCGGCGCTCAACCCCTGGGCTTGGCCCTCGGCCTCGATCCACGCGCTGAAACTGGCGCGCAGTTCCTCCACGCTGGGGTCAGACGGCATGGCGGCTTCCAGCCAGCGCTCGGCGGAGTCCAGTCCCTGCTCGATGGCGCGCAGATGCCATTCCACATCATCGAAAATGCCGAAGTGAGTCGGCGCGATGCGCACAAATTTTTGCTCCCGTAAACGCGCTAGTGTGTGCCGCCATTTTTCGATGTGCAGTTCGGGCGGCGGCATCGGCACACGCAGGTACGGATAGCCGGGGATTCGCACGCCGCCCACGTCCCCGCTGAAACAAACACCTTCAAAGAGATAGACGTTGTGATGCTCCGCGTGCCCGGGCGTGGACAATGCGACGAAGCGCAGGTCCCCGATGACGATCTCCTGCGCGTCCTGCGTGACGTGGAGTTGGTCCGCCGGGACGGGCAGGAACTCGCCCCACAGCGAATCCATCCGCTCCCCGTAGATACGCGTCGCTGACGCCAGCAATTTCTCCGGGTTGAGCAAATGCGGCGCGCCGACAGGATGAACGTAAATTTGCGCGCCGTTGCGCGCGAGCCGTCCCGCCGCGCCTGCGTGGTCGAGGTGGATGTGCGTCAGCAGGACGTGCGTCACATCCGCGGGAGATAACCCTTGTGCGCGCAGGCCCGCCTCAAGTCCCGCGAGAGTCGAGCCGGGACCGGATTCGACCAGTACGACCGCCTCCCCGTCCCGAATTAAGTAGGAGGCAATGGCCTGGGGTTTTCCTTGAAAGTTCAAATCAATTGTGACAACGGAATTCTTTGCCATGTGGAGGCTCCTTGTGTGGCGGCGAAGGCGGAGAGGGTTTTGGAGAGGTCGTCGGCGCAACGCACAGGGCAGACCGGCACGCCGCGCGCGTTCAACAACTTGACGAGTGGATCGGCGCCGGGCGGCCCGCCAAAAGTCTCGGGGTCGAGCAGGACGACGATGGGATGCAGGCCGCGGCGCTGGAGGTCTTCGGTGGCGGTGACGAGTTCGGCGCGCACGTCTGGCGTGATCAGGATGGCGCTGCTGCCCTTCGTCAACTGGCGCGCCTGCATGGGCGCCAGCGCCGCCAGCGAAAGATTGCCATCGTCTTCGAGATAGGCCAGCGTCTCGAGGATTTTCGCCTCCTGGCGGTCACTGCGTTCGGCGGGGATGACGGTGGCGGTGCGGCCCGCGGCCACCAAACCCACGGCGCGCTTCTGCCCGATGAAATAATGCGAAAGCGAAGCGGCAATGCTGACGGCGTATTCCAGCGTGGAGGGCGGCAGGATGAATTTGGGCGAACGGCTATACAAGAGTTGGGTGGCGACAAATTTGGGGGGCGTGTAGGGTTTGGCGTAATGCACGCCGTTTTGCCGAAGGTCCAGAAAAATCCAGACCTCCGCCTGCGGGTCCTGCTCGAATTCCTTGACCATCAATTTTCCGCGGCGGGCGGTGGTGGGCCAGTGGATGCTTTTGAGCGGATCGCCGGAGGCGTACTCGCGCACGCTGGCCGCGTGCGGCGTCACGTCCGACGATTTGCGGCGGATGGTGCGGCCGCCGGGCAAAATCCCCGGAGCGGCGGGAAAGGCCGCGATCTCGTAAATGGTCGGAAGCACCACCAGCGATTCTTCCGCCGGGAAACGGCGGCTGGCATGGAACAGCCCAAACGGGTCGCCGCTGACGACGGTGGTGGGACCCAAAGCAAAACGTCCGCGCTGGGTGAGATAGGTGCGCGAAAGATAGGTGATCGTGCGGCGTCCGCCGATGCGCGTGAGCAGGCGCGACCCGCCCGCGCCCGGCAGTTTGGACTCGTTGATAATCTCTGCGCTGGGAACAAGGAAGGGGCTGGAGTTGCGGATCTCGAAGTGATCCTCGAACACGTCCCCCGCGCTGGCCTTCTGCAGGCGCGCGTGCCGGTGGATCTTCAACCCGACCACCGACAGGCGCATCCACAGGAAGGCGACCAGCACGATCAGCAGGCTCAGGAACAGCAGGCGTGTGTAAACCGCCTCGCGGCTGAGGAGCGAGCCGACTGTTCCCACGAGGAACAACAGGGCGACCAGGACGCGCCCGGACTTCATTTCGCTCCCTGCTTAACCCCTGCGCCACTCCCTGCGGTCGCAGGACTACGTTTCGAGCTGGCGCCGGACGAATAATCGCCGCCGGGCGAGGGCTGGGCGCGCATAATCTCCTCGACGATGCGGTCCGCGCCCAAGTCGCGCAGGCGCGCGGCCGGGCTGACGATGAGGCGGTGTCCCAGCACCGGAACGGCCATGACCTTCACGTCGTCGGGCAGGACGTACTCGCGTCCCTGAAGCGCGGCGCGCGCCTGCGCCGAACGGAAGAGTCCCAGCGAGCCGCGCGGGCTGGCGCCGAGGTACACGTCATCGCTTTCGCGCGTGCGGCGAGTGAGGTCCACGATGTAACGTTTCACCTGCGACGAAACAAAAATCTTGCGGATGGCGTCCGCGGCATCCAAAATTTCCTTTGTTTTGACGACGGACTTGAGCGCATCCAGCGGATGCTGGAGTTGTTGCTCCTCGAGGATACGCACCTCGTCCGAAATATTGGGATAGCCCAGGCGGACGCGCAGGAGGAAGCGATCCAGTTGCGCTTCGGGGAGCGGGAACGTCCCCTCGTATTCGATGGGATTTTGCGTGGCAAGCACCATGAACGGGCGCGCCAGTTTGTGGGTCACGCCGTCCACCGTCACCTGGCGCTCCTCCATGGCTTCGAGCAGGGCAGCCTGGGTCTTGGGCGTGGCGCGGTTGATCTCGTCGGCCAGCACGATCTGTCCCATGATCGGGCCGGGACGGAACTCGAACTTCTTTTTGGACTGATCGTAAATGGAGACGCCGGTCACGTCGCTGGGAAGCATGTCGGGCGTAAACTGGATGCGGCTGAAGGCGCAGTCCAGCGAGCGGGCGAGACTGCGCGCCAGAATCGTCTTGCCGACGCCAGGCACGTCCTCGATCAGCACGTGTCCCTGGCACAGCAGGCCGATGACAACCATTTCCACGGTCGCGCGCTTGCCGACGATCACCTTTTCCAAATTGCCGATTACAATTTCACCGAAGGCTTGGATGTTTTTCATGCAGATTCCTTTTTAAGTAGAGCGAGATAGTATCTCGCTCTACGTGAGAATGGCTGGATTCTACGTGGGATTGGCAGGTTAGGCAAGGAAAGATATTGCGTGATGCGTCCCACAGGGACGCTTCGCAATGTTGCGTGTTGCGTGTTCCGTGTCTACCTGTGTACGTGTGTACCTGTCTACCTGTTGCGTGATGCACGCCGAATGGGTATAATTCCATGCGTGCCCCCGTAGCTCAATGGATAGAGTGCCTGACTTCGAATCAGTAGGTTCCGAGTCCGAATCTCGGCGGGGGCACCTTGTATTTATCCAGGCGGTTGCCCTATCAAAGGAGGAAAGAGGGAGGAGGGAAGGGAATTATGCTAAAATGCTCGTTGAGGTGAAACATGAACCTTTCGGTCAGAACCAATGCGGCTCGGTACGAAAAAGGCAATGTTCGCAACGCGGTGTCGTTTGCATTGAATACCGCTTCGATCAATGCGCGACAACGATTTGAGCATTACACGGGTATTTGCAAAACGTTCGAGAAGAAGTACAAGATGACTTCGGAAAAATTCCTGGAGCAATTCGACGCGGGCAAATTGGACGACAAACAGGAGTTCTTCGACTGGTATGCCGCCGCGCGGGGACTCAACCTGTGGCGTGAACGCTACGAAATCCTATCGGGAGCGTCTGTGTGAATTCCCGCGCCTATTACGCCAGCGTCCAGAAGGCGATCCTGAACGCGCCGCACGTTATTCACTCGGACATTTCTTTCGATGAAGTCTCCGAAGAGGAATGTTACATCCGAGGAACGCTCACGCTGACGGGCGGCTACGAACTTCACGTTGCAGAGTACGTTATCACAAATCCAGGAATCAAACGCTTGAAGTATCGCTTTCATCTCCAGTCGGCTGACGACAAAATGATCGCAAGATGGGACAACGCCGCGCATCATCCCGAAATCAAGTCGCATCCCGACCATTTGCACGTTGGGGAAAATGTCAAGGCAAGTCCGTCGATGGATATTCCAGAAGTATTGATGGCAGTTTTATCTTTCTTAGAGTGATGAATGACTCTTCTGTAATTAACCTAATTTCAGTAGGTTGTGAGTTCGAATCTCGTCGGGGGCGCCTGCGTTTCATGGAAAACCGCGAAGAGGTATCCCTGTTGATCATGCTCCTCTCCCGCCTGGAGCGCATCTCCGCCGATTCGCATTGCGCGCATCTTGCCAGCGGCGTGCGCGGCGCGTTGCTTCGCCAGCAGGAACAAATCGAAACTGGCAAGCCGCTGGACGAGAGTAACCTGCGGAGACTGGTGAAGCGGGGCTTCGAGATATTGGAAGACGCCGCCCGGGAAAAAGCAGGAAGCTGACGCCCCGGCGAATCGCGCTGACGTTGACGGCCACCCCCCTCTCGCGCTAGATTGGATCGTCGCTCGCCAAATTGTCCTGGTCCTGCTCTGCTTCAAGAAAGAAAAGGAACATATCCACAACCTGCGGATCAAAATCCTGGCCGGCGCGGGCGCGGATAAAAGCCCTCGCTTCCGCCTCGCCCAGCGCGGGACGATGGGGCAGGTCGTGTTTAAGCGTATCCCACACATCCACCACGGAAAAAATACGCGCTGCCAGGGGAATCTGTCCCCCTTTCAGCCCGCGCGGATAACCGCTCCCGTCCCATTTTTCGTGATGGGCATACGGGATATCCGCCGCAGGCCGGAGATACTCGATCGAGAACATGAGATCATGGGCAAAGGTCACGTGAGTGCGGACGAGCTCCCTTTCCTCGTCTGTCAGGGGCGCGGGCTTGAGCAGGATTTCATCGGGAATAGCCAGTTTCCCAATATCGTGCAACAATGCGCCGCGATAAACGTGCGCCAGTTCCGATTCCGGCATGCCCATGCGCCGCGCCAGTTCCACCACCAGCCCCGTCACATAGTGACTGTGACCCTCCGGCTCGGTATTGCGGATCTCAAGCAGGCGCGCCCAACCTTCGATGGTATTGTCGTAAGCAACCGCCAGGTCCGCATAGGAGCGCTGCAACTGCTCGAACAGGTGCGCGTCGTCAATCGCAACCGCCGCCTGGCGCGCCAGGGTTTCCACAAAATTTTCCCATTCCAAGTTCGCATCGAAGCGTTTGCGGAAATACAATTCCAGTACGCCCTTCACCTGCCCGCGCGCGATCAACGGCACGGCATAGACGCTTACAAAGCCCTCCCCCGCGATCCGCTCAGGATGAGAGAGGCGCGGGCCGGGCGCGCCCAGGTCGGGGACGCCGACCACCGCCCGCTCCAGGGCGGCGCGCCCGGCCGCGTCCTCCCCGACCATCAAGTTGACGCGGCTGGTCCCCGTCCCGCGGAAACCGCGCCCGGAGGCATACTCCAAAAAGTGAAGGTGGGGATTGATCAAAAGAATATCCGCGGCATCCACATGCAAATGGGAGGTCACCTGCTCGAGAAATACCTTTAATGTGACCTGCAAGTCCAGGCTGGAAGACACCGCGATATCCACCGTATGCAACACCGACAGGCGCTGCAGGCGTTGCTCGGTCTCCGAAACAAGGCGCGCATGTTCCAGCATCAAACTGGCGCGGGACGCGAACTGCGCCATCACCCGCACCTCGTCCTCGCGAAATGCCGCCGGGTCCGCGCTCTGCAAATCCAGCGCGCCGATGACCCGCTCCCCGTTATTCAAAGGCAGGACCAGTTCCGAGCGCGCCGAGGGCCAGCCCTCCATGTAGTCGGGATCCGCCCGAACGTCCGGCACGTTGACGAGTTGCCCGGTACGGATCACCTTCGGGATCAGTCCCGGCCCGTCCACGTTCAACGGGCGCAGGATGATCTCGGAAGACGATTCGCCTGCAATCGCCAGTCGTTGCAGGGAGGGGGGCTCTCCATCAAGAATAAGAAGCCACAAACCGCAATTGGACTGCCGAAATTCAGACACCACAATCCCGGCGATCTTTTGACTCAGTTCGGCGATATTCGACGAGACCGCCCCGATCAGCGCGTCGGACGCCCGGTACAGGCGATCCAGTTCCTGGTTGCTTTGCTGGATGGCTTCAAACAGGCGGGCGTTATAGACCGCGCTCGCCGCCTGGCCTGCGAACAGGGAAAGCAGGCGCAGATCCTGCTCGCCAAATATCCTGGTTTTGTTTTCGATCTCGGTCGCTCCCAATGCCCCGATCAAATGGCCGGCGAACAGGATCGGAACTGCCATGGCCGAGGAGTAGGGTACCTGGTCCAGTTTCCTGATTCTGTTTTCCCAGGAATGATAATCCTGGATCAACAACGGCTTGCGGGTTGCGGCAACCTGCCCCGCCATGCCCTCTCCCAACTTCACCGTCAGGTTTTCCGGAAATCCCATGCCCCGGGAAACGGAAAGTTCCAGGAGTTCGCGCCGCTCATCATACAGATAAATAAATGCGCCTGGAACATACAGGGACTGGCGGACAGAATCCACAATCCGCGACAGGATCAACTGCGCATTCCGTTCCCCGGACAACCCAACCGAAACTTCGTGCAGGGCGGCAAACTCATCGCCGCGGCGCTGGGCCTCCGCCAGCAGGCGCGCGTTATCGAGCGCAATCGCGGCCTGTCCTGCCAGCGCCCGAAGCAGGTCGGCGTCATTTTCGGTCCACACGCGCGGGGATTGATCCAGGACCAGCAAAATACCCTGGTCGCCTTTTCCCGCAGATAATTTTTCGGCCAGGATGGAACGTATGCCCTTCAAAGTTGCGGTGCGCGGCATCCTGCGAGGAGGTAGGAAAACATCGTTGATAGAAAAACCGGCGGGTTGAGAGTCCGCCTGGCTGAAAAGCATTTCCTGCAATTCAGCCGCCAACTTCCCGGGATACCGGATCCCAACCGTGGCTTCGACAGACCATTTTTCCCCTTTTGTGGATACGATCACGACCATCGGGGTTTTCAAAAGGAAGGCCGCGCTGCGGCAAACCAGTTCCAAAATATCGCCAGCCTGGCGCGCCGCCAGGATATCCCGGTCAATCGCGGTCAACGCCTGTAATGCCGCGACCTTCTCCTGCATGGAAATCATGGCTTGTTTTTTCTTGATCACCAGCGCCACCTGCGAAGAGACGAATTCCAAAATCCGCCGTTCGCGCTCGCCATACGCGTTCGGGTCCTGGTAATGCTGGACAACCATCACGCCGATCGCGGCCCCATCCACAACCAGCGGCACACCCAGCCAGACGCGGCTTGCGGTTCCAACGCGGCGGACTTCCCCTTTTTCAACGAGTTCCTTTTGCAAAGCCTCGTCGAAGATGAACGATTTTCCCTGGCGCAGGATGTACTCGCCAAAGCCGTCTTCCGCCTGCTCGCCCACCGGCGCGCTGTCCGCCTCGTCCACAAAATACGGGAAGGTCAAATAACCCTTGCGCGGCGCAGCCAGGGCAATGTAAAAATTTCTGGCAGGCATCACCTCGGAAATAATGGAATGGATGCGCGGAAACAAATCCTCCAGGGACGGGGCGATATCCGCCGCCTGCGCGATCCGATACACCGCGTCCTGCAACCTGGCGGCCCGCTGCGCTTCCAGCGCCACCCGGTTTTGCATGAAAACGCCACTGCCCCATAACGCCGCCGACCGCAACGCAAAGGGCAATTTCTCCGCCTGCGCCGCCGACCCGATGGCGATGTAATCCCGGATCCCCCCCGCGCCCAGCGCATGGAGCGCCCGCTTTTCCTCGCTTTCAGAAACCAGCGCAATCAACGGAATCAATGAATTCAATTTACCCAAAAACTCAAAGCGATCCGCCTCGCGCGCAGGCAATGCGCGAAAGTCAACCAGCCCCACATCGAACAACCCGCGCGCCGCCTGCTTTTGAAAATCCTCCCGATCCTCGGCCATCGTCAAATCAAATGAAAATTCCCGCCTCTGCAAAACCGTCGCAATGGGACGCAGAAGCCCGCGGGAACCGCACAAACATAATATGCCCAGGGGTGAATCGCGCATGTCCATAATCTCCTATCCCTATCATACAACAAATATGGAAAATAACCATCATCTTTCCAGGCAATTTCATGCCATAATCAAGGTATGAAAACCTCCATCCTCATCTGCGGCGCGGGCATCACCGGCGTCAGCGCGGCCTATCACCTGGCGCGGGCAGGACTGCGCGACATCCTGCTCGTGGACGAACGCCCGCCCCTCAGCCTCACCAGCAACCGCTCCACCGAATGCTATCGCAACTGGTGGCCCGATCCACACATGTTGGGATTGATGAACCGCTCGATTGACCTGATGGAAACCCTCGCCCGCGAAAGCGGGGACGCCTTCCGCATGAACCGACGCGGCTACCTGTACCTGACCGCCGACCCGGACAAGATTCCCGCCTTCCGCGCTCGCGCCGAGCGGACCTCAGGGCTGGGCGCCGGTCAACTGCGAGTCCACACTGAGGCGGACTCCACCTACCTGCCCGCCCAAACTGAGGGCTGGGAAAACGAACCGGCAGGCGCGGACTTGCTCCTCGGCAACGCGCTCATCCGAAAATATTTTCCCTATCTGACGGATTCCGCCGTCGCCGCGTTGCACGCGCGCCGGGCAGGTTGGTTGAGCGCCCAACAGCTGGGTATGACGCTCCTCGAACGCGCGCGCAGGCTCGGGGTCCGGTTTGAGGCGGCGCGCGTCGTCGGCGCGGAGGTCGGGAACGGGCGCGTGCGCGCAGTCCGCTTGGCAGACGGGCGGCGCGTCGAATGTCCCATTTTCGTCAACGCCGCCGGGCCGCATCTCAAAGAGGTGGGAAACCTGCTCGGCGCGGATTTGCCCGTCCACACCGAACTGCATTTGAAGATGGCGATCAAAGACCCGCTGGGCGCGGTGGGACGCGACGCGCCGCTCCTGATCTGGGACGACGAGCAATCCCTGCCCTGGGAGGCGGACGAGCGCGCCGCCCTGCGCGACGACCCCGCCACGCGCTGGCTGACGGAGGCTTTCCCCGCGGGCGCGCATGTTCGTCCTGAGGGTGGCGCGGGGAGCGAGATGCTCGTGATGTTGTGGGATTATCGGACGCGCCTCTCCCCGCCAATCGAGCCACCCGCGCTGGACAGCGATTTCCCCGAAGTGACCCTGCGCGGGATGGCGGCCATGTTGCCGCGCCTGCGCGAGTATTTTAGCAGGATGCCGCGCCCGCAGATGGATGGCGGCTACTACACGAAAGCACGCGACAACCTGCCAATGGCTGGACCGGTGGGCGCAGAGGGATCGTTCGTTATCGGCGCGGTATCGGGATACGGGATCATGTCGGCCTGCGCGATTGGCGAATTGCTGGCCGCGCACGTGACGGGTGCGCGCCTACCCGCGTACGCATCCGCGTTTCGCCCGTCCCGTTTTGACGACCCCGCCTATTTGTCGCAACTTGCAAAAATGAGTGAAAGCGGACAACTGTAAATTCGGTGTGGGACAAATTGGCAATTTGTCCCACGTAGTAACGACTTCAGTCGTTTGGACGATTGAAATCGTCACTACGTAGTAATAACGATTGTAACGACTTCGTCACTACGTAGTGACAACTTCAGTCGTAAGGTTGTAAAATGGTCTTGATCCGAGGAGGCTTTTATGAAACGGTTGATGCTGACACTGGCGTTCCTTTCACTGACGCTCGCCGCATGTAGTGACACGGAAGTCGTCACCGTGTTTCCCCCGCGCAACGCGATCACCCCCACGCGCCCGCCGACCATCCTCTCGCCGACTCCCATTCTTATTTATCCGACCACCTCGGCTACCCTGCCGCCGCCTCCGTCCCCCACCCCCAGCCAGACGCTGATCGCGGGGACATCCCCCACGTTCACACTTCCGCCCACCGCCACCGAGACGTTTACGCCCTCGCCCACGTTCACGAACGCGCCTGAACCGCTGGGGATTCAATTGCTCGGCTGTGACACGGGACTTGACGTGACTCACGGGATGGGCGAAGTGACCAACGCCTACGTCACCCTCGTCAACGCTTCGGGGCCGGACCTGACAACGGTCTGCGCGACCCTGTCCTCCGCGGACGAGGGGCGCGTCCACTCCGACAAAACCGTCTGCGTCCCGTCCCTGCCACGCGGCTACCAGGTGACGCTCAAACTGACGATTGACACCACCTTTCGGGTGGACACGATCGTGCAAGTTGATGTACTTTCCAACGAGGGAATTTTCGCCTCCGCAGGCGGGCTGGCCTGCCGCGACATCGGCACATTCAAACCCGCGCAAGAAGTGATTGGCGTTTTACAACCTGTTCCGTAAGTTACATTCTCATCCCATCCCACGTAGTGACGACTTCAGTCGTCTCCAGGCTAAACGACTAAAGTCGTTACTACATGGAAATTCGCATACCATGTAGTGACGACTTCAGTCGTCTCCAGGCCAAACGACTAAAGTCGTTACTACATGGAAATCCCCACCCACGTAGTGACGACTTCAGTCGTCCCAAGGAGAACAAATATGCCCTACGAATATCGAAACCTCACATCGAAACAACAGGAAGAAATTGTCGCACGTAGAGAAGCCATGGGCTTCCCGCCTCACGCGCCGCCACATCCCTTTCGCGAATCGGGATACTATACTCCAAACGGGGTGAATTTTAACTTTTATTTTTGGCTGAATTCTGGTATATCTGGCTTTGAAA
>CAYJLS010000009.1:0-49873 GCA_964371065.1 uncultured Anaerolineaceae bacterium | reverse complement strand
TGCCGAAGTGTAAATCAAAGTGTCAATCTAACTTTCTGGGTTTCTGAACCACGCCTATTTTTTCTTACCCATTTACAAAAAAGTCCCGCTGAAAATTTCAACGGGACGTTTGCTTTCACACTTCCTTGAGATATTCGCGGATGAGCAGCGCCGCCGTCGCCCCTTCGCCTGCCGCCGACGCGACCTGCTTGGTGCTGCCCTGACGGACATCTCCAGCGGCAAAGATGCCCGGTACGCTGGTCTCAAGGAACATCGGCTCGCGTTTGCCGAAAGCGGGAATCTGCCGACCATCATGTACCAGGTCATGACCTGTTTGAACAAAGCCCCATTGGTTGCGTTGCACATCCGTCCCCTCTAAAATGCCGGTATTGGGAACCAAGCCGATAAATACAAAAACGCCGGAGGGATGGATGGTTTCGCTCGCGCCAGTCTTGCGGTCTTTGATTTCCACCGCTTTCAGCTTTGATCCTGCGCCGCTGAACTTTGTCACTTCGGTATTGAACCGCACGTCAATTTGCGGATGATTGAGCGTCTTTTCCTGAATGACCTGACTGGCGATTAATTTGTCGCCGCGCACAAGCAGGGTCACCTTCTCCACAAACTTGACCAGAAACAGGCTCTCCTCCGCCGCGCTATTGCCGCCGCCGATGACTGCGACGGGCATGCCCTTGTAGAATGGACCATCACAGGTGGCGCAGAAGTGAATCCCCGCGCCGATAAAATCATCCTCGCCTGGCGCGCCGAGACGTTTGTAGCGGCTTCCCGTTGCGAACAGAACCGCGCGTGCAGAATATTCACTTCCATCAGCCGTGCTTACACAATGATAATTATCGTGTTTGCGGATACTCGTCACATCCTGCGCTTGTAACATCTCTACGCCAAAGCGTTCCGCCTGCTTTCGGAGTTGGGATGCAAATTCCGAGCCCAGCACGCCCTCTGCAAAACCAGGCACATTATCCAGTCGCTCAGTCGCTGCGGCTTGTCCGCCCAGCGCGGCGCGCTCGATGACCAGCGTGTCAATCCCTTCACGCGCAGTATAAAGTGCGGCGGTCAACCCGGCAGGTCCGCCGCCGACCACGATCAGGTCATAGTGATGACGCGCAGCGCCGGTCTTCAATCCCAGTTTGGCGGCGATCTTCGCATTGGACGGCTCAACCAAAATCGCGCCGTCTGCAAATTCAATCGTGGGAATAATTCGCTTGCCGTTATTCCTTTTCAGCACATAGGCTTCGCCTTCTTTATCCTGCTCGATGTCCACCCAGTGATAGGGGATTTGGTGTTCGCCCAAAAATTGTTTACTGCGTCGGCAGTCCGGACACCAGTAGGCGCCATAAATGGTGATGTCGGCTTTTTGATCGTTCATGAGTGCTCTCCTTATTCAATTCGTATTTCATCCATTTACGGATGGCAATCTATGCTCTTCTTCTTACGCTTAAATAGAATACTCGATTCTTTTGACGGGTAAGACTTATTCAGCGGTTTTGCTCTAACCCAATAAAAGAACGACTATGTTTGGAAAATGGATTTTTTGGATTCTCGCGGCTGGATGGATTCTCGCCGCAGGCGCCTGCGCTTCCTCCCAACCGACAAACCCCGCATCGGACTCCCCCGAGGCGGATCCTCCCCAACTGACTCCCGCCAACCTCCCAGCCGAATCTCCCCCACGCGGCGCCGCGAGCGAATTCGCGCAAACACAGCGATTCATGCAGCGACATCCTTTCGGGAAGCCCGCCCAAAGATGGGATTCCCTCGATTGACGCGCCCAACTTCACGTCCACGCGCGAAGCGGACGCGTGGCTGGAGGACCGCGACCCGTCGTCTTTGGCCAAGTCGGGGAGGAGGCGCGCGTCTACCCCATCCAAATATTGATCTGGCATGAGATTGTCAATGATACGGTTGGCGATGGACCACTTTGAGCCAACCGGGGCTAATCCTGGCCAAACTCCACAAAGCGCAATTCGGGGTATTTTTCGGCGTAATACTTGAGAAAAAATGAAGTGCCGAATAGCGCCGCCCAGTCGTTACGCGAATCGCGGGCGATAATCGCATCGTTACGTTCCGGCAGTTTTCTAATGGCGGCGTCCGATCCCTTGATCCAGCGTAAATGGGAATGCGGCATTCTTTCGAGCGTCGTCGGCGCGTTGTATTCCACTTTCAGACGCGATTGCACCACGTCAAATTGCAATTGACCCACCACCGCCAAAATTGGTTCGCGCTTGAAGGCGTTCGCGTTGTAAAGCACCAGCGCCGCGCCCTCGCTTTCCAGTTGCAGCAAGCCCTTGCCAAATTGTTTTTGTTTGTTCAAATCGGTGTTTCGTAACAGGGCAAAATGTTCAGGTTGAAAACGCGGAATGGGCGCAAAACGAATCGGCGCGCCGGAACACAGCGTGTCGCCAATGGCGAAATCGCCGGTATTGGGCAGTCCAAGCACGTCACCCGGATAGGCCTCGTCAATGACCTCGCGCTCACTGCTAAAAAGTTTATAAGGGCGCATTAACCGCAAAGTTTTGCCGCTTTGGGCATGGATTAAATCCATGCCGCGCTCGAAACGCCCGGAGCAAATCCGCAAAAAAGCCACACTGTCGCGGTGTTTGGGGTTCATGTTGGCTTGAATTTTGAAGATAAAGCCGGAGAACTCCGGCCTGTCCGGTTGAATGATCCCGGCGTCGCTCAAGTACGGCTGGGGCGATGGGGCGAACTTCACAAACGCATCCAGAAATAAACGCACACCAAAATTGGTGAGGGCGCTGCCAAAGAATACCGGTGTTTGTTTTTCCTGCAAGACGCTCTTGTGGTCAAAGACAATTCCCACTTCATCCAGCAAGTGAAGACTCTCTTTCAGGGTTTCAAAACGCGCCTTGGATAAAACCCCGATTGCTGCAAGGTTTTCCAGGGGGATTATCGTTTCCGCCGCCATGCGCTCGTTACGCTCGCTGCGCTCAAAGACATAAACCTCTCGCGAGGCGCGGTCATAGACTCCTTTAAAATCCAGGCCATCGCCCAGCGGCCAGTTCATTGGGACGGGTTCCATACCCAGCGCTTTTTTAATCTCATCCAGCAGGTCGAGCGGGTCGCGGGCGGGACGATCCATTTTGTTGATGAAGGTAAAGACCGGGATGCCGCGTTTCCGGCAGACATCGAACAGTTTGAGGGTTTGCGGCTCGATGCCTTTGGCGGCGTCAATCACCATCACCGCGCTATCCACCGCCGAAAGGGTACGGTAGGTATCCTCCGAAAAATCCTGGTGGCCGGGCGTATCCAGCAGGTTGAGGATGTGGTTTTGGTAGGGGAATTGCAGGATGGTGGATGTAATCGAGATGCCGCGCTCGCGTTCCATCTGCATCCAGTCGGAGGTGGTCGCGCGCTGGTTGCGGCGGGCGCGCACATTCCCCGCCAGGTCAATGGCATTGCCATAGAGCAGTAGCTTTTCGGTCAGGGTTGTCTTGCCCGCGTCTGGGTGGGAAATAATTGCAAACGTCCGTCGGTTGGCGCAGGCGTTTTTGGATGGCAATTCGAGTGTAGGTTCCATTGTGAGTAATCCTTCATTTTGTAAAAGCGAATGGATGACAGAATAAAGCGTCAGTCGCCCCAATCAACCAGGGAATAAAAAATTGATCCTTTCCATTGATTAAGGCTTATCCCTTTCTCAACAGAGAGAAATCAATTTTGTTGCAGTATCTGCCCGGTAAAAACACAAAAGCGATTTGGAATTAAACCAAAAGAGATGAGCGAATGGAAAATGGAACCCCCACCCATCGCGCATGGCAGAGCCTGGCGAACGAAAAACTCAATCCTGCATCATGGTGAGAATTTTACCAACAAATGGGGGAAAATAATAGCCACGGTTGTTATTCGGCGCTGGCCTTCAGGCCAGCGCCGAACCATCTATTTCACCGGCTGTTCATCGGGCGGACACGCCTCCTGCGCCGCGGCCAGCAGCCCAGGCGAAGACGAGACCGCCCCGCCGTAATATTTTTTCTGGAAGAAGAACGCCACATTGACCAGCCCGATCATCACCGGCACTTCGATCAATGGCCCAATGACAGCTGCGAAGGCTGCGCCAGAGTTGATCCCAAAGACTGCCACAGCCACTGCAATTGCCAATTCAAAGTTATTGCTTGCAGCGGTAAATGAAAGCGTGGTCGTCTTGGAATAATCCGCGCCAACCTGTTTGCCCATCCAAAACGAGACGAGGAACATCACCACGAAGTAGATGAGAAGAGGAATGGCGATCCGTACCACATCGAGCGGAAGTTCCACGATCACATCGCCTTTGAGCGAGAACATCACCACGATGGTGAAGAGCAATGCGATCAGAGTTATCGGGTTGATCTTTGGCACGAAGACTTTGTGATACCAATCCTTGCCTTTTGCGCGGACAAGGAAGAAACGTGTGAAGAAGCCCGCAATAAACGGAATGCCCAAATAGATGAATACGCTTTTTGCGATTTCACCGATGGTAATGTTCACGATGTTGCCTGTCATGCCAAACCAGGTCGGCAGGACGGTGATGAACACGTAGGCATACACGCTGTAGAACAAAACCTGAAAGATACTATTGAAGGCCACCAGCCCAGCCGCATATTCACTATCGCCTTTTGCCAATTCATTCCACACGATGACCATCGCGATACAGCGCGCCAAGCCGATGAGAATCAGTCCCGTCATGTATTCGGGGTAGCCGCGCAAAAAGATGATCGCCAGCACGAACATCAAAACAGGACCGATCACCCAGTTCTGGATGAGCGAGAGGCCGAGGATTTTCCAGTTGCGGAACACATCGCCGAGTTCGTCATAGCGGACTTTCGCCAGCGGCGGGTACATCATTAGGATCAAGCCAATCGCAATCGGGATGTTGGTTGTGCCAACGGAAACAGCCTTGTTGAAAACGGCTACAGTTACGGGCATCACAAAGCCAATGCCCACGCCCACCGCCATGGCAAGGAAAATCCACAAGGTGAGGTAGCGGTCGAGGGTGGAAAGTTTTTTGGTGGTGCTTGTTTCCTGGGTCATGAGAGCCTCCATATTAAGAATGTGCTTTGAGAAGATTGACCATCTCTTTTTCTATGTTACCGCGCACTGCGCGAAATACATTCATCACTTTTTTACATAACTTCCTTGTTCAATATTGTTTCGATTTTTCGTCGCAGAGCAGGGACGGAGATTTTCCCGCCGCTGGTCAGTACTTCGCCATCCACCAACACCAGCGGCAGTTGCGCCCCACTCGGCATGGGCGGGCAGTCGGCATCGAACAGGTTGTAGTATTTAACCTGCACAGCCTCGCCAAAATGTCCTTTCAACTGACCTTCCGCCCAGCGCGCCACCTCGCACCAGGAATCCTTCACGCCGTCTTTGCAGGCAATCGGTGCGCCGACAATTTTTACAAGAACGGAGTTACTCATGCCGCCACTTTTTCCATGCCGTACATTTGTTCGCCCAGTTCGGTCAACATCTTCAAACCTTTGATCTCCTTGGGCAACAGCGGGATTTGTACCAGCGGCACACTGAATCGTTTTGCAATTTCTTTGAGATATTTTTCCTGCATCACACGTCGCGATTGTACAAAAGGCGTGGTGATTGGCTCGCGCGGAATAACCATGTTGGCAACCACCAATCCAGGGTGAATACCCACCGTGCTGAGTTCCTGCGCGGCGCGCCAGGCTTCGAGAATGGGCGTGGACTCTGGATACATCACAAACGCAAACGTGCTTTGCTCAGGGTCAGACATCATTTCGATGACTTTTGCAAATCGTCCTTTGGCGACATCATCCGCGGCGGTCGCATCCACAGACGCAAAAACTTTGATGTCAATCTGTTTGCTCCAATCAACGGGCAGCTCCAGCAGTCGCAGCGTGTGGCCCGTCGGCGCGGTATCGAACACCACGGCATCCCATTCATCCTGCGAGGCATATTCGATAAATTTATCAAACGCCGCCATCTCTTCCGTGCACGGCGAGTTGAGTTCCTCTTCCATCACCTTGATCGCAGATTCAGTCCGCCCACGTTGTCGCGCATCGTCGAGAATGCGTATCTTATAAGTTTCCGCGGCGGCTTTCGGGTCAATCTTGACCGCCCACAAATTCGGCTGTCCACTAACGGATGTAACCTCATCGCTAACAGGCGTATCCAGCACATCGCCCAAATGCGCAGCGGGATCGGTAGTTAGCAGCAAAGTTTTATGTCCCTGCCGCGCCAGCCAAACCGCCGTAATGCACGACGCGACAGTCTTTCCAACGCCGCCTTTGCCCGCGAAGAAAACTGTCCGCCGATGACCCTTAGGTTGGATGTGCGCCCGCACAAGGTCAAGGGACGAAGCGAAGACTTCATCCTGCGTTTGGATATTCCCCGTTTCATTCTCCCCCGAAGCCGGTTCACCATCGAAGAAAATTTTCCCAACCTGACGTAGTTCTTGCGCGCCCCTGATTTCATTTGCAAGCAAAATCATGCGTTGCTTTGGGAATGTAAATTCGCGTTCAATTTGATCGAGATAATGTAACTGCATTTCGGCGCGCGCAGCAAAGAGCGGATTCTGCGTGCCTTCAGGCGGGATGATGCCGTTGATAATCAGACGGTAATTTTTGATATCCAGTTTAATCAGTTCATCAATTGCGCGACGGGTTTCTTTGATTGAAATCGCCTCGGGATGCAGCACAAAAACAAAACTGGTTTGCTCAGGCTGTCTCATTGCGAAAAGCGCGCGCTCGTATTTATACTTGGCATCTTGAATCGCAGCCGCAGGCCCAAGACAGGTCTGGCCGCTCCCCGCGCTGGCCGCATCAATGGACTGACTCCATTCGGCAGGCAACTCCAACAGACGAATGGTGTGTCCTGTGGGCGCAGTATCGAAAATCACCACATCAAGGGTTATGCCGTTATTGGATGGGATATCCAGAAAATCTGTAAAGCGGTCAAAGGCAGCGACCTCTGCCGTGCATGGCCCGCTCATCTGCTCTTCCATCACCTGCACCATCTGCGCAGGGAACGCATTGCGGATGGGTGACATGGCGCGGTCAATATATTCCTGTGTGGCAGTATCGGGGTCAATTTCCATCGCCGATAAATTCGGCACATTCAAAATCGGCGTGATGCGATGTCCAATCTCCTGCTCGAAGACGTCGGCTAAATTTGAAGCAGGGTCAGTGGTGACGATGAGCGTGCGCTTGCCCTCATCTGCATACCTGACTGCATGTGTACAAGCCATGCTGGTCTTGCCGACGCCGCCTTTGCCTGAAAAGAAGATGAATTTAGTTGTGTAGTTGGATAGTCCGGTAGTTACGTAGTCGTTTTGTGCGGGGGGCATTTTACATTCGCTCCGTTGGTCAGCGCTTGGCGCATTTCATTCAGAGAGGGATACGCGCCGCTCTTGAAAATTTTGCCGCGTACAACGATGATGGGCAGGGCTTCCATTTGTTTTTCACGCACCAGTTTCATAACCTCAGTGTTGCCCAAAAAGGCGTTGGGGTTGCTGGACATCTGGTAACGCTCGATACGTAGGTTATCACGCTGAAGAGCCAGGATCATATCGTTCACATCCAACAGGGTTTGGTCGAGAGTAGGACCGCACAACCCGGTGGGACAACACATTGGAGGGTCGAAAAATTCCACGTCCGCTGGGACGATTGAGGTGGGCAGGGTGTTAAGAAGAGGGATAACATTACTCATGATATTTCAATCTCCGTTGAATGGTTTGGATTCTGACTTGATCCAGAATTCATCCCAACAATGTTTCCAGTGCGGCGCGGCGATCAGCGAAGTACGAATCGTTTTTTAGGATGGGACATTCTGTCAATGTGTGGGTATGCTGAATAAGCGTCACTGCAAATGCAAGACATGTAGATTCGCCACATTGACCGCAATTGGTCTGCGTACGCGCCAGCTATCCAGGTGGCGCGGGGCACTTTTGATCGTGGTAACGGCCAGGAGTTCAGCGCGTTTTTCCCACACGGCGTTGATCGCGTCTTTGAGCGCGGCAAACAGTTCCAGTCCTTCATTGGCATCCACCACTTGTGTGATGTAAACCTTGTCGTTGTACAGCGTCATAAATCCGTGTGGGCGGCGGAAGGTTAGTGTCAGCGCTTGCGGGTTCCAGGCGATGATCCCAGGAAGGGTGGCAAGATAGGGTAAAACTTCGCCTAATGTTTGCGAGGTTTTACCAATCACAATGATCCTGCCCGGCTCTGCCAGACAGGGTAATGTTTTGGTGAGGGTAATGGAATCGAGATAGTTCATTTTTTGAACAGATTTCCGCCGACTTTTAATGCGCCCGCACCAGGCGCTTCAATCATCACCTTTCAACCGCCTTCGAGCAGATCGCGGGCTTTGCCTTTGAAATGCTCTCGCAGGAATTCCAGCGCGCCTTCGGCGTCGCTGTCCATTAGAACGCGCATCAACTCGATGATATCCTTATCTTCCAGCACAACGGTCAGGGCTTTTTTCATGGCGGCCTCCTCAGCCAATCGCAGGGGCGTCAGTCACAAATTTTTGCAGGGTGGATAGTTTTTCGGCATATTGTGGTTCAGACAACGGCGGGCAGTCGCTCAGTTTCTTCTGCGCTGTCGAGAGCCGCAGGGCAAAGGTGTAACAGGTCGGTTCGCCGCATTGTTTGCAGTTGGTGTTCGGCAGTAATTTGTAGATCGCCATTGGCTTGGGACGCTGGCGCGTGGTTGTGTCAGGTGTGATTTCGTCGCGGTGTTCCCAGGTGCGGTTGATCAGATCAATCAAACTCTTGAGCTCCTTCTCCGCGCTGTCCCGATCTTCAACGTTGCTGGTGGCGATTTCGTAAGCGTGGAAAGCAACGTTATGCCCACCCTTCTTCCAAGTCAGGGCATTGGCTTCGGGCAAATACAGTGCACCATGCAAGGTTGCATTGAGATAAGGCAAAACTTCGGAGATTTCTGTGGTCAGGTGTGCGCGCGCAGCATAGCGTTCCGCCCCTGGGTCGCAGGGTGGGGTGAAAACTTCCATAGCGTAAGTTTCGATTAACATGTTGTCATCCTTGTTATCGGAGCGATCACCAGGCGTCGGTGCCAACGGCGCTTCCGCCGTAAATTAAATTTGTAACGAAGGAGAGGATGCTCATGTTGTTTTTGCTTTTAGAGACGTAATGGCCGCGGGCAATGCGGGCGCGCACTGTGGACATTCACACGAGGGATTAACCTGCGTATTGATGAGCGCGGAAACGGATCCGGCGGAGAGTCCGCCCAGAGCGGCCGCGGCAGTTATAAGGTCAAGGAAAGATGCGTTTTTCAATCGGTAGAAAATGTAGCGGCCTTCGCGCCTGTCCTGCAAAATATCCGCCTTACGAAGAGCCATCAAGTGCTGGGAAATGTAGGCCTGCCGCCAGCCGAGTGCGGTTTCGAGGTGACAGACGCAGGCTTCGCCCGTGCCGATGGCAAGCAGGATGGCAATGCGCTGCGGCGAGGCAATGGCGGCCAGCGGCGCGGCGATTTGTTCGGAGATTTGGGGAATGATTTGTTTTTTCATATTCATAAACCTGAATGTATTATACATCGTATTCAAAAAAACGAATATGAAAAGTGTCATATTTTGCTCTGCCGAATATCACTGCTTGTGTAGGGGTTTCCCCGACAATTCCCAATAAAGTATCCAACTTTTCCCGCTGTGCCTGCCAATGTAAACCCGATAAAGTAGAAGCGATGGCATCATCAGATTTCAATTCAAATCCATTTTAAGGAGAAATGCTATGACAAATGAAGCAACTTTGCTGGATAAGTATGCTTCCGAGGTTTTTGCCGGGCTGGTCGCTCCGGTGTTGGATGGTGTAGAGGTTTCTACCGCTCCCGCCGATGATCTACTGGTGAAAGAGGATGTTTTGATTCGCATGAATAAGGAATTGAAACGCGCCCTGGAAAAACCCGCCTCGGAACGGCGCTGGGTAATGGTGATTGACTTGCGCAAATGCGTAGGCTGCACAGCCTGTACCATCGCCTGCGTGGCCGAGAATAAACTTCCGCCGGGAGTAGTCTATCGCCCGGTGCTGATTGAAGAAATCGGCACATATCCCAACGTGAGTATGAAATTCCTGCCGCGCCCATGTATGCAATGCGATGATCCACCCTGCGTGCCGGTCTGCCCGGTCAGCGCGACCTTTAAGCGCCCCGACGGAATTGTCGCAATTAATTATGACGATTGCATCGGCTGCCGCTATTGCATCACCGCATGTCCATATGCAGCGCGTACGTTCGATGCCGGTCGCTTTTACACCTCTGACACTCCCCAACAGGAAGCGTATGAGACATTGCCAAACTTTGAATATGGCGTCTTATGGGATCGCAGTCATGGCGATTCGCCCATCGGCAACGCCCGCAAGTGCCAGTTCTGCGCGCACCGTCTGGATGCGGGGATGCTGCCCGCGTGTGTGACGACTTGCATCGGGCGCGCGACGTACTTTGGCGATGCCAATGACCCGGTCTCGCTCGTTTCCGAATTGACTGCATCACCCAATATGATGCGCCTCAAGGAAGAAATGGGAACAGAGCCGAAGGTTTATTATCTGGTGTAGCAAGTAGACAAGTAAACAGGTAGGCAGGAGTCCTTGTGTACGTGTTTACTTGCTTGCTCATCTAAAGGAGTTAACGATGAAAAAGTTTGAAAAACTTCTCTGGCTCATCGCGATTATCGGATTTGTCGTGGGCGCGTTTGGCTTGTACGACCGTGTCGCGAATGGGCATCTCAATGTCAGTTACGGCAGTTACCTCCCCTGGGGATTGTGGGTGGCATTGTATATCTACCTGGTCGGCTTGTCTGCCGGAGCCTTCCTGTTTTCAACTCTGATCTATGTATTCAATATCCACCGTTCCGGAAGCGTTGCCGCAGTTGCTACCTTGCCGGTAGGCCTGGCAGATGGTTCTGAATTCAACCTGCGAAAATTAGAGGATATCGGCAAACTGGCTTTGTTCACTGCCTTGGTCACGCTCTTCGGCGCGATGTTTGCGATTTGGATGGATCTTGGTCACACGGAACGTGCATGGAAGATGCTACTCCAGACAAATTTCCACTCGCTTATGGGGTGGATGATTTGGTTCTACACGGCATACTTCATCCTGCTCTTGGCGGAACTTTGGCTGGCAATGCGCGTTGATCTGGTCGCAATAGCCTCCAAAAACTGGCTGGCACGACTGCTGACTTTTGGCCGCCTTGATACAAGCGAGTCCGCTGTCGCCGCCGACCGGAAAGTCCTGCGCATCCTGGGAAGCATCGGCGTTCCCCTAGCGATAGCCTTTCATGGCGGTGTCGGCGCATTGTTCGGAGTAGTCGGTGCGCGGCCTTTCTGGAACTCAGGGTTGACCCCCATCATTTTCATTGTCGGGGCGCTGTTATCTGGCGGCGCATTGCTCACCTTCATCACGGCGTTCTTTGGTTCCGAACAGGAGGAAATTGGTCAGTTGATACCATTCCTGGGTCGAATTGTCCTGGGTCTGCTCGCTCTTGATGTCCTGTTGGAGTTGTCTGATTATCTGGTAAATTTTTACGCTGCCATCCCAGCCCATGTAGCCGCACTGCGGCTGGTTCTGTTTGGCCCCTATTGGTGGGTATTCTGGTTTGTTCACGTGGGATTGGGAGTGGTGTTGCCAGCATTCCTGCTTATTTTCCTCCGCCGTTCTCCGTTTGCTACGGCCACAGCATCATTCCTGATTGCATTCACCTTCATTACGGTGCGCCTGAATATCGTGATCCCAGGGCTGGGCACGTCCGAATTGAAGGGGTTGGAATCTGCCTTCAGCGGACCGGGGCTTACATTTACGTATTTCCCCAGCCAAACCGAATGGTTGCTGGCTGTGTGGGTGGTTTCATTCGCAGTCCTGGTTTTCCTTGCTGGATTGCGCTGGCTGCCCATTCTGAATGGGCGTAAGGAGACAAATTAACATGAGCACCCAAACCTCAATTACTCATCGGCCTGAAAATCGCCAGATTTCCCGCCGCGACTTTCTGAAACTGACTGGCGTGACCGGCGCGACGGTCGCCCTGTTGGGCAACATGCGCGAAGTGTTCGCCAAAACGCAAAAGACTCTGGCTGCCTCCGGGGAAGGTAGTTTCTTCGAGTCCAGCCCGGAAAATATCGTCTATGGCGAGTGCCTGCAATGCAACACGCAATGCACCCTCAAAGGCAAAATTCAGGATGGGGTGCTGGTCAAGGTGGACGGCAACCCGTATAGCCCGAACAACATGCTGACGCCGCTGGCGTACGATACCCCGCTGGCAGAAGCCGCGCTGGTAGATGGCAAACTTTGCCCCAAGGGACAGGCCACCATCCAAACTCAGTATGACCCATACCGCATTGTCAAGGTATTGAAACGCGCCGGTAAACGCGGCGAAAACAAATGGCAGGTTATCCCGTTCGAGCAAGCCATCAGTGAAATTGTCAATGGCGGCAAACTCTTTGCAGACGCTGGCGAAGACCGCGTGGTGCCAGGCTTCAAGGATGTGCTGGCGACGAAAGATGCCAAGGTTATCTCCGCGCTGTCTGCGGATGCTTCCGCTGTTGCCGCTGGCAAGTTGAAATTGGAAGAATTCAAGACCAAGCACGCCGCTGAACTTGACCTGTTGATTGATCCAGAACATCCTGATCTGGGTGTCAAGAATAACCAGTTTGTGTTCCTGGCTGGCCGTATTGAGCCGAGCCGCAACAACTTTGCCCAGCGCTTCACGCTCAATTCTTTCGGCTCAAAGAACTGGTACGATCACACCACTATTTGCGAACAATCGCACCACATCGCTTATACGTATTCCACCGCGCAATATACAGGTGGTAAATGGGTGACCGGGCCGAATCACATGAAGCCCGATACCATCAATTCTGAGTTCGTGATTTTCTGGGGCACCAGTCCCTTCGAGGCAAACTTCGGCCCGACTATCATGAGTGAAGCCATTACCAAGGCTGTTGTTGAGCATAACTTCAAGTACGCTGTCGTGGATCCACGCATGTCGAAGACCGCATCCAAAGGCTGGTGGGTTCCTGTTCAACAAGGCGGCGATCTGCCTATGGCGCTCGCCATGATCCGCTGGATTTTCGAGAATGAGCGCTTCGACACTCGCTTCCTGACCTCTGCCAATAAAGGCGCCGCGCTTGCCGCAGGTGAAAAATCCTGGACAAACGCCACCTGGCTGGTCAAGTTGGATGACAAAGGACTTGCGGGAGCATTCCTGCGGGGTAGTGATTTAAAAATGGTTGAAAAGAAGGAAGAAACCTCCGCAGACGGCAAAACTGTGACCACAACCTGGGTCACCCCGGATGGCGTCGTTTTCAACCTTGATCCCTTTGTCACGTTGACCGCTGATGTTCCTGCGTTGCTTGACCCGGCAGACGATAAAAACCCGGCCACTGGCGACTTACTGGTCAAGACGACTGTCGAAGGAATCAGTGTCAAGAGCAGTCTACAATTACTGTTTGATGAAGCCTCAGCCCAAACAATGGAAGATTGGGCGAAACTGGCTGGCGTGGATTTGGATACCATCATCCGCCTGGCGGACGAGTACACCTCGCATGGCAAGAAAGCCGCCATTGAGTTCTATCGCGGCGCGGTCCAGCACACCAACGGTTATTACACGGCTCAGGCGCTGATTGCGCTCAATGTGCTGATTGGCAATATTGACTGGAAAGGCGGCTTGAGCAAGGGCGGCGGCGCTTGGAATGGCATTGGCAATGCCGACAAACCCTTCGATCTTGGCGCAGACCATCCCGGCAAACTCGGCGCGTTTGGTATCAAAGTGACGCGTGAAGGAAATGTGTATGAGAAGACAACTCTTTTCACGGATTATCCCGCGCCGCGTCCGTTCTATCCCTATACCAGCAACGTTTACCAGGAAGTCATCCCGGCCGCGTATGCTCAATATCCGTATCCGGTCAAAATCCTGTGGCTGCACATGGGTACACCTGCCCTGGCGATACCCGCTGGCGTGGAACAAATCAAAATGCTCCAGGATACCGAGAAGTTCCCACTCTTCATCGCCGATGACATCGTCATTGCGGAAACCTCGATGTATGCCGATTACCTGTTCCCCGACCTGACCTATGCCGAACGCTGGGCATTCGTTAGTTCGCCGCCGCCTGAACCCATCAAGAATATCCGCGTGCGCCAGCCGATGGCTGCGCCCGTCCCGGAGATTGTCAAAGTGGACGGCGAAGAAATGCCCATCTCGATGGAAGCTATGATGATTGCGATTGGCAAGACGCTCGAATTGCCCGGCATTGGCAAAGGCGGATTCGACAAGCACGGCGATCTCAACCGCCCAGAAGATTACTACCTGCGCGGCATTGCCAACATCGCCTTTGGCGACAAAAAAGACGCCGAAGACGCCGTCCCCGATGCGGACGACGCCGAACTGGACATCTTCCGCAAGGCGCGCCGACACTTACCCAAAGCCGTTTTTGACGAGCAAAAGTGGATCGCCGCCGTCGGCGAATCCATCTGGCGCAAGGTCGTTTACGTGCTAAATCGCGGCGGACGTTTCGACTCCGCAGACAAGAGCTATTCCGGCGCTTTCCTGGCCCATGCTTTCGGCTCTCAGATGAACATCTTTGTTGAACCTGTTGCGACTGGCAAAGATAGCATTACCGGCAAACCCTTTAGCGGTGTGCCGCACTACGAGCCAGCCCAAAACAGCACCGGCGCGCCTGTGGACAACCAGGATTATCCTTTCTCGGTCGTCACCTACAAGGAAATCGTTGGCTGCCAGAGCCGCACCATCAGCAACTACTGGACGCAAGGCGGCTTGGGCGTTCTGCCGACGAACCATGTGCTCATCAACCCTGTGGACGCTGGTCCGCTTGGATTGAAAGAGGGTGATATCATCAAACTGACCTCGCGCACCAACCCGAAAGGGACATTCGACTTGGGCAACGGACATATTGAATCCGTACAGGGTCAGGTCAAACTGACGCAGACTGCCCGCCCCGGCTCCATCCTGGTTTCGTTCCACTTTGGCCACTGGGCTTATGGCGCGCGTGACGTGGTCATCAACGGTCAAACCGTCAAGGGCGACTCGCGCCGCAACGGTGGCATCTGCTCGAACCCCGTGCTTCTGCTTGACGAAGGCACACAGACCACCTGTCTAACCGATCCCATCGGCGGCAGCGCCAGCTTCTACGACACGAAAGTAAAGGTCGAAAAAATTTAGTGCATTCTCCTTAGCCCGGTCCATCTCCATAGGGAGATGGACCGGGCGCAAAGGAAAGGAGCAATACAATGTTTCGATTAGGCCCAACAGAACTTACCATTATCCTCATCATCGTTCTCCTGCTCTTCGGAGTTGGTCGCATCGGCAAAATCGCTGGCGAACTTGGCTCTGGCCTCCGCTCTTTCAAGGAAGGCTTAAGCGGAGACAAGGAAGACAATCAGTGACAAGCATCACTATATGTGCAATAAAAAATACGATACACTGAAAAACATTTCTCCGAAGCCTGAACGCCTAAACGGAAACGCATGGCGACCAGGACAGTAGGATAAGTCTCAGACTTGTCCCACCAGGTAGCGGCGGAAACGCCCCTGCCCCCCGCATTTGGAAAGGAGACCAGACTCACGCTTTCTATGAGGCTGTTCTCTTTCCATGAGACAGCCTTTTTCTTTTGCCACTGCCCACCAATTACCAATTATTGATTCTGGAGACCACCCATGAACCTCCAACCCCTCCTCAACCTCTCCTCCCGTGGCCATGACCATCTCTGCCCGCGACAAATCCTCGGCGTGCGGCTGGGACTGGCAGGCATGACTGCCCTCGGCTTTGATTCTCCGCCCGATAAAAAACGCCTGCTCATCATCACCGAGACCGATGGCTGTTTCGCCGATGGACTCTCCACCGCCACAAATTGCACCGTCGGCCACCGCACCCTGCGCGTGGAGGACTACGGCAAGACGGCGGCGACCTTCGTGGATACGCAAACAGGCCGCGCAGTCCGTGTCGCGCCTGCGCTGGATATTCGTCAGCGCGCGTATGCTTATGCCTCCAACGGGCCGCGTCACTACTTCGCGCAAATGCAAGCCTATCAAATTATGCCCGCTGACGAAATGTTCACCCTCACCGAAGTGCAACTTGCCACGCCCATCGAAGCCATCCTCTCCCGCCCCGGCATCCGCGTCAATTGCGACGTTTGCGGCGAAGAGATCATGAATGAGCGTGAAGTCCGCCAAGATGGTCTCATTCTCTGCCGCGCCTGCGCGCACGACGGATATTATCAGCCCGTAGAACGAGACACTATCTCGCTCTGCATTCAACAGGAAGCCGCTTTGTAAAGAATCCCATGACTCTTTTATATCTGTTCGTCCCTCTTATCGCTTTTTTGTATGCCAGCGTCGGCTTTGGCGGCGCGACGGGCTACCTCGCCGTCATGAGTCTGTTCGGTGTTGAACCACGGGTGATGGCGAGCGCCGCGCTGGTCTTGAATATGATTGTCGCCAGCATCTCGTTCATCACTTACTTCCGCGCGGGGCATCTGCGCCGCGACCTGCTTCTGCCCTTTATTATCACCTCCATCCCCGCGGCGTTCATCGGCGGCTCCTTCAAAATTAGCGACCAGACGTATTCCATTATCCTTTACGCCGTGCTGACCTTCGTTGCGATCCGCCTGTTGTTTTTCAGCAAGAAGCAGGATGAAAATTCGGCTTTGCGCCCCATCCCATTTTGGCTGGCGTTGATAATCGGCTTCGTCATCGGGCTGCTCTCTGGCATGGTCGGCATTGGCGGCGGGATATTTCTCTCACCCATTATCCTCTACGCGCGCTGGGGAAATTCAAAACAAGCCGCCACAGTTGCCGCCGCGTTCATTGTCTTAAACTCGGTCAGCGGATTGCTTGGACGCTTCATAAGCGGCACGCTCGCGCTTGACTCGTTCGGCTTATCGCTCATTCCGCTTGGCATATTGGGCGCGCTGACGGGCAGTTGGATTGGCGCGCAACGCATCAGCAACTTGAACCTGCGCCGCGCGCTGGGCATGGTGATGACTTTTGCAGTCTCAAATTTTTGGTTCACTTTTTTAAAATAATATGTTCATTGATCCCTTTGGACGCGCCATCACTTATCTCCGCATCTCGCTCACCGACCGTTGCAATTTGCGCTGCGTTTACTGTATGCCGCAGGAAGGCTTGCAGTGGCAGGCGCGCGCGGAGCAACTGTCAGTGGATGAAATTGTCCGGGTGGTGGAAACAGCCGCACAGGGTGGGGTGAAGCGAGTCCGTCTCACGGGCGGCGAGCCGCTCGTTCATCCGCAGGTCGTTGAAATCGTGCGCCGCATAGCCTCCATCCCAAATATCGAAGAGGTCAGTCTCACCACGAATGCGATGTTGTTGGAACGACTCGCCCAGCCGCTTGCGGATGCAGGACTAACGCGCGTCAACATCAGTTTGGATTCTTTGGATGCCGACAAATTCAAACGGATCACGCGCGGGGGAGAGATTGACCGCGTTTGGCGCGGAATCGCAGCCGTCGAACAGGCGCGTCTCGCGCCCATAAAGTTAAATACCGTTGTCGTACGCGGACTCAACGCTGACGAATTGTCCGCGCTCGCAAACCTGACGCTGGAGAACGACTGGCACGTGCGCATCATCGAAGTTATGCCGATTGGCAACGCGCAATCTTGGGGCGAAGGTTTCCCCGCGCCGAGTGAGCGCTACGTTTCGGTTCAGGAAATGCGCGCCGCCCTTTCGACCTTTGACCTTCGACCTGTGACCGCGCCGATGGGCAATGGACCTGCCCGCACATTCCGCATCCCTGGCGCGCTTGGCACGGTGGGATTCATCTCCCCGCTCGGCGAACACTTCTGCCAGAATTGCAATCGCCTGCGCTTGACATCCGACGGACGATTGCGCTCGTGCCTGGTCATCCCCGCCGAAGTTTCGTTGCGCGACGCCGTGCGAAGCGGACAACCGCTCGAAGAATTTTTTCAGCAAGCCATCGCGCATAAACCCGAACATCACGACATGCTCGCCGCTGTGCCTGCGGGTTCGCAGCGCGGTATGAGTCAGATTGGGGGATAGTTATCAGCCATCAGTTGGGTAGTGAAGTGTTGCGTGTTCCGTGTGTACCTGTGCGCGTGTTTACCTGCCTACGCTGCGTACCTGCCTAATCCATGATATTCATCACTGGACAGTTTGAGTCCAATTTGCTACATTCAAGCCGGAAGGTGATTCCGCATGAAGAAACTTTTGCTTTTGCTCATTCTGGCCCTGACGGCCTGTTCTGCCATTCCACAGACAGAAGTGGCAGGCACGGTGGACTTGAATAATCTCCAGCCCCTGCCCACCCTGCAAGGATACGAAGCAGTCCCCTTGCGCGTGGCGGTCGCGGCGGTCATCTCACCCATAGGGACAGTTGAATCCTATTCACCTTTCCTATCCTACCTTGAAGAAAAACTCAATCGCCCCGTTGAATTGATTCAACGCCGCACCTATCTTGAGATCAACGACCTGATCGAACACGGTGAAGTGGACATGGCCTTCGTTTGCACCAGCGCGTATATTCAGGGACACAGCGCCTTCGGCATGGAACTGCTCGCCGCGCCGCAAGTGGATGGCAAGACAACCTATAACTCCTACTTGATTGTGCCAGCCTCGAGCGACGCGCAGAGCATACGTGACTTGCGCGGGAAAGTCTTTGCCTTCACCGATCCCATTTCATTGAGCGGGCGCGTCTATCCCACCTACCTCGTTCAACAACTCGGCTTTACTCCCGAAGAATTTTTCGCGCGCACGTTCTACACTTACAGCCACGATGAAGCCATCCGCGCGGTGGCAAGCGGCGTGGCGGATGGAGCCGCTGTCGACTCGCTTGTATATGACTATACCGTCGCGCGCGATCCAGCGCTTGCGGAGAAAGTCAAGGTGATCCACCGCTCGCCCGATTTCGGAATCCCGCCCGTTGTGGTCAGCCCATTTACACGCCCGCAAGTCAAAGCCGAATTGCAAGCCTTGCTCCTCGAAATGGCGGACGACCCAACGGCGCGCGAGGCGCTGGCCTCCATTGGCGTGCAACGTTTTGTGCTGATTGACGACAGCGTCTATGACAGCGTGCGCGCTTTGATGGGCGCCATTCCCACTTCAGCGGTTCAACCATGATCCTCCAAAAATTCCTCCAGCGTTTCTGGGCGATTGCGGGCGCGGTCAGTGTGCGCGCCAAGATACTCGGCATTGTGCTGGGGTTTATCATCCTGCTTGGCACAGGCGTTACGATTCAAGCGCGCTATGCTTTGACTGCAACCATGGCCGCCCAGTTGAAGGAGCAAAGCGTTTCAGTTTCGCGTGACCTGGCGGCGCGCGCCACCGACCCCATCCTGCTTAACAATCTGCTGGGCCTCCACGATCTGCTTAACGAGGCGCTTGCCAACAATCCCAACGTTCGTTACGCTTTTATCGTTGACCCGCAGGGACAGGTGATTGCCCAAACTTTTGAAGGCGGTTTCCCGCTAGATTTATTGACTCTGAATTCCGCCAACCCAACCGAACATCACCACACCGTTTTGATTCAAACGAACGATGGACACGTGTGGGATACGGCTGTTCCCATACTCGATGGAAAAATCGGCACGGCTCGCATCGGACTTTCAGATGCTTCCATGCGAGCGGCAGTCTCAACGCTGACAGCGCAACTGCTCCTCACCATCCTGCTGGTTTCCGCAGCAGGCATTCTGGTCGCAGTCTTCCTCACCTGGATGCTCACGCGCCCGATCATGGAATTGGTCACGACCACCCAGGCTGTGGCCAAAGGGGATTTTTCACCGCGTGTGCCGCGCTGGGCGAATGATGAAATCGGCGATCTTGCCATGGCCTTTAACGCCATGACCGAGGAACTGGCGCACACCGATGAACTGCGCCGCGAACACGAAGGCTTGCGCCGCCAATTGCTCGAAAAAGTGATTGCCACCCAGGAGGATGAACGCCGCCGCATCGCCCGCGAACTGCACGATTCCACCTCCCAAAGTTTGACCTCGCTGATCGTTGGCCTGCGCATGATGGAAACAAACTGCACCCAATGCGCTTCGCCCACCAAAGCTACCGACCTGCGCCAAGTGGCCTCGAAAACGCTGGACGAAGTCCATGATTTGTCCATGCGCCTGCGCCCGCGCGTCCTCGATGATCTGGGTCTTGCCGCCGCGCTGGAACGCCTGGCGCACGAATGGCAGGCGCGCTACAAAATCCCTGTGGATGTTGTCATTCAATTGCAGGAACGCCTGCCTGGTGAGGTGGAAACCGCCGTTTATCGTATCATACAGGAAACCCTGACCAACATTGTCCGCCATGCGCAGGCAAAATCTGCCAGCATCCTGATTGAAAAACACGGTGACACGGTTCGCGCCATTGTCGAAGATGACGGCATCGGCTTTGATGTCAACACCAATCAGGGCGAACTTCATCTTGGTCTGCTGGGTATGCGTGAGCGCGCCGAACTTTTGAATGGAACGCTCACCATCGAATCCGCCCCCGAACACGGTACGAGCGTGTTTATTGAAATTCCTTTGTCTCCCATCCTGAGCGAAGCCTCGTAGCGCGACTTTCAAGTCGCAATCCAAAAGGCGACAAGAATTTGCGCGGTCGTGATGGATTTTGCACAGTAATACCAAGGAAATAAAAGCATGAAACACCCCTCTCAAGAATTGCCCTTATTCATCCTTCATCCTTCATCATTTATCCTTCTGCTATCATGACCCCTCGCGTCCTCCTCGCCGACGATCATGCCATCCTGCGCGCAGGCTTGCGCCTGCTGTTGACCAGCCAAAACGAATTTGACGTGGTCGGCGAAGCCTCCAGCGGAACGGAGGCTTTGACCCTCGCCGAGCAACTCCAGCCCGACCTGATCCTGCTCGATTTGAGTATGCCCGCGCTGGGCGGTTTGGATGCGCTCCCCGCGTTACGGAAACTTGTCCCCTCGGCGCGCATTCTCATCCTGACCATGCACGACGACCCACAATATTTGCGCCAGGCGCTCAAACACGGCGCCAGCGGCTACGTTCTCAAGAAAGCCGCCGACTCTGAACTACTCTCCGCCATGCGCTCGGTTTTGCGCGGTGAAGTCTATGTCCACCCTTCGATGACGCGCATCCTGCTGGAAGATATGCTCCCCGAATCGCAATCCGCGAATAAAGAAGATACCTGGGGCAGGCTCAGTGAGCGCGAACAGGAAGTGCTCAAAATGGTGGCGTTGGGTCACACCAGCGCCGAGATTGCCGAGCAACTCAACCTGAGCGCGAAGACGGTGGAAACCTATCGGGCGCGGGGAATGGAGAAACTCGGTTTGCGCACGCGGGCAGCATTGGTGAAGTTTGCATTGCAAGAAGGGTTGATCAAGCGTGATTGAAAATTAAAGATATGCCTGATGAGATATCTTTCAATTGATAAAAGATGCCATTCGGCGTCTTTTTGATTTGTAGAGCAAACCCGCACCTGCGGCGGGGCAGGTGTTGCCAATTTGCTTTACTTCTCGCTTCCCAACTCCACGCCCATCATCTTTTCCAGCGCCTTGACCATGGCGTGATTGCCCTCGCCGCCGAGGCCTTGTGCTTGCAACGTGCGATAGAGTTGAAAGACAAAACTGGTCGCCAGGAGCGGCACGCCCATCTCGTCCGCGGCTTCGAGCGCGAGGCGCAGATCCTTCTGTTGCAGGTCAATCGTGAAGCCGGGACGGAAATCGCGCACGATCATCTGCGGGCCGCGGTTGGCGAGCATCCACGAACCGGCCGCGCCGCTTTTCACCGCCTCGAGGGTCTTCGCGAGATCGAGTCCGCCTGACTGTGCGAACAGCAAAGCCTCGCTCGCCGCGAGTTGATTCACGACCACCAGAATCTGGTTCACCAGTTTTGCCATTTGCCCAGCGCCTTGCGTGCCGACGTGTGTGATCGTTTTTCCGTAGGCTTGCAGGACGGGCAGGACGCGTTCCACGTCCGCCGCCTCGCCGCCGATCATGATCGAGAGCGTCCCCTTGGCCGCGCCCTCGCTCCCGCCGCTGACGGGCGCGTCCAGATACGCGGCGCCCTGCGCGTTCAGCCGCTTCGCCATCTCCACCGTTTTCTGCGGGCTGATCGTGCTGTGATCCACCACCAGCGCGCCGGGTTTCACTCCCGCGCTCACGCCGTTCTCGCCGAATAAAACCTGTTCCACATCGGGTGTGTCGCTGACGCAAACCAAAATCACGTTACAGCGCGCGGCCAAATCTGCGGGGGATGACGCGGTCTTCGCGCCTGCCGCGGCGAACTCGTCCATGCGCGCCGCGGTGCGATTCCAGACCGTCACGTCCTGTCCTGCTTTTAGCAGGTTGTGCGTCATGCCGCGCCCCATGATGCCGAGTCCGATAAATCCAATTCGTTGCATGTGTTCTCCTTGTAGCGCAAGATTAATCTTGCGGTACGATGTGCGCCGATTATAATCGCGCCACAAGCGGACGACTGAAGTCGTCACTACGTGGAAAGCCATGTAGTAACGACTTTAGTCGTTTGTATAAAATTGGAGCAAAAATGGAATTCAAAATCTCGCTTGGTCAAATGGACGTGAAATTTGGCGACCCTGCCGCGAACTTCGCGACGGTGACGCGCATGACGGAGGAAGCCAAACGCCGCGGCTCGGACTTGATCCTCTTTCCCGAACTTTGGTCCACCGCCTATGACTTGACCCACGCCTCGCGCTACGCCTCCTCCCTGACCTCGGGCCTGTTCGCCGAACTTTCAGCCCTCGCCCAGCGGACGGGGATTCACATCCTCGGCTCCACGTTGTCCCTTTGGGGCGAGAATCAATTTGGCAACACTCTGACAGTCTTCGCGCCCGATGGGGCGTTGCTGGCGGACTATTCCAAAATACACCTCTTCCGCCTGATGGACGAGCATCAGTACCTGACCGCGGGCGATAAACCTGTTCTCGTTGACCTGCCTTTTGGCCGCGCGGGGCTGGCAATTTGCTACGATCTGCGTTTCCCCGAACTGTTTCGCGGCTACGCGTTGGCTGGCGCGCAGATGATCTTCCTGCCGTCCGAGTGGCCGCATCCGCGACTGAGTCATTGGCAGACGCTGGTGCGGGCGCGCGCCATCGAAAACCAGATGTTCGTCTTTGCGTGTAACCGCGTCGGACGCGATCCGTCCAACGAGTTCTTCGGTCATTCGCTGGCGGTGGATGCCTGGGGGGAGGTGTTGGCAGAAGGCGGCGAGGGCGAGGAATTAATTACGGTGGCGGCGGACCCGGCTAAAGTCGAGGAGGCGAGACGCAAAATCCCCGTGATGCAGGATCGGCGTCCGGAAGTTTATCGGTAATTTCGCGCTACTGCAAAAGTCACTATGGGTCATGGGAAGCAGGGAGCGTTCCCTAGGATGAGTGGAGTGACGGTTTGTCGGAATGCGTACCATGATTATTTCCTGAGCAAATTATTCGCCCAATTGAATTCCAAACGAGCTGGTGTTTGGAAATACCCAACCACCCAACCACCCAACTACCTAAACTACCCAACTACAAAACTTCCATCCTCCCTTCACACTCACTTCACAACCTCCCCCTATAATTCCGTTCAGACTTCACAATTCACAAAGGAGTGAACCATGAACGGTAAAATCGTATTTCGAATCGTCTCCGCCATCGTCGCCACCCTGGTGATGATCGCGGCCATCGCAGGGATTGCGTACTTCGCCTTCAACGCGGGCGTGGCGCAGGGATCGCCTGTCACCATCCAGGCCCCCGAAGGACAGAACGTGCCCGCGCCGTATCCGCCCTTTGGGTACGGCTATGGTTACGGTATGCCCTTCCATCATCCCTTCGGATTTGGCTTCGGTTGCTTCGGCATCCTCATCCCACTCTTCCTATTCTTCCTCGCCATGAAAGCTTTCCGCTTCATGTTCTGGGGACCGCGCTGGGGCTATGGCATGCACGGACATGGCCCATGGCGTCACGGCTGGGGCGAGAACGGCCTCCCGCCGATGTTCGATGAATGGCACAAGCGCGCACATGGCGAACAACCTGCGGAGGAGAAGAAGGAATAACCACGTATAATCATAGGGGCGGACTTATATGTCCGCCCCTGTAAATTCTGTAAATTCCGCCCAGGGCAGTCACGCAGGACTGCCCCTACAAGAACCATGAAAACCATCCTCGTTGTTGACGACGAACCCAAGATCACCCAGCTCGTGCGCGATTATCTCGAACGGGCTGGTTTTGCCGTCCGTGTCGCGCATGACGGGAAGATGGCCTTGTCTGCCGCTCGCGCCGAGAAGCCCGATATGGTTGTCCTTGACCTCGGCCTGCCCTTCCTCGATGGCCTCGACTTCACCCGCGAGTTCCGCAAATTCTCCAATGCGCCCATCATCATGCTCACCGCCCGCGCCGAGGAAGTGGATAAACTCATCGGTCTCGAACTCGGCGCGGACGATTACATGACCAAGCCGTTCAGCCCGAAGGAACTGGTGGCGCGCGTCCGAGTCGTCTTTCGGCGGATCGAGAACGCGGCCAACGTCGGGGCGGAGGTCATCCGCGTCTCGGATCTGACCCTCGACCTGCCGCGTCTGCGCGTGACCGCCGCGGGCCGCGACCTCGACGAGTTGACTCCCACCGAGTTCGAGTTGCTCGTGGCGTTAGCCCGCCAACCGGGACGCGTCTTCACCCGCGCCCAACTGCTGGACGCGATCCACGGCGTGGCCTTTGAATCCTATGAACGCGCCATAGACGCGCACGTCAAGAATATCCGCAAGAAAATCGAGCCGATCCCCTCCGAGCCGCGTTATGTGTTGACGGTGTATGGGGTGGGATATAAGTTTACGGATAGGTAGGAACGAACGTACACAGGTAGACACGGAATACGCAACACACAACACGCAACACGCAACACGAAACAGACCCATGCGACACTTCCCCTCCTCCCATCGCCCTCCCTGGTGGCCTGAAAACGAACCCTGGCCTCCCCGCCGTGGACACTTTCCGCGCAACGCCTTTTTTCGGCGGATGGGTTGCGTTTTTGGGCTGGTCAATTTCCTGGCGTTCACGCTTTTTATTTTTGTTATCGGGTTGATCGCCAACGCGCTCGGCTGGATCCAGTCCCCGTTGGATATCTTGTGGTGGATCGTTCCGCTCAGTATTGGGCTTGTCATCCTTTTGGTGGCATTGATTTTCGTGGCCGTGATCGTTTTGCGCCGCTTTTCGCGTCCGCTGGATGACCTGCTGACCGCTTCGGACCGCGTCGCTGATGGAGATTATTCCGTTCGCATCGAGGAGAGGGGACCGCGCGAAGTGCGTTCGGTGGCGCGAGCCTTCAACTCGATGGCGGATCGCTTGCAGACCAACGACCGTCAGCGGCGCGACATGCTGGCGGATGTGACTCACGAATTGCGGACTCCGCTGACGGTTATTCGCGGCGAAGTGGAGGGGATGCTGGATGGCGTCTATCCCGCGGACGAGGCGCGGTTGAAATCCATTTTGGAGGAGACGCAACTGCTCTCGCGTCTCGTGGACGATCTGCGGACGCTCGTTCTGGCCGAGGCGGGCGCGTTGCAGTTGAAACGGGAACCCACCGGTGTGGCCGCGCTCGTTCGCGAAACGGTGACCGCTTTCAGGTCCGCGGCGGACGCGAAAAGGGTGCGGATCGTATCGTCGGTCATGGAATCGCCGTCGCTGGAAATTGATCCCGAACGAATCCGCGAAGTCATCAGCAACCTGATCACGAATGCCTTGCGTTATTCGCCGAGTGGGGGAGTGGTGGTTGTCGCGTACGATGGTCAGTCAATTTCCGTGACCGATAGCGGGTCGGGCATCCCGCCTGAGTCCCTGCCGCACGTGTTCGACCGATTCTATAAATCCAACGATTCGGGTGGGATGGGGCTGGGACTTTCGATTGCGAAATATCTTGTGGAAGCGCACGGCGGGGTGATCCGCGCAGAGAACGCGGCGGGCGGCGGGACGAGAATTTCGTTCACGCTTTTTTAAACACGAAGGACACGAAGTACACAAAGGGGAGGAAAGGCATTTTGACTTCAGAGTCTTTTCCTTCGTGACCTTTGTGCCCTTTGTGTTTAGGTTTTCCCCTCGCGAAAATTCGCGGCAGGGAACTTTCCGTAATCTCTGGTAAAATATGCCCCTGTGGTTCCAGCCCGTGAGCGCGTGACTTTCCACGCAACCCCTCTCTCACCTGCGCGAACCCATCCAATCCGACAATCAAACTCAAGGAGTTAGTTTTCAATGGTTCGCATTCGTTTACGCCGCGTTGGCCTCAAAGGCCAGCCCTCCTACCGCATCGTCGCGGCAGACAAGGAAAACGCCCGCGATGGCCGTTTCCTGGAAATCCTGGGTTTTTACAACCCCCGCACCAATCCGTCCACAATCACCATCAAGGAAGAGCGCGTCTACCACTGGATGAAGAACGGCGCCCAGCCGACCGAGGCCGTGGCGCAAGTTTTCAAGACCATTGGCGTGCTGGATCGTTTCGAGCGCTTCAAGAAGGAAGAGAGCGTGGAAACGCTCATCGCCGAAGGCGCCCAGGCAATTGCCAATCTTACGCCGAAGGGTAAGTAGAGACGTTGCATTGCAACGTCTCTACCTAAGGATTTGTGTAAAAATAAGTTCCGTGTTTCCGTCAGCAGTTGGACTGCTGACGGCTCGCAGTGCAACTGCTCGCGAACTTTGAAATCGGGAAGTTATTTTTACGTGGCTACTAAGGAATGAGCGCATGAAAGAGCTGATCGAGTACATTGCCAAATCGCTGGTGGAACACCCCGATGAAGTGGAAGTCCGCGAATCGGGCAGCGGCAGCCGTGTCCGCCTGGAGTTGAAGGTCAACGCCGACGATATGGGCCGCGTCATCGGCAGGAGCGGACGGGTGGCTAACTCCATCCGCACCCTCTTGCGAGTGGCCGCCGAGCGCGCAGGCAGGCAGGTCACACTCGACGTGTTGGAACCCTGATGCCCCGCAAGAACGCTCCATCTCCAGCAAACGTTGGTTCAGGCTCGCCGACCGGCGAGCCTGTCTATTTGACGGTGGGATTCATTCGCCGTCCGCATGGGGTGCGCGGCGAGTTGATCATGGACATCCATACCGACTTTCCCGACCGACTGCGCGCGGGTGCGAAAGTTTTTCTGGGTGAGGAGCATCGAGCCGCCAAACTGGCCTCGGCGCGTCCGCACGCGACCTCGTTGCTGGTCTCGTTTCGCGGGCTGGATACGCCCGAGGCGGCGGGACGCCTGCGCAACACCTGGGTCTACGTCACCGCCGCGGACCGTCCGCCGTTGCCCGAGGGCAAGGTTTACCAATATCAGCTCATCGGCCTGCGCGTCGTCACGGATGATGGCCGCGAGCTGGGAAAGTTGACCGAGATCATCGAGACGGGCGCGAACAACGTTTATGTGGTAAAAACGGCGGATGGGAAGGAAGTCCTGCTTCCCGCCATCCCGGATGTGATTTTGGGAATTGACCTGCCGACCGGCGAGATAAAAGTGCATTTGTTGGAAGGTTTGATTTCGGATACGTAACTTGGAAGAGCGATGATTACCGGCGCAATCCCGAAGGGATGCCATGATTGTAATGGTGGCGCGCCTGGAAAATAATCCCGAAGGGATGACATGATTCGACGGGCGCGAAGCGTGCCACCCCTCCGGGGTTGGAAACGAACCATTGCCCAGGCTATAATCAGATCACCCCTTCGGGGTTGGGATATAAGCGCAGTCAGTAATGGATAAGAAATTCTGGGTCGGCTTCAACTTGGTCAGGGGCATCGGCGCGGTGCGGATGCGCGCCCTGCTGGCCTATTTCGATTCGCTGGCCGAGGCGTGGGACGCCTCCCCCGCTCGGTTGCAGGAAGCGGGCCTCAGCCCGAAAGTGGCGGAGACCGTCGCGAAAGTCCGCGCGGGCGTGAACCTGGAGCGGGTCTGGAGTCAGATCGCGGCGCAGGGCATCACCATCCTGACCTGGGAGGATGAACTGTATCCGCCGCGCTTGAAGGAGATCGAGCAACCGCCGCCCATTATTTACGTGCGCGGCGAAGTGACGCTGGATGACCATTTTGCGGTGGCGATCGTCGGGACGCGGCGCATCACGCCGTACGGACGGCAGATCACCGAGGAACTGGCCGCGTTCCTGGCGGGGCAGGGCGTGACGGTGGTCTCCGGGCTGGCGCGCGGTGTGGACGCGGTGGCGCACTCCTCTGCGCTCAAGGCGGGTGGGCGGACGATTGGTGTGCTAGGCTCGGGCGTGGACAAGATCTATCCGCCTGAACATTTGCAGATGGCCGAGAAGATGATGAAACAGGGCGCCATCGTCAGCGACTACGCGGTGGGGACTGCGCCCGAATCGGCCAACTTCCCGCCGCGCAACCGCATTATCTCCGGGCTTTCGATGGCGACGGTGGTCATCGAGGCGGGCGAAACCAGCGGCGCGCTGATCACCGCCGAGTTCGCGGCCGAGCAGGGACGCGAGGTCTTTGCGGTGCCGGGCAACATCCTCGCGCCGCAGAGCAAAGGCACGAACAAACTGATCCAGACCGGCGCGCACCCGTTGCTGAGTCCGCAGGATCTGATGCAGGCGCTCAACTTGACGCGTACCGGCGAATTCAAAGCCGCGCGCAAAGCCATCCCCGCCGATGCGCTCGAGGCGCAACTGCTGGCCGCGCTGGGCGCGGAACCCGTCCACGTGGATGAAATCCGCAACCAAACGGGCTTGCCGATTGAGAAAGTCTCCGCTACACTTACGCTGATGGAATTAAAAGGAATGGTGCGCCAGGTGGGCGGGATGAATTATGTTTCCGTTCGAGAAAGCCAGGCGGATTATTCGGCATGAACGTACACAGGTAAACAAGTACACAGGTACACCCGTAAACAGGTAGACACGCAATACGCAATACGAACCATCAAACTACCAAACTATCAAACTACCAACTACCAAACTACCTAACTAATAATGACCGACATCCTAGACCATACCTACGCAGTCATCATGGCGGGCGGAAGCGGAACCCGCCTCTGGCCGCTCTCGCGCCGCAACAAGCCCAAGCAGATGCTTCTGCTTTTGGACGAGAAGCGCACGCTTTTCCAGACCACGGTGGAACGCTTGGGTGGTTTATTGACTCCAGATCGTATTTACGTGGTCACTGTGGCGGACCAGGTGGAAGGTCTGCGCGCAGAATCGCTTGAAATCCCCGCCGAAAATTTTTTGGTGGAACCTGCACCGCGCGGCACGGCTTCCGTCATCGGATTGGCAGCTGAGATTCTGCGCGAACGCGATCCCGAAGCGGTGATGGCCGTCCTGCCGTCCGACCATTTTATCCGTAACCGCGACCTGTTTCACTTGTTAATCCGTGTGGCGGTGGACGTGGCCGAGAAGGGCTACCTCGTCACGCTCGGCATCACGCCCACCTACGCGGCCACCGGTTATGGTTACATCCAGCGCGGCGAGGCCATTCCCGAACGGACGATTTATCCCGTTTACCGCGTCTCGAAGTTCAAAGAGAAACCCAACGACATTCAGGCGCGCACGATGATCTCGACAGGCGACCACTCATGGAACTCGGGCATGTTCGTCTGGCGGGCGGACTCCATTTTGGCGGAGGTGGGCAGGCAGTTGCCAAAGTTGAAGAAAACGCTCGAGGAGGTCGCGGCCGCCCAAACGTCCGCGCGACGCGAGGAAATCGTCCAGCGCGTCTGGCCGGAACTCGAGACGGTCACCGTGGACTACGGAGTCATGGAGAACGCCGACAAGGTCGCGGTCCTGCCCGCAGGCGGCCTGGAGTGGAGCGATGTCGGCTCGTGGGATTCGCTCTTCGATGTGCTGTTGTCCGACAAGGACGGCAACATTGTTCTTGCGGGAAACCACATTGCCGAGGATACGCATCATTCGCTGGTGTACGAAAAGCGCAGCGAGCGCCTCATCGTGACCATTGGCGTGGACGATTTGATCGTGGTGGATACGGGCGATGTGCTGCTGGTCTGCCACAAGGATCACGCCCAGAAGGTTCGCAAGGTTGTGGACGATTTGAAGAAGTCGAATAGAGAAAATTACATTTAGTAAGTGGTAAATGGTAAATAGTGAGCGGTCAAAAGTAAACCACTCACCACTCACCAATTACTACTCACCAATTACTGCTTACCGCTTTTTATCCCTAAAATTTGGAGGGCTATATGGAAGCCTACTGTATGAAGTGCAAGACCAAACGGGAGATGAACGAATCGCAGGCGGCGTTTAACGCCAAAGGCTCGCCTGTGACGATTGGCGCGTGTCCCATTTGCGGGACGAAACTTTACCGTATGGGCAGGACCGACGCTCACGCGGAATTGACTCCGCCCGAAAAACCGGCGAAGGTGGAGAAGCCGCGCCACGGCAAACTGGTCATTGTGGAATCGCCCGCCAAGGCCAGGACGGTGGGACGCTTTCTTGGCAAGGGATACACGGTGAAGGCCTCCGTTGGTCACATCCGTGATTTGCTCCGCTCGTCGCTTTCGGTGGATATCGAAAACAACTTCGAGCCGAAATACCGCGTCCCAAACGAGAAGAAGGAAATTGTCAAGGAATTGAAAAAACTGGCGCAGGGTCACGCCGAGATTTATCTCGCCACCGATCCCGACCGCGAGGGCGAGGCGATCTCCTGGCACTTGATGGAGGCCGCCGAGATCGAGCCGAGTTTGGCGAAGCGCGTGGTCTTTCACGAGATCACCGAGCATGCCATCCACGAGGCGTTTTTGCATCCGCGCGCCATCAACATGGACCTGGTCAACGCCCAGCAGGCGCGGCGTGTGCTGGACCGGCTGGTCGGTTATAGCATCAGCCCGATCCTGTGGGAGAAGGTGCGCTCGCGGCTTTCGGCGGGACGCGTCCAATCGGTGGCGTTGCGTCTCGTCGTGGATCGCGAACGCGAGATTGACGCATTTGTCCCTGTGGAGTATTGGTCGGTTCACGCGGAGTTCAAGCCCGAGGGCATCCGCCAGACGTTTATGGCGAAACTGGCGCGTGTGGACGACCAGGAGCCTGAATTTTCCAAAGAGGCATCCGTCAAGCCCATTCTCGTGGATATGGAGACCGCCGCGTATGCGATCACCAAAATCAAGCGCGGCGAGCGCAGGCGCAAACCGTATGCGCCGTTCACGACCTCCACGTTACAGCAGGAGGCCTCGCGTAAATTGGGCTTCACCGCCAAGCGGACGATGGCGCTGGCGCAGGGACTCTACGAAGGCCAGGAGGTGGGCGAGGGCGGCGCGACCGGCCTGATCACCTACATGCGTACCGACTCGACCAACGTCTCCGAACTGGCGCAGAACGAGGCGCGTCAATTTGTGGCCGCGAAATACGGCCAGGACTTCCTGCCTGCCACGCCGCCCATGTACAAGACCAAATCCGTGGGCGCGCAGGAGGCGCACGAGGCCATCCGCCCGACCTCGGTGATGCGCGAGCCTGAGAAGGTCAAGCCGTTCCTTGAGCCGGCCATGTTCAAACTCTACCAGTTGATCTGGCAACGCTTCGTCGCCTCGCAGATGGAAGCCGCGGTCTACGACACGTTGCAGGTGGAAGTGACGGGGAAAACAGCCGGGCATGAATATCTTCTGCGCGCTTCGGGTTCGGCGGTTAAGTTTTTGGGTTTCCACATCGTTTACCAGGAAGCCAGAAACGAGGATGTGAAATCAGAGGAGGACGAGGAGGAGAACGTCCGCATTCCCGCGGGGATTGCCGAAGGGCAGAAGCAGGAACTCGTCCGCCTGGTCCCCGAACAACATTTCACGCAACCGCCGCCGCGCTATTCGGAAGCCTCGCTGGTGGCGGCCCTCGAAGAAAACGGGATCGGCCGCCCGTCCACGTACGCGCCGACCATGTCCACCATCCAGCAACGCGGCTATGTTGCGCGCCTCGAAAAGCGCCTCGCGCCCACCGAGACGGGCATCCTGGTCAACGACCTGATGGTCCAGTATTTCCCCGACATCGTGGATTTGCAGTTTACCGTGCGGATGGAGGAGGACCTCGACAAAATCGCTACGGGCGAGGACGATTGGGTGTCCGTGATGAACGAGTTTTGGACGCCCTTTTCCGCCGACCTGGCAAAGGCGCAGGCCGACATGCCGGTCGTCAAGTCCGGCCCCGAGCCGATCGGCCGCGCCTGTCCCGAATGCGGGCGCGAACTGGTCATCCGCTACGGGCGCTACGGAAAATTCATTTCGTGTTCCGGTTTTCCCACCTGCCGCTACACCGAGCCCTGGCTGGAGAAGATTGGCGTGGCCTGTCCCAAAGACGGCGGCGACCTGGTCGAGCGCAAGACGCGCAGGGGCCGAGTCTTCTACGGCTGTTTGAACTACCCGAACTGCGATTTCACCACCTGGAAGAAGCCGCTGGCGCAGCCCTGCCCCAAGTGCAAAGGCCTGCTAGTCGTCGCGAATAAACGCGAGGCGCAATGCGCCAACTGCCAGGAAAGTTTCCTGCTCGAAGAAATTGTTCCCGAAACCACTGAGTAGGGCGAGATATTATCTCGCTTTACAGAAAGGCAACCATGCACTTTTCTCCTCCCGCTTATCTCGACCCCGGTTCGTCAAGTATGATTTGGCAATTAATCATCGCGGCCCTGCTTGGCGTTACCGTTGCAGTGCGCGCTTCGTGGGGCAGGATCAAAAAACTATTTGGAAAAGGAAAGGCCGACGAACCAACGGATGAAGATGCCGACGCCAACCAGTGACGCCCTCGGCGCTTCCTTTCGGGACCCGGGCGGGTTCCTGTTTTCCCGGGGTGGGACGCTCTACCGACAGGTCAACCGCGCCTGCACGGACGACTACTCCCGTTTAATGGAGTCGGGGCTGTACGGCAAACTGGTTAAGGCGGGACTGCTGGTCGCGCACGCCGAAGCGGACGTCCCGCCAGCGGACGCGTCGCTGGCCTTCAAAATCATCCAGCCCGCGCGTGTGCCGTTTATCTCGTACCCGTACGAATGGTCGTTCAGCCAGTGGAAGGATGCCGCGCTCGCGACTCTCTCCATCCAGAAGCGCGCGCTCAAAGCGGGCATGTCGCTCAAGGATGCCAGCGCGTACAACATCCAATTTATCCACGCCAAACCGATTTTGATTGACACGCTTTCCTTTGAGATTTACCGGGAAGGCAAACCCTGGGACGCCTACCGCCAGTTCTGCCAGCACTTCCTGGCGCCGCTGGCGCTGATGGCGCATGTGGATATTCGCCTGGGCCAGCTCCTGCGTATCTACATTGACGGCATCCCGCTCGACCTCGCCAGCCGCCTCCTGCCGTTTCGCACCCGCCTCGACTTTGGGCTGTTGACGCATATCCACCTCCACGCCTCGGCGCAAATCCGGTATGCGGATGCGGATGTGAAGCGAGTCGGCGAGTCAGCGAGCCAGCGGGGGATGAGCAAAAACGCGTTTATTGGCCTGGTCGAGAGCCTCGAAGGCGCAGTCAAAAAACTGACGTGGAAACCCGCCGGCACAGAATGGGGTAATTATTACGCGATCACCAACTATAGCGACTCTGCGTTTGCCCACAAGAAAGAGATCATCTCCGGCTGGCTGAAAAAAATTGCGCCCGCCTCGGTCTGGGATTTGGGCGCGAACAACGGCGAGTTCAGCCGTCTCGCCAGCGCGTCGGGAATCCCAACCATTGCCTGGGATATTGACCCCTCGGCGGTGGAGCAAAACTATCTGCGCGTCAAATCGGAAAAAGAGCAAACCCTGCTTCCGCTGGTTCTCGACCTGACGAATCCCAGTCCCGCGCTGGGCTGGGCCAACGCGGAACGCGACTCGCTCGGCCAGCGCGGCCCGGTGGACGCGGCCTTCGCGCTGGCGCTCATCCATCATCTGGCCATCTCGAACAACGTGCCGCTGCCGCGGCTGGCGGATTTCTTCGCGGGACTCTGCCGGTGGCTGGTCATCGAATGGGTCCCGAAGAGCGACTCGCAGGTCCAGAAGTTGTTGCGAAGCCGAAAAGATATCTTCGATGGGTACACGCGCGAGGGCTTTGAGTCTGCGTTCGGCGCGCGTTTCCACGTCCGCGAGGCGGTGGATGTGGACCAATCCGAACGACGGATGTACTTGCTGGAAAGAAAAAATTAGTCCCTTTGTCTGTTGGCGGTTTGACCAGTAAACTGTATAATGGAAGCACCATCGAATCATGGAACAAGGAGCGAGATATGCGCCTTCCCGACATTTTCAAAAATCCGCGTGTGGCCGCAATTGCCGGCATCGTCCTTGGGCTGATACTTGGCCTGATGGTTGGCTGGTGGCTATGGCCGGTGAATTACACAGACGCAGTGCCTGAAATCCTGACTCAACATTATCAGGAAGAATACCTGCGGATGGCAATTGATTCCTACCAGGCCGCTCCCGACCCCGACCTGGCAGTCGAGCGCTGGAACAGTCTCGGCAAGAATGCCGTGCCGTTGTTCGTTGCCATTTCGCAGAACCCCGGCCGGCAGACGCCAGCCGCGCTGCTCGGTTTTAAGGCCGCGCTCGAAGGCAAACTGGGGCCGCTGACCGCCGCCGAGACGCCAGCCCCGACGCCGCCGTCCGCGAACTCCTCCAGCCTGAAATATCTTTTCATCGCGGTTGGGGGGATCCTGGCCCTGGGCGTGATTGGCGGGGCGGGATATTATTTCTTCCTGCGGCCAATTTTGTTTGGCAAACGTCCCGCCACGGGTGAGAAATCCGCCGCGCGGCAAGCGCAGGATTTCACCAACACCGTTGAAAAGACGGATTTTTCCGGGCTGGGGCTGGCAAAACCGATTACGCAGACTATGACCACCTACGTCCTGGGCGACGATCTGTATGACGAGTCGTTCAGCATCGACGCGCCGTCGGGTGAATTCCTGGGCGAATATGGCGTGGGTGTTTCAGAAACGATGGGTGTGGGCGAACCGAAGAAAGTAACCGCCATCGAGATCTGGTTGTTCGACAAGAACGATATCAAGACCGCCACCAGGGTATTGATGAGTCCGTATGCGTTTGGCGACCAGGGCATCCGCGCCCGGCTGGAGGCCAAAGGCGAACTGGTGCCGATCCAGCCGCAGGGACAGGTGATGCTTGAAACGGCCACACTCCAATTGCTCGCCACCGTGGTGGACCTGGAATATGGCCGCGGAAACCTGCCCGATCAGAGTTACTTTGAACGCATCACGCTGGAACTGGCGATCTGGCCGAAACAGTAAGATAAAAAAACTGGCTCCACGAGGAGCCAGTTTTTTTACTGATGTTTGAAAAACAAATGCCTCACTCCGTCATTGCGACCTCCGGGAAGCAATCTCCTGCTTTGCGAGGATTTTTCCCAGCTTGCAAGGGATTGCTTCGCCGCCAGAAGACCACTGGCGTCTCGCAATGACGGTATTTAAGAGTTTTGTCTTACAGTTTTTCCAGCATCTGCGCGGCTTTCTCCAGCCTCTCCAACACTTTCGCCCTCCCGATTATTTCCATGCTCTCGAATAGCGGCGGGCTGACCTTCTGTCCCGTCACCGCGACGCGGATAATGCCGAAGACCTGATTGGGGCTAAGTCCCGATGACTCAACATAAGCGCGCATCGGCGGTTCGGCCGCGGCGTGAGTCAACTCTGGCAGGCCGGACAATATCTCGTAAGACTTGCGGGCAACCTGCGCGGATTGTTTGGCGTCCAGTCCCTTGGCGATCAGTTCTTCGGGCACAGGCGTTACGTCATCTTTGAAGAAGAAAGCCGCGAACGCGAGACAGTCGTCCAGGGTGATGAGGCGTTCGCGGATGATGGGAACGATCCGCAAAAGCGCCTCGGGGTTGACCGTGAGTCCCTGGCGGGCGAAAAAAGGCTGGAGCCGCGCGGCCAGCTCCCCCGTCGGGAGGAGGCGAATGTGTGTCCCGTTGAAATGGTCCAGTTTTTGGAAATTGATCGCGGCGGGCGAAGCGGTCAGGTGGCCGATGTCGAAACGTTCGATCATTTGCGGAAGCGTCATCACGTCATTTTCGGGGACGCCCCAACCCATCAACGCGATCCAGTTGTTGATGCCTTCGGGGGTGAAACCGAGTTCGTTCATGTCCTTGATGAAAACGGAATAACCGTCGTTCATGGCGAGGGTCGCGTCGCGCTTGCTGAGTTTGCCTTTTCCGCTCGGCTTGAGGAAGAGCGAGAGATGCACCCAGACCGGCTCCTCCCAACCGAAGGCGCGCACGATATTGACGTGCAGCGGGAACGTGGACAGCCACTCGGCGCCGCGCAGGACGTGGGTGACCTTCATGGTGTAATCATCCACCATCGCGGCAAAGTGATAGGTTGGCAGGCCGTCGGAGCGGACCAGGACGTGATCGGTGATTTGCACGTTCTCGGTGGTGATGTCGCCGCGCAGGTGATCGTGCGCCACAGTCACGCCCTCCTGCGGCATCCGAAAGCGGACGATGTGCTTTTCACCGTTTGCCACGCGGTGGGCGGCATCCTCGGGCGTGAGGTTGCGGCAGGTCCCATCGTAGTGCGGATTTTCCTTGCGCTTCAACTGTTCCTGGCGCACCTTCTCCAAATGGTCGGGCGTGCAGAAGCAGGGATAGGCGTGTCCCTTTTCGATCAGTTCCTTTGCGTATTGGGCGTAGATCTCGCGGCGCTCGGTCTGCCGGTAGGGACCGTACGCGCCGCCAATATCTGGACCTTCATCATAGTCGAGTCCGAGCCAGCGCAGGCCATCCACGATTTCCTGCTCCGCGCCGGGGATGGTGCGCTTCAAATCGGTATCTTCGAGGCGCAGGATGAATTGTCCGCCGGTCTTTTTGGTGAGTAGATAATTGTAGAGCGCTACACGCGCAGTGGCGAGATGCATGTGCCCTGTCGGTGACGGAGCGACGCGGGTGCGAGCAGGTTTGGTGGTCAAAGAAGTATCTCCAATTCTGTAGGGCAAATTGCCAATTTGCCCCTGAACAAATTGGCAATTTGTTCTACAACTAAAATTCCATTTGTCTATGCCTGAGTATCACGCTTTCCACAAGGCCGATTCCTAACATGAGCGAGACGAGACCCGATCCGCCATAACTGATGAACGGCAATGGCAGGCCGGAAACGGGGATGATTTTCATGTTCACGCCGATGTTGACCGCGCCCTGGAAGAAGATCAGGATGGCGATGCCGTAGCCGATCATCGCGCCGGTCACATCCCTGGCGAGACGCGCCGCCCGCAGGCAACGCAGGACGATAAATGTCACAATGGCGATTACCAGTCCCGCGCCGATCATGCCAAATTCCTCCGAGATGGCGGAGAAAATAAAGTCGGTGTGGCGGACTTTCAGAAAGCGCAATTGAACCTGCGTGCCGTGGCCGTATCCCTGCCCAAGCAACCCGCCCGAGCCGATGGCGATCAACGCCTGCTGGACATTGTAGGTCGCGCCGTAACTGGCGTTCGGGTCGGGGAAAAGGAAGGTTAACACGCGGTCGCGTTGGTAACCTTGAAGAAACGGGAACGCCACGCTGACAGCCAGGATACCCGCCAGCGCGCCCCATAACAGGTGCTTGATCTGAATGCCGCTGATCCAAACCATCGCGGCCCAGATGACCATCATCACGATCACGTTGCTCAGGTTGGGTTGGAGCAGGATCCAAATTGCCAGTCCCCACACCCACAGCAGGCTTCCGATGATCCATTTCAGGTCGCGTGGACGGTCTTTCGTCTCCTCGAAATAACGCGCCAGGACCAGCACTTCCACCACTTTTGCCAGTTCCGTCGGCTGGATGAACAGGCCTGCAATCTGGAACCAGCGCGCCGCGCCAAATTGCGGCTGGGCGCTGATGTAGATCATAATGAGCAGGATCACCATCACAATGTACATCGGGATATAGAGCGCAGTCCAGTAACGGTAATCAATGCCCGCCACAAGCACGATCACGAACAGGCCGACGAACGCAAATTGAATCTGGCGATTGACCGAGTTGGCAATCTCCGTATTCTCCGGCGAGATCGTCGAGCGGATCATTGCCACGCCAAAGGCGATGGCCAGGACGATCACGCCCAACAACCAGAAATCAAAATGCCGCCAGGAAATTCCGCGAAACATGGACTATCCAGCGCGGCGGCGCGCCATGCTCCTGAGTGGAATATCCGCCACCAGGCGTTGTTCGCGTCCGTCGTGCGCCACATTGATACGGACGGCGTTCGGGTCAATCTCGATGTGCCGGGAAATGGCCGCAATCAAATCATCCTTGAGCGCTTCCAGCGCGGCGGGAGTCAAATCGGTGCGGTCGTGGATCAACACCAACTGCAGGCGTTCCTTGGCGCTCGCGGCGCTCCGTTTCGGTCTAAAGAAATTGAACATTATTTCCTCCCCAGTTTGGTCAGGCGCGCCCACAGGCCGTTCCCCGCTTCGAGGTCCAGGAAGGGAACGTCGTCCCCGCTCAAACGCCTGGCGATGTTGCGGAAGGCCTGTCCCGCGCGGCTCTTTGGATCGAGCGCCACCGGGTTGCCGCGATTCGTCCCGACGATCACGCTCTCATCTTCCGGCACAATGCCGATCAATTTGATCGCCAGCAAGTCCAGCACATCCTCCGCGGAAAGCATGTCGTGTTGCCTGACCATGACGGGATTGAGGCGATTGAGGATCAGCGCAGGCGTGCCTTTTTCCTCGGCCTCCAAAATACCGATGACGCGGTCGGCATCGCGCACCGCCGAGACCTCAGGATTAGTGATCACCATGACGCGATCCGCCGCGGCGATGGAATTCTTGAAGCCCCTTTCAATCCCTGCGGGCGAATCGATCAGTACCCAGTCTACTTCGCCGCGCAACTCATTGCACAGGCGCACCATGTCCGAAGGCGTGACCGCCGACTTATCCCGCGTTTGCGCGGCGGGGATGAGGAACAACTCGGGCAGGCGCTTGTCGCGGATCATGGCCTGGCGCAGCCGGCAGCGTCCCTCGATCACGTCCACCACATCGTACACGATGCGATTTTCGAGTCCCATCACCACGTCCAGGTTTCGCAGGCCGATGTCGCCGTCAATGCAGACCACCCGCGCCCCGTCCGCGGCCAGCGCGACGGCCAGGTTGGCGACCGCGGTGGTCTTGCCCACGCCGCCTTTTCCAGAAGTGATCGTTACAACTTGAGCGCCCATAATTCACCTTAAGACTGATTTGCCTGCCAGGGTTCGACTTTTAAAACGCCGTCTTCTAAAAATATTTTTTCGGGACGGACTTCCCCGCTTCCCTTCGACGGGATGGCGGTTGCGCCGGCGACGCGGATTTGCCCCGCGGACAGGTCGAGTCCGCACACGACCGCGGAGAGGTCGCCGTTTGCCCCGGCGTGCGCCACGCCGCGCACCCGCCCCCAGACGAGGATACTCCCGTCGGCGATCACTTCCGCGCCGGGGTTGACATCTCCCAGAACCACAATGTGGCCGGGGAATTCGATGCGCGTCCCCGAGCGCAGCGTGCGCGCAATCCACATGGCCGCGCCGGCGCCGCCTGCGGCTTCCGCAGGCGGGCGGGTCATCTCCTGCGGGCGCGGCTTCGCGATGCGCGTGGCCAGTCCGAGCAGTTGGGCGGTCTTTTCGGTGGTCGGCGATTCGCTCACCACCGCCCACAGGTTCACGCCGCGTTCGGAAAGCGTGTCGCGCAGTTCGGACAGTTCGTTGACGTGAAGAATCTGGCTGCCTACGTCAAGCGCGACGCGCGCACCTCGAAAAAACGATTGGCGCGCCTCGATCTGTTCCATCAGCGCGGCGCGCAAATCATCCAATGGCGCGCTGCCCAATGAAATCAGCAAGCCGTCGCGCAAGCCCTTGATTTGGATCAGGGAATTCGAATCAGTCATGGATGTTTTTGTCGCCGCGTATTCCACGTAGTGACGACTTTAGTCGTTCCCCAACGACTGAAGTCGGCACTACGTGGGACGTGCGAATTATAGCATGTCCCATTAACCACCACCCGCAGCCAGGTCAATGGCTTTGATCGCAAAATAGGCTTGCATGACGCGCGCCACGATCGGCGCGGCCACCGAAGCGCCTTCGCCGCCGTTATAGCAAAACGCCAGGATGATGATTTCGGGATCTTCGAAGGGCGCGTAAGCGAGAGTCCATGAATGCGTGGGCCAGACGCCAAACTGGCAGCGATTGGCATCGAGCGCCACATCGTCGCAGTATTCAGCGGTGCCGGTCTTTCCTGCAATGGCAATCGGGAATTTGATCGGGTCGCCAAAAACCTTGTTCAGGGTGCCGCGATGGATGCCTCCCTGGTTGTCAATCACAGCCAGGCGCATGCCCTCCTGGATTTTTTGAACCACAAAAGGATCCACCGTTTTAAAGTTTTCCGTCTCGGAACAATACGGACCTTCGCAGTTGTAGACGCGGATGAGGGGGGTTTGGGTGATGTCCCATTTCGCGGTGGGATTAAATGGCGAGATCTGGTAGCTGGTTGGGCTGGATTTCGTATCCGTGATCAGGCCCGTGGCGGGGTCGTACCACTTTTCAACGGCATTGCCTTCACTGTCCTGCACTTCGCGCACGATGGTTGGTTGCATGAGTTTGCCGTCGTTGGCGATGGTCGCGCCGGACATCAGCACCTGCAAAGGCGTCGCCAGCACGTAGCCCTGCCCCACGCTGGCGATATAGGTGTCGCCGGTGGACCAGTTTTCGCCTTTGTTGATGCGCTTCCACTGCGGGGTCGGGATCAGTCCGCCGCGTTCGTAGGGCAGTTCGATGCCGGAAGGCTGGTCGTAACCGATGGCGCGCGCATATTCACGCAGGCGTTCGATGCCCAGTCCCTGGACGATCTCGTCTTTGTAACCCCCGCCCAGTTTATAGAAACACACATTACTCGAGTAGGCGATGCAGTGCAGGAAGTCAATTGTGCCAAATCCTTCCGGGTTGATCACCCCATTCAGGTCATAAGTCCAATCTCTAAATGGACGCTCGCGGCCCGGGTCGTTGGGCGAGAATTTCTCGGTCAACACCAGTTGCCCCGGGGCTTCTATGATGTCGCTCAAGGTAACAACACCTTCGCTCAATGCGCCCGTGGCGGTGGAAAGTTTGAACGTGGAGCCGGGAGGAAATTCGCTCGAAATGGCATTATTCAACAGCGGCTTGCGCGGGTCCTGGCTGAGTTGTTCGTAGTAATATCCCGGGATGAAACGCGACATGCGGTTATTCTCATAAGACGGGTAGCTGACCATCGCCAGCACTTCACCGGTCTTTGGGTTCAAGGCAATCACAACGCCGCTTGAAATTCTCTCCTGTCCAAAGTAAACGTTCCACTCTTTAATTTCATTGACCAGGGCGGCTTCCGCGGCAGATTGCAGGCGGGTATCAATGGTCAAAATGACATTATTGCCCGGGACTGCCGCGCTGGGCGCCTCCAGGTTGCGTAATTCCTTGCCGGCCACATCCTCCTGAATGATGCGCGTGCCATTTTTGCCCGTCAGAATGTTATCCAGCGAAAGTTCCACGCCAGAGTAGCCAACCTTGTCCCGCCTAGGAACAAAGCCGCGGGCGAGATACTCCTCCTCCAGGCTGGCTGGAATCGGTCCGAGAAAACCGATCACGTCGGCGGTCAGCGAACCGGTCGGGTAGTCGCGGATCGGCTCCACCTCCACGGAAACGCCCGGCCAGTCCACGGCGCGTTCGCTGACAATCTTGGCGACCTGCGCATCCACATAGCATTTTATTTTGACGGGCGTGTAGGGAGAGTTCGAATCTCCCAGCGCCACCAGTTGGGAGATGCCCGGACCTTCGATGCACGGGGCAAAAAGTTTGGCCTCGGCCACCGTTCCCTGGTTGACCGGCACGCCAACCAAAGCGGAAAGTTCGCGATAAATATTTTGAATGTCGGCATTGTCATCCGGAAGTTGCGCGGGCGTAATGACTACATTGTAGGAGGCAAGATTGCGCGCCAATACGTACCCATTACGGTCATAGATGATGCCGCGCGGCGCGGGCAGGCTAATGCTGGCCGTGTAATTCTCGACAGCCTGTGCAAGCCAGATTTTGTTTTCCACAACCTGCAATGTGATCAGGCGCGAAATTAGCAGAAAAAGCGCCCCCACAACCACGGCATAGACAACCCACATGCGCCGCACATCCAGGATGGGTTGCGAAACGGAACCAGAACTCACTCTTCCTCCTCGATGGGATGCACCCATTGGGCCAGGTCGCGCATTAACCAGAAAACCGGAATGGCCAGCAACAGGTTCAATAGCACGCTGGGCAGGGTGACCAGGCTGAACGTGTCGCTGAATGGAAGGGATGCGCCGCTCAGATTAATGACAACAAAGGAAAGCAAATGCGAAAATAGGGAAGCAACGAAAGTGACGGTAAACATCCCAATCAAAGGCGCCTGCCAGATCCTTTTTTGTAAAGCCTGTGCGAGGAGCACTGCGATCAAAAATCCGGCCAGCGGGACAACCCAGGGCAGACCGGTGACAACGGCGGTCATGGCTCCGGCTACGACTGCCCAATGCCAGGCGGTCGTGACTCCCTCCTGAAGCGCCCAGCCAATCACGATCACCAGCACCAGGTCGGCATAACCGGACAGAAGGGAAATGCGGCTGACGATGGCCGATTGCAAAATAACAGCCAGCGCCAAAATGGGAAAGGCGACAAGATGGCGCATGTTTTATGGAGTAACGGCGGGGATGAGAGGCTCGATGTTAACCGGGCGGAAATTGGTGATGACGAGAACGATGGAAAGCCGCGAAAAATCCACGACCGGCTGGACCGAAGCCTGCTGGAACAAATCCGCTTCGCGCTTGCGGATATTGGTAACCTGGCCGATGGGAAGGTCGGTTGGATAACCGCCGCCCAAACCGGACGTCAACACCAGGTCGCCGTCCTCCAGGGTCACATCCTGGGGGATCAGGTTAAGCGACAGGTCGCCTGTTACAGAGCCGCTCAACACCGCTTCCACTTCCGAATTCTGCAAACGGACATTGACCGCCGAAAGCGGGTCGGTAATTAACTGGATGCGGGCCGCGTCCGCGATGACCGCATCCACGCGCCCGACCAGACCCTGGTCGGTCACTACCGGCATGCCGCGCAGGATGCCGTCGTTCGAGCCGCGGTTGATGATGATATAGTGGAGAAAAGGACTCGGGTCGCGCCCGATCACGTCTGCGGCGATATAACTGGATTCGGGGTTGGCACGCGAATAGTCCACCAGGGCAGCCAGGGTATTTACCTGGCTGGCGCGCTCGGACAATTCAATCACCTGGGCGCGCAAAGCCGCCACCTCGGATTCCAATTCAGCATTGCGTTGTCGCAGGGAGGTAACGTCACGCGGCGCGGCCAGGAAATCCTGAATGGCGAGATAGCGCGTGGAAAACCAGCTTTGCGTATCCACAATCATTCCGGTAAACCAATTGGAAGCGGAACTGAAATAACCGCCAAACGCCAGCGCCAGGATGCCCCCCACCACCAGGAAAATAATTGTCGCCTGTAACGAACGAGATAAAAGGTCTCTCATTTTTTAGGGTGCTTGGTAGAGACGTTGCATTGCAACGTCTCTACGGGTCACGCGCTATGGCGTGTGCTGCCGCGCTCCAGCCCAACCAAATAACGGCCCAGGATCTCGAAATCCTCAAAGATCATTCCCGCGCCGCGCGCCACGCAGGTCAGTGGGTCTTCCGCAACCCAAACGCGTAACTTTAATTCATCGGACAGGCGCTCGGCCAGTCCTTGCAAAAGCGCGCCGCCGCCTGCCAGGCAGATGCCTACATCCATTAAGTCGGAGACGATTTCAGGCGGGATTTCGTCCAGCGCATCGCGGACCGTGTCCACGATCACCTGCACCGAAACGGAGAGCGCCTCGCGCATTTCCACAGACGAGACCTGGATGGTCTCCGGCAAGCCCGTTACCAGGTTGCGGCCGCGCACATCCATTGTTTTTTCGGTCGGCAGGGGATAGGCGGAACCGATATTCCATTTGATCTGCTCGGCCACGCCCTCGCCGATCAACAGGTTGTACTTGTTTCGCAAATACTGGACGATATCCTGATCCATTTCATCGCCCGCCACGCGCAGGGAGCGGGAAACGACCACCCCGCTCATGGACATGACCGCCACCTCGGTCGTTCCGCCGCCGATGTCCACCACCATACTGCCGCGGATCTCCCCGATCGGCAGACCCGCCCCGAGCGCGGCCGCGATCGGTTCCTCGATCAAAAAGGCCTGCCGCGCTCCCGCAGCCATGACCGCGTCGTAGACGGCGCGCTTCTCCACCTCGGTCACGCCGGTGGGGATGCCGACCACCACGCGCGGGCGCGGCAAAGGCACCACGCTTTGCTCGTGGACTTTGCCGATGAAATATTCCAGCATGATCTGTGTGATATCGAATTCAGAGATGACGCCATCCCGCAGGGGCCGCACGGCCACCACATTGGTTGGCGTGCGCCCGGCCATCTCTTTGGCTTCCAGGCCAATCGCAATAGGTTGCCGAAGCCGCTTGTCAATCGTCACCCACGAAGGCTCGTTGATGACAATCCCCTTGCCGCGGACATGCACTAGGGTATTCGCGGTGCCCAGGTCAATGGCAATGTCGAGAGAGAACAGGCCTAAAAGCCAGTTTAATGGGTTGAAGGCCAAATTGGGCTCCTCAGTATAAAAGTCTATGCGAACTTGCTTGCGCGGCATATTATACCATGAGCCTTTTAATTGAATTTCTCGCAACTGATTGGAAGGCGAGGGGGTTAACACAGATTGAGTAATCAATTCATCACTTCATTCGGGAGGAACCCATGTCCAAGACCGCGATCGTGACCGACAGCACTGCCTGGATCCCCAAAGACCTGACCGACAAATTCAACATCACCGTCGCGCCGCAAGTCCTCATTTGGGGGGAACAAACCCTGAATGACGGTGTGGACATTCAGCCGGAGGAATTCTACGCGCGCATCAAGACCGCCAAAGTCATGCCGACCACCTCGCAAGTTTCCATCGTGACCATGCAGAATATTTTCAACAACCTGCTTGAAAAAGGCTTCAACGTGCTTGGAATTTTCATCTCCTCGAAACTCTCCGGGACGATCCAGTCGGTCACCCATGCGCGTGAGGCGCTCGGCACGGGAGCGGATAAAGTTCACGTGGTAGACAGCCAGTCCGCGGCCATGGCCATGGGCTTCCAGGTGCTGGCCGCGGCTCGCGCGGTTGCGGAAGGAGCCAACGTGACCGACGCGCAAGCCGTCGCTGAAAAAGCGCGCGATCATACCGGCGTCTACTTTGCGGTGGACACGCTGGAATTCCTACACCGGGGCGGACGCATCGGCGGCGCGCAACGTTTCCTCGGCACGGCCTTGAACATGAAGCCAGTCCTGGCCCTCATTGATGGCCGCGTGGAACCCATAGAGCGCATCCGTACCAAAAGCAAAGCCCTCGATCGCGTACTCGAACTGGTTATGGAGCAGACGAACGGAAAATCGCACATTCACCTCGCGACGCTCCACGCCAATGCTCCCATGGAAGCAAAGAACCTGCTGGAGCGCGCCTCCAAAGAGTTGAATGCCGAGGAAAGCATCCTGACCGAGGTCAGCCCGGTCATTGGCAATCATACCGGTCCCGGGACGGTCGGCCTGGCTTATATGGCTGGGATGTAGGCAGCATGAACTCCAACGTTTTCGCGAAGCACCCTGCAAAGGGCCTGACGTTGGGTTTTACACAAGCGCGAGTCCGAAGTCGGGCCCTTTACAGGGTGCTATGCAAAGACTTCGGACTCCTTTTGTCAACGGGTATAATCGAGGCATGTCTCATGCCACGCCACTCGTCATCGGCATCGCAGGCGGATCGGGATCCGGCAAGACCACCGTCGCGCAGCAAATCCTGCAACGCGTCGGGCCGGAGCGCATCGCCTTCCTGCAACACGACGCGTACTACAAAGACCTGAGTGGATTGCCGCCCGTCCAGCGCGCCGAGGTCAACTTCGATCATCCCAACTCGCTGGAAACCGACCTGCTGATCCGCCACATCGAACAACTAAAAAGCGGACAGCCCGTCGAGGTTCCCATCTACGATTTTTCTACGCACAGCCGAACAGATAAAACCTATACCGTCCAGCCGCGCGGCGTGATTCTCGTCGAAGGCATCCTGATCTTCGTCGAACCCGCCCTGCGCGGTATTTGCGACGTGAAGATTTTCGTTGATACCGATTCGGACCTGCGCCTCATCCGCCGCCTGCAACGCGATATCGCCGAACGCGGCCGCACGACAGAGTCGGTTATCAAGCAATATCTCGCCACCGTGCGCCCCATGCACCTGGAGTTTGTCGAGTTGTCCAAGCGCTACGCGGACGTGATCATCCCAGAAGGTGGGTTCAACGCCGCCGCGCTGGATATGGTGGTGGCGCGCATCGAGGCGTTGTTGGCGTAGTCGGATGGTCAAATAGTCGGATGGTCAAGTAGTCGAATCATCGGCGAGTCGGCAAGGCAATCGTAAATCGTAAATCGTAAATCGAAGGAGTTATTCAATGCCCAAGCAATGGAACAAACCGCCCGAAATGGAAATTGACCCGAAGAAGAAATACACGGCTCGAATGAAAACGGACGTCGGCACAATGGTCATTGAACTGTTCGCGGACAAGACCCCGAAGACTGTCAACAACTTCGTCTTTCTCGTCCGCCAGGGATTTTACGACGGTGTCATCTTCCACCGCGTCATCGCCGATTTTATGGCGCAGGGCGGCGACCCGACCGGCACCGGCTCCGGCGGCCCCGGCTACAAATTCGCGGACGAATTCCACCCGTCCCTGCGGCACGACCAGCCGGGCGTACTCTCGATGGCAAACGCGGGACCCGGCACGAACGGCTCGCAGTTCTTCATTACCCACGTCCCCACGCCGCACTTGAATGACAAACATACCGTGTTCGGGCAGGTCATCGAAGGCATGGATGTGCTGATGGCGATCAAGCCGCGCAATCCGCAGAGGCCGGAATACCCGGGTGTGAAAATCCAAAGCATCGAGATTATCGAGGGTTGAACGTTAAACGTTTAACGTTCAACGTTCAACCAGAATGAGCACGGCAACGCGGACAACCATCTTGCGCGTTCTCGCGGTGCTGGCCGTGGTCGGCATCAGCGTTTACGTTTTCTCCATCCGCGACCACGCCGATGAATTCGCACAATACGGATACCCCGGCATCTTCCTGATCGCGCTGCTGTCAAACGCCACCGTATTCCTGCCCGCGCCGGGGGTGGCCGTTGTCTTCGCCATGGGGAGCGTGTTCCATCCGCTCGGCGTGGCGCTGGCCGCGGGCGCGGGCGGCGCGCTCGGCGAATTGAGCGGCTACCTGGCGGGCTTTGGCGGGGGAGTGGTGGTGGAGAATACCGCCGCGTACGCGCGCGTCCAGCCCGGGGTCCGGAAATGGGGCGGCTGGGCAGTCCTCGTCCTGGCCGCGATTCCCAATCCATTCTTCGACCTGGCGGGCGTCGCGGCCGGCACGTTGAAAATGCCCGTCTGGAAATTCCTGCTGTTTTGCTGGATCGGGCAAACACTCAAGATGGCGGCCTTCGCCTTCGCGGGCGCGGCCTCGCTCCCCCTTTTCTTCCAATAGGAGACGATATGAACGCTTTCTCGAAAATTGACGCTTTTCTCGAATCGCACCTGGATGACAGCCTGCGCGAACTTGGACGGCTGGTCGCGCAACCGAGCATCTCCGCGCAAAAAATCGGGCTGACGGAAACCGCCTCGCTCGTCGCGGACCTGTTGCGGGCGCGCGGCTTCGAGGCGACCATCCACCCGACGGCGGGCGCGCCGGTCGTGGTGGCCGGGCGCAAAGGCAAGAGCGACAAGACCCTGCTGTTCTACAATCACTACGATGTGCAACCGCCCGAACCGCTGGAATTGTGGGAGTCGCCGCCCTTCGAGCCGCAAATCCGCGACGGCAAAATGTACGGACGTGGCGTCAGCGACGACAAGGGTCATTTCGTGGCGCGCCTGTTCGCGCTGGACGCGTTGCTGGCCGAGGGAGAGTTGTCCTGCAACGTCAAGTTCATCGTGGAGGGCGAGGAGGAAACCGCCAGCGTCAACCTCGCCAAATTCATCCACGAACACACCGACCTGCTCAAAGCCGATGCCTGCGTGTGGGAATTTGGCGGCGTGGATCACACCGATACGCCCATGCAATATCTCGGCCTGCGCGGCATTCAATATGTGGAACTCACCGTGGATTTGCTTTCGACAGACGTTCACTCCGGCCTGGGCGGGAGCATCTTCCCCAACGCGGCCTGGAGACTGGTCTGGGCGCTCAACTCGCTCAAAGGCGCGGACGAGCGGATTCTCATCCCCGGCTTCTACGACGCGGTCCAGCAACCCTCGGCGCGCGACCGCGAACTCATGTCCGCGCTGGCGGATATGACCGAGGAATATAAAACGCGTTACGGCGTGCCATATTTCATCAAGGGACTCAAAGGCGGAGACGAGCTCAAACTCGAGGAAGTTTTCTCGCCCACCTGCACCATCTGCGGACTGACCAGCGGCTATCAGGGGCCTGGCTCGAAGACCGTCCTGCCTGCCCGCGCTTCCGCCAAAGTGGATTTTCGCCTGATCCCCGACCAGGAGCCGAAGGACATCCTCGCCAAACTGCGCGCGCATTTGGACAGTCACGGCTTTACGGATGTGAAAATCACCGACCTGGGCGGCGACGCGCCCGCCCGCACCGATCCCGATCACCCGTTCATCAAACTGGTGGTGGAGGCGGCGAAGGATGTCTACGATAAGCCGATGACACTCGTCCCGCTGGTCGGCGGCTCCGGCCCAAGCCATCCCTTCGTTCACGAACTGGGACTGCCCGTCGCCACGGCGGGCATGGGCTACCCCGATACGCGCACGCACGCGCCCAACGAAAACATCCGCATTGACCTGTATCTCAAGCACGCGCGGCACATGGCGCGGGTGGTGAGAGAGTTTGGCGCAGGAAAGTGATTGGTTATTGGTAAATGGTAATTGGTAATTCGTGTTCAGTCAGGGAGAGCCTTGCGGAGGAGGGAGGTGAGACTCTCAACTTATTTTGCATTACAAATACCTTCAGGAAATGTGACAATATTCCTCTGGATTGAAACCAACGGTAAGCATATAATGAACTTGTGAAATTCCGTGCGCTTGTGCGCCCTGTAAACCCAAGGAGGTACGAATGTTAGTCGGCGAAAGAATGTCCCGCCCGCCCATCATCATCGGGCCTGAAATGAGCATCCACGATGCGTTGGCCCTGTTCAAGAAGGAACGCATCCGCCGCGCGCCCGTCATCAAGGGCGGCAAACTGGTCGGGATCGTTTCCGATAAAGACCTGTTGAACGCCTCCCCCTCGCCCGCCACCACCCTGAGTGTGTGGGAAATGAACTATCTGCTCAGTAAATTGACCGTCACGGAAGTGATGACCAAGCCGGTCATCACCGTTGCCGAGGATACGCCCATCGAGGAAGCCGCGCGCATCATGGCCGATAACAAGATCGGCGGCCTGCCCGTGGTCAAGGGATCGCGCGTCGTCGGCATCATCACCGAGACCGACCTGTTCAAGTTGTTCATCGAACTGATGGGCGCCCGGGAAAAAGGCGTGCGCGTCACCGCGCTTGTGGAAGACCAGCCCGGCATGTTGGCCCAGGTTACCAAGTCTATTACCGATGCGGGCGGCAACTTCATTGCCTTTGGCCAGTTTGTGGGCGAAGACGCGAACTCGCGCATCCTCACGTTCAAGATCAACGGCATGAGCCAGGCGCAGGTCAGGAAGATCCTCGCTCCGCACATCAAAAAGATGTGGGATATACGCGAAGTGTAACGAAGGCTGGCTACAGTTTCGCGTTGACAGCCGGTATAAAATTCAGTAAAAAGCAGACAGACGCCTTAACGTCTGTCTGCTTTTTACTTCCTTAGTAGCCGCGTAAAAATAACTCCCCGATTTCAAAGTTCGCGAGCAGTTGCACTGCGAGCCGTCAGCAGTCCAACTGCTGACGGAAACACGGAACTTATTTTTACACAAGTCCTTAGGCGCTTACTGCTTCGACATCGACAAAACTTTGTGGATAAGACTACACGGCAA